>JAJYRZ010000023.1 GCA_021793835.1 Actinomycetes bacterium | reverse complement strand
ACACCCACCATGGACCGCCAGGACGTTCCGTCCCCCGATGCGGGGGACGAGGTGCACGTGCCCGATCCGCAGGACGCCGTCGATCCGATCCTCGGATCGGCGGTCGGCGCCGAGGACCTCGACGAGGACCGCATGCAGACCGATCCGCTCGAGGAGGGCATGGATCCGCCGGAGGGGTGGTCGGGCGCCGACCGCTACGGCACCACCGCCCGGGAGCAGCGCGACGGGGAGTCGCTCGAACAGAGGCTCTGGCAGGAACGGTCGGAGACCGCGCCGCCCAGCCCCGGGGCCGCACCGGGTGAGGACCGGGCGGAGGTCACCGGTGCCGCCGACACCGAGGTGACCGAGGTTCCGCTGCCCGAGGGCGACGACGTCGGCCCCGACGAGGTGCCGGGGCGGGGGACTGGCGAGCCGATGAGCCGGCAGGGCCGCGCGGCGGACCAGGCGGGCGGCTCGATGGCGCAGGCCGTGCGCACCGAAGGATTCGATCCGCCCGGCCCCGCATCCGCGGGCACGGTCGAGCCCGACGCCGATCCCGACGACATCGGCGAAGGCCCCGCGAAGTGACCGACCGGACCGCAGGGGCACCCGCGGCGTCGACCCGAGTTCAGCACCTGCCTCGGCGGGTAGCCTGCGCGTGTCATAGGTTCCAGCCACAGGAGTTCGGATGCATTCTCCCGATGTCGTCGTGACCGGTTTCCCGCGCCGGGCGGCGCAGTTGCGGCTGCCGGCCGCGATCGACGAGCTGCCGGTCGCACGCGGGGTCGCCACGGTGCTGGCCACCGCTGCCGACTTCACCCTCGACGAGATCTCCGACATCACCCTGGCCACCGACGAGGTGTGTTCTCGGCTGATCTCCGCGGCGCTGCCGGAGGCGGAGATCGCACTGGACTTCGAGGTGGCGGCGGACTTCCGGCTCGAGGCGTCCGTGCGCACCCGGCCGGGCTACAGCCCCGATGTGGACAGCTTCGGCTGGCACGTGCTGGTCACCCTGACCGACCGGGTCACGGTGGTCGAACCGGAGACGGACCGGGACCCGACCGTGATCGAATTCCGCAAGATCCGAGACGTCGACCGGTGACGGGGCAGAACACCGGAGGGGCCGGTAAGCAACGTCGGCGCGACGACTACGCCGACGTTCCCGAGAAGCTGCGCCGACTGCGAGAGCTCGACCCGCAATCGCGCCCGGCGCGCCGGGCCCGCGACGAGGTGATCACCCGCTGCCTGCCGCTGGCCGAGCACATCGCGCTGCGCTACCGCGGACGCGGCGAACCCCATGAGGACCTGGTGCAGGTCGCCCGGGTGGGACTGGTCAACGCGATCGACCGGTTCGATTCCGAACGCGGCCGCGACTTCGTCTCCTTCGCGGTGCCCACGATCATGGGCGAGGTGCGGCGCTATTTCCGCGACGCCGGTTGGTCGATGCGGGTGCCGCGCCGGATGAAGGAGTTGAACCTGCAGATCTCGGGTGCGACCGACCGGCTGGCACAGCGCCTGGGCCGGTCTCCGTCGCCGCGCGAGATCGCCACCGAACTCGGCATCCCCGTGGCGGACGTGTCCGAGGGGCTGCTCGCCCGCGGGGCGTATCAGACCGACTCGATGGACGCCGCGGTCCGCTCGGACGGCGACGGGCTGGCGCTGGGCGACCTGATCGGTGAGGAGGACCCGGAGCTGGAGAAGGTCGAGGGGCTCGCCGCGATCCGGCCGATGCTGGCCGAGCTGTCCGAACGCGACCGGGCGATCCTGATGATGCGGTTCTACGGTTCGATGACCCAAACCCAGATCGCCGAACGGGTCGGCATCTCGCAGATGCACGTCTCGCGGATCCTGTCCAAGACGCTCAAGCACCTGCGCGCCCGGGCCGACACCGACTGATCGGCATGGCCGGGGCGGATACGGGTACCCCCGGCGCATGCGCGTGTTGATCTGTGGATGGGCGAGCCTGGCCGACGGCGAGGCGACCGCCGGCGACGTTCTGGCCCTGGACCGGGTGGCCGCGGTGCTCACCGCCGCCGACATCGCCAACGTGGCGTGTCTGAGCGGCGGGGTGCGCCCCGGCGCCCCGGACATCTCGGCCCAGGACCCGGCGGACTTCACCCACCTGGTGTTCGTGTGCGGGCCGATCCACGGCGGGGCGATCATGGACCTGCACCGCCGGTTCGACCGGTGTGTGCGGATCGCGGTCGGCGTGTCGGTGATCGACCCGGCCGATGCCACGGTGACCGGGTTCGCCGCGGTCATCGCCCGCGACGGACTCGGGCCGCCACGGGTGGACCTGGCCGCCGGTACGGCCGTCGGCGAGGTCCCGGTGGTGGGGTTCGTCCAGGCCCCCGGGCAGCCCGAATACGGCGGTATGCGCCGGCACGACCGGGTGCACGCCGCCCTGGCCGCCCGGTTGGACGCCGCCGATTGCGCAGTCGTGCCGGTCGACACGCGCCTGGGCGTCGATCCGGGCGCGATGTTCCGCACCCCGCCCAGCTCGACTCGCTGCTCGGCCGGCTCGACGCGGTGGTCAGCACACGGCTGCACGGGCTGGTCCTGTCGTTGCGGGCCCGGATACCGGTGGTCGCGGTCGACCCGGTGCTCGGAGGCGGCAAGGTCACCGCGCAGGCCCGCGCCGCGCACTGGCCCGCCCTGATCCCCGCCGCCGAGCTGCTCGACGACCCGGTCGCCGCCGTCGACCCGTGGCTGTCCTGGGCGCTGTCGGAGGCGGGGCGACGCGCTGCCGCGAGCACTCCGGCAACCGGCCGGGGCGCCGATCCCGGCTTCGCCGGACTGCTGGACGCCCTGGTCGGGGAGTCGGTCCGATGAGCGGGGCCGTGACCGTCGTGGTGGCTACCCGTGACCGGGCCGGCACACTGGCCGACACCCTGACCCGGCTGACCGATGAACACGACAGCCCGATCATCGTCGTCGACAACGCCTCGCGCGACGACACCGCGGCCGTGGCGGCACGGTTCGCCGACCGCGGCGGGGGCGTGCGGCTGATCCGGCTGGATCACAACGCCGGGGCCGCCGCCCGCACGGTCGGGGTGCGGGCGGCGACGACCGAGTACGTCGCCTTCGCCGACGATGATTCCTGGTTCGCACCCGGATCCCTCGACCACGCGGCCGCGGTGCTCGGCGCCCACCCGGACGTGGGTCTGATCGTCGCCCGGACGGTGATCGAGCCGGGCGGGCACGACGATCCGATCGAATCGGCGCTGCGGCGTAGCCCCCTGGGCCGGCGTCCCGGACTGCCCGGTCCGGAGGTGCTCGGCTTCTTGGCGTGTGCGGTGGTGATGCGCACCCGCGCCTACCTGGCGGTCGGCGGCTTCTCCCCGCTGCTGTGGTTCGGCTCGGAGGAGACGCTGCTGGCCTACGATCTCGACGCGGCCGGCTGGGCGCTGTGCCACGTGCCCGCGGTCGTCGCCCATCACCGTCCGTCCCCGGACCGACCGGCCCCGCAGTGGCGCCGCCGCCTGCACATCCGCAACGACCTGCTGATCAGCTGGCTGCGCCGACCGCTTTCGGTGGCCGCCCGGCACACCGCGGCGGCCGCGTGGGCGGCGCTCGGCGATGCGGACCGGCGGGCGGGCCTGCGCGCGGCCCTGGTCCGCGCGCCGCAGGCCCGGCGCGGGCGCCGCCGTCTGCCCCGGCGCACCGAGGAGCGCATCGTCCGGCTCGCCCGCACCGGGCGCCGGCCGGCCGGGACCCGGGTGCGCCCTGCCGCACCGTCGCCCGGGCCGGTCGATCCGCGGGCGACGGTGGTGACCATCACCCACAACCGCCGCGCGGAGCTGCGCGCCACGCTCACCGCGATGCGCGAAGGCCGGGACGCGATGGCGATGATCGTGGTCGACAACGGCTCCACCGACGGCACTACGCAGATGGTGTGCGAAGAGTTCCCCGAGGTGACGGTGATCCGCAGCCCCGTGAACCTCGGGGCGCTGGGCCGGGATCTGGCGATCGCCGACATCGACACCGACTACGTCGCCTTCTGCGACGACGACACCCGCTGGCGACCCGGATCGCTGCGCCGGGCCGCCGACCTGCTCGACGCTCATCCGCTGCTCGGCTCGGTCACCGGGCGCTGCCTGGTCGGGCCCGCGATGACCGAGGACCCGCTGACCCCCGAGCTGCGGTATTCGCCGGTGCCGGGGCCGGCGTGGCTGCCCGGTCCGGCCCTGCTCGGGGTGATGGCCGGGCTGTCGATGCTGCGGGTCGACGCGTTCCGCGCCGTCGGCGGATTCCATCCCCGGATGTGGCTCGGCGGCGAAGAGGAACTGCTCGCGATCGATCTGGCCGATCAGGGCTGGCAGATGGTGTGGGCCGAAGACGTGGTCATCGAACATCACCCCTCGACCGTGCGTGAGGCGACCGCGCGGCGGATCCTGGGGATCCGCAACACTCTGTGGACGCTGTGGCTGCGCCGCCCGGCGCGGTCCGCGCTGCGGCGCACCCGGGCCGTGCTGGCGTCCGCACCCCGCGATGCGGCCACCGTGCGCGCGGTCGGCGCCGCCCTCGCCGGTGCCGTGTGGGTGCGCCGGGAACGCCGGGTGGTCAGCGACCGGGTCGAGGACGGACTGACCCTGCTCGAGGACACCCAACGCACCTCCCGGGCCCGCCGCTACGTCGGGTGAGCGGCCGCCCCGGTACGAAGTCACGGCACGCGACGTTTGATCCCCGTGATCCGGGTAACTCGAAGGCCATGACTTTCGGTGATCCTCTGACGGTGCTGTGCTGGCATGTCCACGGCGGCTGGACCGATTCCTTCGTCCGCGGACCGCACCGCTATCTGCTGCCCACCACCGGGCCCGACGATCCGTGGGCGCGCGGCCGCTGCGGACGCCGGTGGCCGCGCACCGAGGAGGTCCCGGTCGATCGGCTCGGCCGGACGTCCGTCGATCTGATGGTGCTGCAGCGACCCGAGGAGATCGAACTGGCCCGGCGGTGGACCGGGCGCATGCCCGGGGTGGACGTGCCGGCGGTGTACGTCGAACACAACACCCCGACCGGCCACGCCGCACGCACCCGCCACCCGCTGGCCGACCAGGACCGGATCCCGGTCGTCCAGGTCACCGGATTCAACGCTCTGATGTGGGACTGCGGCCGCGCACCGACGACCGTCATCGCGCACGGGGTCGCCGATCCCGGATACCGGTATCGCGGCGAGTTGCCGCACGCGGCGGTGGTGTCCAACGAGCCGGTCCGCCGGGCGCGGATCGTCGGCGCAGACCTGATCGGCGGGTTCGCCGAGACCGCCCCGGTCGACGTGTTCGGCATGGGACTGGACGGGCTGGCCGAGACGGCCGGCGCGCAGCCGGACCGACTGCACCTCGCCGGCGACCTGCCGACCGAACGCCTACACACCGAGCTCGGTCGGCGCCGGGTCTATCTACACCTGACCCGCTGGACCTCGCTGGGGCTGTCGCTGATCGAAGCGATGATGCTCGGGATGCCGGTGGTGGCGCTGGGCACCACCGAGGCGCCGTGGGCGGTGCCTCCGGAGGCGGGGCTGGTCGGCACCGATCCGGCCGCGCTGCATGCCGGGCTGGCCGCCCTGATCGACGACCCGGAGCGGGCCCGCCGGATGGGCGAGGCCGGCCGGGCGCACGCGCTGCACGCCTTCGGGCTCGGCCGGTTCCTCACCGACTGGGATCGCGTCCTCACCGCCGCGGTCGCCGGCGACCCGGTGGACCGGGTCGCCGACGGCGGCCGCACCGGGACCGACCCGGCCCGACGGCCGGGCGCCCCGGAGGTGGCGTAGATGCACATCGCGATGGTCTCCGAACACGCCGACCCCCTCGCCGATCCCGGTGAGGTCGACGTCGGCGGACAGAACGTGCACGTCGCCCACCTGGCTGCGGCGCTGGTCCGGCGCGGCCACCGGGTCGCGGTCTACACCCGGCGGGCGGATCCGCACGGCCCCGACCGGGTCCGGGCGGACGCCGGGTACGCGGTGGTCTACGTCCCCGCCGGGCCGCCTCGCCCGCTGCCGAAGGATGAGCTGCTCGTCCACATGTCGGCGTTCGCGGCCGCGCTCGGTCGGCACTGGTGCAGCGACCGCCCCGACGTGGTGCACGCACACTTCTGGATGTCGGGGTTGGCCGCGGTCTCGGCCGCCCGGCCGCTGTCGGTGCCGGTGGTGCAGACGTATCACGCGCTCGGTTCGGTCAAGCGCCGACATCAGGGCGCGGCAGACACCAGTCCGGCCGACCGGATCGCCCTGGAGTCCCGGCTCGGCACGGCCGCCGACGCCATCGTGGCCACCTGCACCGACGAGGTCGCCGAGTTGTTGCGGCTGGGCATGCCGCGGCGCCGGATCACCGTGGTGCCCTGCGGGGTCGACCTGGAGCGCTTCTCCGGCGCGGACCGTAGCGCCGGGCCGCCATCCTACTGTCGGACACCGCCGGGCGCGAGAGGGCGGCGGCCGGCCCAGCCGGTGCGCCGCCGGGTGGTCACGGCGGGCCGGCTCGTGCCGCGCAAGGGCTTCGAAACGCTCATCCGCGCGCTGGCTGCGGTACCCGAGGCCGAGCTGGTGATCGCCGGTGGACCGGACGCGGGGCGCCTGTCGGCCGACGCCGAGGCACGCCGGCTGGCGGCGGTCGCCCGCCGGGCCGGGGTGGCCGATCGGGTGCAGTTGGCGGGCCGGGTCGACTACGACGCCATGCCCGCGCTGCTGCGTTCGGCCGACGTGGTGGCATGCACACCGTGGTACGAGCCGTTCGGGATCGTGCCGCTGGAGGCGATGGCGTGTGAGCGTCCCGTTCTGGCTTCCGCGGTGGGCGGATTGACCGACACCGTCATCGACGAGGTCACCGGACTGCTCGTGCCGCCCCGCGACGCCCGGGCGGCCGCGCTCGCCCTGCGCACCCTGTGCCGGGACGACGCCCGGCGTTTCGGGTTCGGCCTGGCCGGCCACCAGCGGGTGCAGGCGCGCTACTCCTGGGACCGGATCGCCGCCGACACCGAAGCGGTCTACCGGCGTATCGCGCCGGAGGCCGACCTCGGCGGACGTGACGGCGCACCGGCCCGGGCCGATGGCGGATCGGTGCTGTCGGCGGGAGGCGCGCCATGACCGGGCACCGGCCGCGCACCGCGGTGGTCACCGGCGGCGCGGGCTTCATCGGCACACACCTGTGCACCCGACTCGCCGCCGACGGGGTCCAGGTGCTGTGCATCGACGACCTGTCCACCGCGCGCGAGGACGCCGTCACCCGCCTCGTCGCCGCCGGGGTGACGGTCGCCCGCCGATCGGTGACCGCGCCGCTGCACGTCGACGAGCCCGTGGACGCGGTCTTCCACCTCGCGTGCCCGGCCTCACCGGTGGACTATCGGCGCCTGAGCCTGGAGACCCTGGACGCCGGCGCGCTGGGCACCCGCAACGCGCTCGCACTGGCGCGCAGGCACGGTGCGCGGTTCCTGCTCGCCTCCACCAGCGAGGTCTACGGCGACCCGGCGGTGCATCCGCAGACCGAGGACTATCGCGGCGACGTCGACCCGGTCGGACCGCGATCGATGTACGACGAGGCGAAACGGTTCGCCGAGGCCTACACGGTCGCCTATGGCCGCCGCCACGGCACGCATGCGGTGATCGCTCGGATCTTCAACACCTACGGGCCCGGCATGCGCGCCGACGACGGCCGGATGGTGCCCACCTTCCTCGCGCAGGCGCGCGCCGGTGCGCCGCCGACCGTGCACGGCGACGGCACGCAGACCCGCTCGCTGTGCTTCGTCGACGACACGGTCGCCGGACTGCGGGCGCTGATCGCCCACGACGATCCGGGACCGGTGAACATCGGCAACCCCGAGGAGGTCACCGTGCGGGAAGTGGCCGAGCGGATCTGCCGGCTGCTCGGCCGCGCCCCCGAACCGGAGTTCACTCCCGCCGACCCGGGCGATCCGCGGCGCCGACGCCCCGACATCACCCGAGCCCGCCGACTGCTCGGCTGGCGACCGACCGTGGACCTGGACAGCGGCCTGCACCGGACGATCGCAGCGGAGGCGCGGGCCGCGGCGCCCGCGGTGTGAGCGTGCGGGCGGGCGCCCGCGACATCCACCAGGAACGGAGACAGATGCGCATTCTCGGAGTCAACGCGGTGTTCCACGATCCGGCGGCCGCCGTGGTCGTCGACGGCCGGGTGGTCGCGGCGGCCGAGGAGGAGCGCTTCACCCGGCGCAAACACGGCAAACCGTCGACCGCCATGGCCGGTTGGGAACTGCCCGAACGCGCCATCGCATGGTGTCTGGCCGAGGCCGGTCTGCGTCCGGAGGAACTCGACGCGGTGACCTACTCCTACGATCCGGCCCGGGTCGTCGCCGAGCGCGCGGGCACCGAGCCGGGCTGGGAGTGGTTGCGCACCGCATACGTCGAACGCGCCCCGCGCATGCTGGCCACCGCGCTGCCCGGACTCGACCCGGCGCGCGTCCGATACGTCTCCCACCATCTGGCCCACGCCGCCTCGGCCGCGCTCGCCGCGCCCGAACAGGACACCGCGGTGCTGGTCGCCGACGGCCGCGGCGAAGCCGATTCGCACGTCTCGGGCCTGTACCGCGGCGGGCGGTTCCACCCGTTGGCACGCACGGAACTGCCCTCCTCGCTGGGACTGTGTTACGAGGATCTGACCGCCCATCTCGGGTTCGACCGCGGCGCCGACGCCTACAAGGTGATGGCCCTGGCCTCCTACGGCCGGCCCGTGCACGCCGACGCGCTCGCCGGGGCGATCGCCCACGACGGGGCCGGCGGTTTCCACACCGGGCCGATCGACTGGTCCGCGCTCGCCCCGCCCGGCGACGCCGCCGGCCCGTGGGGCGAGGCGCACGCCGATCTGGCCGCCTCGGTGCAGCACCGGCTCGAGACGGTGCTGCTCGAGGCCGCCGACTGGCTGCACGCACGCACCGGCACCCGGCAGCTGGCCCTGGCGGGCGGGGTGGCGCTGAACTGTGTCGCCAACACCGTGCTGCACGATCGCGGCCCGTTCGACCGGGTCTGGATCCAACCGGCCGCCGGGGACGCGGGCACCGCACTGGGCGGGGCGCTGGCGGTCGCGGCCGAGGCGGGGGACACGATCGTTCCGCCGCGCGGCTACGACCTGGGTCGCGGGTTCTCCGACGCGCAGATCGAGCAGGCGTTGATCGATGCCGATATCGACTACGAGCGCTGCACGGACATCGCCGCCGTCGCCGGCCGCGCCCTGGCCGAAGACCGGATCGTCGCCTGGTTCCAGGGCCGGGCCGAGTTCGGTCCGCGGGCTCTGGGGCGGCGCAGCCTGCTCGCGCACCCGGGCCCGGCCGCGAACCTCGATCGGCTCAACGCCGTCAAGGGCCGCGAGTCCTTCCGTCCCGTCGCCCCGATGGTGCGCTCCGACCGTGCCGCCGAGATCTTCCACCGCGGCCCCGCCGAGAGTCCGTACATGCTGTTCGTCCACGACGTCGCACCCGAGTGGCGGGGGCGGCTCGCCGCGGTCACCCACGTCGACGGCACGGCGCGCGCGCAGACGGTCGATCCGGGCGCCGAACCGCTGGTCGGCCGGGTGATCGACGAGTTCGCGCGCCACACCGGCATCCCGGTGATCGTCAACACCAGCCTGAACACCGCGGGCCGACCGATCGTCGATTCTCCGCGCGACGCACTGGAGTGCTTCGGTTCCGCCCCGATCGACCTGCTGGCGATCGGGCCGTTCGCGGTGTGGCGACACGGCGCCGGGCAGGGGGAAGGCCGATGACCGGTATCGCCGAGAACGCAGACGCCCGGCCCACCCCCGGATACACGGTGGTGGTGCCGACGGTGCGTCGTCCCGCGCTGCCGCGCCTGCTCGCCTCGGTGGACGCCGCGGCCGGACCGGCACCGGCCCGGATCATCGTCGTCGACGATTCGCCGGAGCCGCCGCCACCGGCCGCCGACCCGGCGGCCGCACTGGGGCTGGCGAAAAGGCCCTCCGGCGCGGCGCCGCTGCGCCTGGCCCGGTCGGGCGGCCGCGGTCCGGCGGCGGCCCGCAACATCGGCTGGCGGCTGGCCCGCACCGGATGGGTGGTGTTCCTGGACGACGACGTGGAGGTCACCGGCGACTGGGCGCGCGCACTGGTCGCCGACCTGGTCGAGGCGGACCGGGTCGGGACCGCCGCATCCCAGGCCGTGCTCGAGGTGCCGGCGCCGCCCGGCGCCGGGCCCACCGACGGACACCGGGCCACGCTCGGACTGGCCGATGCCCGGTGGATCACCGCGGACATGGCCTACCGGCGCGATGCACTGGTCCGGCTCGGCGGCTTCGACGAGGGCTTCCCGCGCGCCTACCGCGAGGACGCGGACCTGGGGCTGCGCGCCCACCGCGCGTTCGGGGTGCTGCGCGGTGGGCGCCGGACCGTGCACCCGCTGCGCGAGGAGTCCTTCTTCGCCAGCGTGCGCGCCCAGCGCGGCAACGCCGACGACGCGCTGATGCGCCGGGAGCACGGCGCGCAGTGGCGGACGCTGATCGGGGAGGGGCCGGGCCGGCTGCGCCGCCACCTGGCTATCGTCGCCGCCGGCACGTTCGCCGTCGCAGCCGCGGCGGCCGGCCGGCCCCGGCTGGCGGCACCGGCGGCCGGTCTCTGGGCGCTGGGCACCGGTGAGCTGCTGCGGGCGCGGCTGCGCGGCGGCCCGGGCGGGAGCGCCGAGACCGTCCGGATGGCGGTGACCAGTGTGGCGATCCCACCGGCGGCCGTGCTGTGGCGGCTGCGCGGCGAGCTGGGCGTGCGCACCGGTGCCGCGGCGCGGCGCCGGGACGCGGTCCGTGCAGTGCTGTTCGATCGCGACGACACCCTTATCGTCGACGTGCCGTACCTGGCGGATCCGGCGCGCGTACGACCGACCGCGCAGGCCCGCGCAGCGGTCGACCGGGTGCGGGCGGCCGGGCTGCGGATCGGCGTGGTCTCCAACCAGTCGGGTATCGCCCGCGGGCTGCTGACCGAAGCCGATGTCGCCGCCGTCGACGACCGGGTGAGCGAGCTGCTCGGCCCCATGGACACCTGGCAGACCTGCCCGCACGGCCCCGACGACGGCTGTCGATGCCGCAAACCCGCGCCCGGGATGGTGCAGGCGGCCGCCGCCGCATTGGGGCTGCAGCCGCGGCACTGCCTGGTGATCGGCGACATCGGGGCGGACGTCGAGGCCGCGCGGGCGGCCGGGGCGCGTGCGATGCTGGTGCCCACCGAGCGGACGCTGCGCGCGGAGGTCGACGACGCCCGGCGCCGCGGGATCCTCGCCACCGATCTGGCCGAGGCGCTGGCCCGCGGCACCGCCGCCGACGGGCCGGCCGGGGCGTGGGCGCGGTGGCGGACCCGCCGGGCGGTCCGGCACGGAGCCGGCGCATGACCCCCGCGGGCACCGCTGCGGCGGCCCCCCGGCCCGGCGGGCACAGCCTGGTCGTCCGGTTCGACAGCGTCGGCGACGTACTGCTCACCGGACCGGCGATCCGAGCCGTGGCGGCCGGTTCGAATCGGGTGACCGTCCTGGCCGGTGCGCACGGCGCGGCGGCGGCACGCCTGCTGCCGGGGGTGGACCGGGTACTGGAATGGACCGCGCCGTGGATCGATCCGCGCCCCGACCCGGTGACCCGCGCGGACATCGACGCCCTCGTCGAGGAGCTGGCCGCGCTGGGCGTCGACCGGGCGCTGATCGTCACCTCGTTCCATCAGTCCGCGCTGCCCACCGCCCTGGCCTTGCGGATGGCCGGTATCGGCTGGATCGGCGCCTACAGCACCGACTATCCCGGCGCGCTGCTCGATCTGCGGCTGCGCCCGCCCGGTGACGTGCCCGAATCGGAGCGCGCCCTGCAGCTCGCCGAAGCGGCGGGTTTCCCGTCGCCCGCCGGCGATGACCGGCTCCTCGCCGTGCGCAGGCCCCTGCCGCCCCTGCGCGCCCCGGTGCCCGAGGGGCGGTACGTGGTGTACCACCCGGGCGCCTCGGTTTCGGCGCGCCGCCCCACCACCGCGGTCGCGACCGCGCACGTGGCGGCACTGGCCGGGGCGGGCCACACCGTGGTGGTCACCGGCGGGCCGGGGGAGTGCGCGCTGGCCGCCGAGACGGCCGCGGCGGGCGGCATCGATCTGGGCGGGGCCACGGACCTGGCGGCACTGGCCGCCGTACTGGACCGCGCGGAGTGTGTGATCGCCCCCAACACCGGCGCCGCCCATCTGGCGGCTGCGGTGGGCACCCCGGTGGTGAGCCTGTTCGCCCCGGTGGTCCCGGCGACGCGGTGGGCTCCGCACGGGGTGCCCACGGTGGTGCTCGGCGACCAGGGGGCCGTCTGCGCGGACAGTCGGGCGGTTGACTGCCCGATTCCGGGGCATCCCTGTCTCGACGAGATCGCCCCGGCCGCCGTGGTCGCAGCCGTCGACCGGTTGACCGGCGGGGCGGGCAAGGCGCCGTCGACCACGGCGGGGAGGGAGCAGAAGCGATGACGGTTACCGAGACCGACGGGCGCCGCGGGCGGCCGGAGTTGTTCGGCGATCTGCGGGCGGTGCTCGCCCGGCTGGAACACACCCGGCCGCTGCTGGACCTGTGGGGCCGGCAGCTGGCCGCGGTGTTCGCCGCGGACGGGCGGCTGCTGTGCGCGGGCAACGGGGGCAGCGCGGCCGAGGCGCAACACCTGACCGCGGAACTGGTGGGCCGGTTCGACAGCGAGCGACGCCCGCTGTCGGCGATCGCCCTGCACGCCGAGACCTCCTCGATCACCGCGCTGGTCAACGACTACGGCCCGGAGGAGATGTTCGCCCGGCAGGTGCGGGCACACGGAAGGCCCGGGGACGTCCTGCTGTGCCTGTCGACCAGCGGCACCAGCGCCAACGCGGTGGCGGCGGCGAAGGCGGCCGCCGACATCGGTGTGTCCACCTGGGCGCTGACCGGGGCGGAACCGAACCCGCTGGCGTCGCTGTGCGACGCCGCGATCGCCGTGGACGGCGAGTCGGTGTCCACCGTCCAGGAGGCGCACCTGGCGCTGATCCACGCGCTGTGTGCCGCGGTCGACCGGCACCTGGACCGCCCGGAGGTCCGGCAGTGAGTGGGCTGGTGGTGGTCGGTGACGTGCTGCTCGACACCGACATCGACGGCACGGTCGCACGCACCAGCCCCGAGGCCCCGGTGCCGGTGCTCGAGATCTCGCGCAGACGGCGACGCCCCGGCGGGGCCGGGCTGGCGGCGTTGCTGGCCGCCGCCGAGACCCGGCCGGTGACGCTGATCGCCGCCCTGGGCACGGACCCGGATTCGCGTCGGATCATCGAACTCCTGGTCGACCGGTGCCGGGTGCTGCCCCTGCAGCTGCAGGGCACCCCGGCGTGTAAGACCCGGGTGCGCGGTCCGAAGGGCCAGTTGCTGCGCATCGACCACGGCACCGGCCGGGCCGGCGACGGACCGGTGTCGGCGGACATCGAGCGGGCCGTCGCCGCCGCCGATGCGATCCTGGTCGCCGACTACGGGCGCGGGGCCGCCGCCCATCCGCGGCTGCGCAGCCTGCTCACCGCCGCGGCGCGACAGGTGCCGGTGGTGTGGGACCCGCATCCGCGCGGCCCCGCGCCGGTGCCGGGCGTGCGCGCGGTGACCCCCAACCGGGACGAGGCGTTCGCGGCGACCGGGCGCGCACCCGAGGAGGCCGCGGCGATGCTCGTCGCCGACTGGCACGCCCACGCGGTGGTGGTGACCGACGGCGATCGCGGCGCGGTCCTGCACCGGCGGGGCAGTGCCACCCGCCGGGTGCCGGCCCCGGCTCCGGACGCGGCGCCCGCCCCTACGCCCCCGGATGTCTGCGGGGCCGGTGACCGGTTCGCCGGGGCCCTGGCGGGTGCACTCGCCGACGGTGCCGGGTTGACCCGCGCCGTCACCACCGCGGTCGCCTCGGCGACCGGATTCGTCCGCGCGGGCGGCGCCGGCGCGGTGGCCGTGACCGCGGACCTCGGGGCCGACAGCACACCGCAGCCGACGGCCGTGCGGACGCCGCGCCCGCCGACCGGAAGCGAGGCCGCGGCGGCCGATCCGGTCCATCCGGCCGTGGCGCTCGCCCGCCGGACCCGAGCGCGCGGCGGGACCGTCGTGGCCACCGGCGGCTGCTTCGACCTGCTCCATCCCGGCCACACCGATCTGCTGCGCCGGGCGCGCGCCCTGGGGGATGTGCTCATCGTGTGTGTGAACTCCGACGCCTCGGTGCGCCGCAACAAGGGCCCGAGCCGGCCGGTGGTCGGCCAGCAGGACCGGGTCAGGCTGCTGTGCGAGCTCGGTTCGGTCGATGCGGCCATCGTCTTCGACGAACCCACCCCCGCCGAGGTGCTGGCCCTGCTGCGGCCCGACGTGTGGGTCAAGGGCGACGACTATCGCGGACGCCGTCTGCCGGAGGCGCCGGTGGTCGAGGGCTTCGGCGGCCGGATCGCCCTGGTACCGCTGCTCGACGGCTATTCCACCAGCCGCCTCGTCGAGACGGTGCAGGCGCGGCCGTGACCGGTGCCCCGATGTTCGGCCGCCGACAGGTGACGTGCACGACGCAGAAGGAAGGACACGTATGACGACCCTGGGAAACGTACTGATCACCGGCGGCGCCTCGGGCCTGGGCGCGGCCACCGCCCGCGCGGTGGCCGTGGCCGGTGGTCGGCCACTGATCATCGACCGCGACGTACCGCACCTGGACTGTCCACACGTGCAGGCCGACGTTGCCGACGCCGACCAGGTCGAGCGGGCCGTGGCGGAGCTGGCCGCGCAGGCCGACGACCGGATCGATGCGGTGTTCACCGCCGCCGGCACCGACGCGTGCGGGCCCCTGGCCACGGTGCCGCGCGCGGACTGGGAACGCGTGCTGGCGGTGAACCTGTCGGGCACCGTGTCCACGGTGCGGGCCGCGCTGCCGTGGCTCGAGCGCAGCGGGGGCCGGGTGATCACCTGCTCGTCGACCCTCGGGGTGCGGGTGGCGGCCGATGCGACCGCCTACTGCGCATCGAAGTTCGGGGTCGTCGGTTTCACCCGGGCCCTGGCGGCTGAGACGGCCGGCTGGATCAAGGTGACCCTGCTGATCCCGGGCGGTATGCATACCGCGTTCTTCGACGGCCGCCCCGCGCAGTATCAGCCGCCTGCCGACGCGAAACTCAATCGGCCCGAGGACACCGCGGCCGCGGTGCTCACCGTGCTCACCGCCCCCGAGGGCAGTCAGATCCGGGAACTGGTCGTGTGCGCCGACGAGGAGGGTTCGTGGCCGTGAACCGCTCTGCGCGCCCGCCGACCGTGCT
Organism: Actinomycetes bacterium; assembly: GCA_021793835.1. Lineage (GTDB taxonomy): Bacteria > Actinomycetota > Actinomycetes > Mycobacteriales > Mycobacteriaceae > Tomitella. The sequence continues at coordinate 8,555 of JAJYRZ010000023.1, read as the reverse complement.
GGTGCTCCGCGCACTGGGACTGGGCGATCTGTTGACCGCCGTACCGGCGCTGCGCGCGCTGCGCCGGGCCCGGCCCGACCACCGGCTGGTGATGGCCGCACCGCGGGCACTGACGCCGCTGGCCCGACGGGCCGGTGTCGACGCCGTCGTGCACACCGTCGGGCTGGACACAGGTGTCGCGGCGCCGTCTCCCGCGATCGCGGTCAACCTGCACGGCCGGGGACCGCAGTCCACCGCGGCGCTGCGCGCGCTGCGGCCCGGCACGCTGATCACCCACGCCGAGGACCCCGCCGACACCGCGCGGCCGCAGTGGGGCGCGGATCTGCACGAGGTGGACCGGTGGTGTCGGCTGCTCGACGCTCACGGCGTTCCGGCCGATCCGACCGAGCTGACACTGGACGGGCCGCCGGCGGGGCCGCGGGACGGGCCCGGACCGATCGTGGTCCATCCCGGCGCCGCGTCTGCGGCACGGCGGTGGCCGGTGGACCGTTTCGCCGCGGTCGTGCGCGCACTGGCCCGCCGCCGCCCCGAGGCGCCGATCGTGATCACCGGGGGGCCGGGGGAGGAGGGGCGGGCGGAGGAGGTGGCGGCCCGCGCCGGCCTGGCACCCGGCAGCGTGCGGGCCGGACGCACCGATCTCACCGCACTCGACGCGCTCGTCGCCGGTGCTCGGCTGGTGGTGTGCGGGGACACCGGGGTGGCCCATCTGGCCACCGCGCATCGGGTGCGGTCGGTGCTGCTGTTCGGCCCGACCGACCCGGCCGGCTGGGGGCCGCGGATCGCCCCCCACCTGCACCGCGTGCTGTGGGCCGGCCGGACGGGTGATCCGCATGCCGACCGACCCGATCCGGGACTGTTGGAGATCACCGCGGAGCAGGTGCTCACCGCGGTCGAGGAGACGGAGACCGCCGATGTCTGACGAGGGGCACGCGGTCGGCACGGGCCGACGGGTCGCGGTGATCGGCGCCGGCTATGTCGGCTCGACCTCGGCCGCCTGCCTGGCCCGTCTCGGACACACCGTGGTGTGTGTGGACAACGATCCGGACCGGGTGGCACGCCTGCGGCGCGCCGACGTGCCGATCCGCGAACCGGGCCTGGCCGAGCTGATCTCCGCGGGGGTCCGGGCCCGGCGGCTGTCGTTCACCGGAGACCTGGACCAGGTCCGCGGCTGCGACACGGTGCTGCTGTGTCTGCCCACCCCGGCGGGCGGGGACGGCCGGGCCGACCTGTCGGTGATCGACCGGGTCGCAGACCGCCTGACCGGTGTGTTGTCTCCCGGCACGATCGTCGTGGTCAAGTCCACCGCACCGGTCGGCACCGCCCGGTGGCTGGCGCGCAGGTTCACCGGCCGCGGGGTGGCGGTCGTGGTCAACCCCGAGTTCCTCCGCGAGGGCCATGCGGTCGACGACTTCCTGCATCCCGACCGGCTGGTGGTCGGTGCGGACGACGAGGCGGCGGGCCGGTCGGTCGCCGAACTGTACGCCGGGTTGGACGCGCCGGCGGTGTGCACCGATCCGGTCACCGCCGCACTGGCCAAGTACGCCGCCAACGCCTTCCTGGCGGTCAAGGCCTCCTACGCCAACGAACTCGCCGAACTGTGCGAGACCGTCGGCGGAGACGTCACCGCCGTGACCGCCGCGATGGGGCTGGATCCGCGGATCGGTCCGCATCATCTGCGGCCCGGCCCGGGGTGGGGCGGGGCCTGCCTGCCGAAGGACACCGCGGCGCTGCTGGCCACCGCGCAGGACGCGGGCACCGCGATGCATTCGGTGTCCGCGGCGGTGGTGGTCAACCGGCGCCAGGGCCGTCGCGCCGCGGATCTGATCGCCCGCCTGTGCGGGCCCGGTCCGCTGCGGCTGGGGCTGCTCGGGTTGACCTTCAAACCCGGTACCGACGACCTGCGCTGCTCCCCGGCCCTGACCGTGGCCGCGGAATTGGCCCACCGGGGACACCGGCTGGTCGCGCACGATCCGGCCGTGCCCGCCGGCACCGTGGTGGAAGCGGTGCCCGAATGCACGGTGGCCGCGCATCCGCACGACGCGGCCGCCGGGGCGGACGCCCTGGTGGTGCTCACCGACTGGCCGAGTTTCCGCGAACTGGACTGGCCTCGGATGGCACGCGCGATGCGCCTACCGCGCTGCATCGACCTGCGCGGCGGACTCGAGGAGACGACGATGCGCGCGGCCGGCATCACCTATCACCGCATCGGGCACGGTTCGTGCGGCGACGCGGGGGAGCCGCGCATCGGCCCTGCCGCCGCGGCCGACGCGCCGAGGTTTGCGCCCGTTATCGGCGGGTAGCCCTGCCGACAGGGCCCGGATGGACGGTCCGCAGGCGACGAGACGACCGAGGAGACGACGATGGGCAACCAGTTCGCGATCGATGTGACCGCCATCCGGGACGACGCGCGGGAGAAGATGTCCGCCGGCGCGGTCACGAAAGGCAACCGCAGCCCGGTCGACCGGGTGGTCGAGGTCCTTGACGCGGTGCTGGCCACCGAGATCGTGTGCTATCTGCGATACACCCAGAACGCGATCACCGCGTCGGGCATCCACAGCGCCCGGGTGGCCGCCGAATTCACCGAGCACGCCGCGGAGGAGCTCGATCACGGCGTCCGCGTCGCTGAACGGATCGATCAGCTCGGCGGGACGGTCGACATGGACCCGGCCACCCTGGCCGCGCGCAGCCACACCGAGTACACCACCGCGGACGAGACGGACCTGGACACGATGCTGCGCGAGAACCTGGTCGCCGAACGCATCGTCATCACCGTCTACCAGGAGATCATCCGCTGGCTCGGCGACGACGACCCCACCACCCGCACGTTGATGGAGTCGCTGCTGGCCGAGGAGGAGGAGCACGCCGACGATCTGGGGGATCTGCTGGGCCACTGAGCGGCCACCACCGGCCGCGACCGCCGACGCGGTAAGGGACGGACCGGACCAACGACCCAAGGAGCATCTCGATGAGTGACGAACTCGACGGCAAGACCATCGCCTTCCTCGTAGCGCCCGAGGGCACGGAACAGATCGAACTGACCGAGCCGTGGCGCGCGGTCACCGAGGCCGGCGGCACGCCGCGGCTGATCTCGACACAGGCCGGTCGTATCCAGGCCTTCGACCATCTGGACCGGGCCGACACCTTCCCGGTCGACGGCGTCGTCGGCGAGGTGCGCGCCCAGGACTTCGACGCCCTCGTCCTGCCGGGTGGGGTCGCGAACCCGGACATCCTGCGCACCGTGGACGCCGCGGTGGAGTGGGTGCAGGACTTCTTCGCCGCGGGTCTGCCGGTGGCGGTGATCTGTCACGGACCGTGGACGCTGATCGAGGCCGACGTGGTGCGCGGCCGCGCCGTGACCTCTTGGCCGAGCCTGCGCACCGATCTGCTCAACGCCGGCGCGAGCTGGACCGATGAGCAGGTGGTGGTGTGCACCAACGGCCCCAACACCGTGGTCTCCAGCCGTAAGCCCGACGACCTGCCGGCGTTCTGTTCCGCACTGGTCGGGGCGGTGGGCCGATGACCACCGCGCCCCCGCCCGATCCCGATCCCGATCGCACACCGGGCCTGGACGACGGCGGTTCCGTCGACCCGGGGGACACCCCGCCGGCGGGCGGCCAGACCTCGGGGCTGTCCACGCCTCAGCCGGGCCAGGAGGGCCGATCGTCGTCGATCGGCCGCGGCCAGATGATCGGCATCGCCCTGGTGGTCGTGGTGTTCATCCTCGTGGCCGTGATGCTGGTCCTGCAGGCCACCGGCGTGTTCGATTGAGGGTCGCTCGGTAGAGGTGAGAAGTCGCCGGATCGGTTTGCCGCGTGGGCACGCCGGGTAACCGCACGCCGAGACGAGGAGGGATCGCGATGACCACGCAGCCGCCCGAAGAACGCCGCCCCGAGATCCACACCCCCGAATACGAGCCGCCGGACTTCCCGCCGCGCGGACACCACCACCGCATCCCGGGCGTCACCGGCGGTGCCCACCGTCCCGATGACGACGAAGCCGATCAGGCGTCCCGTAAGTGGCGGGACAGGACGACCGGACGACCGACGATGTTCGGTTCGGCCGCCGTGGTCTTCGTCCTGATCGTGCTGATCGTCCTGCTCGTGCTGTGGCTCGTCGGCGTCTTCTGACCCGCCGCGAATGCTGAGCCCACGCGCACCGGCCGCACTCGAAGGGAGTGACCATGGACCTTTCCACCCTGAGCACGCTGACCGAGGCGACCGGTCCGTTCGTCTCGGTCTACTCGACCGACCCGCACACCACCGCCGACGCGCAGACCCGGCGGGAGCTCAAGGGCCGCTCGGCGCGCACCGAGTTGGCGGAGGCGGGCGCGCCCGCCGCACTGGCCGACGAGATCTGCGCGGTGTTGGCAGACCCGGTGACCACGGACCCGCACGCCGGACGCGTGCTGATCGCCGGACGGGACGGGATCCTGATCGACCGGCCGCTGCCGCTGCGTCCGGAGATCTCGGTCGCACGGTATTCGCCGCGGCCGTATCTGGCTCCGCTGGCGCGGCTGACGGCCGTGCATCCGCACCGCATCACCGTCCTGGTGGACGCTGCCGGCGCCGATGTCACCGTCACCGGTCCGATCGACGAGACGGTCGAGGAGACGACCGTCACCGGCGAGGTGGATCGGATCCACAAGGTCGATTCGAGCTACAACCGCGAGTATCACGACGTGCCGGCCAGCGCCGAGGAGGGGCGGCGTCACAACCATCGGCAGATCGCGGATGCGGTGTCCGAGGTCGCCGCACGCCGGCCCGAGGCGCCGATCCTGCTCGGCGGGGAGGACCGTTCGATCACGGCGGTCACCGATGAACTCGAGCCAGCGGTCGCCGCGCGGGTGCACGCCACGGACGCCGGTGCCCGGGACACCGGGGCCCGCTCCGCCGAACTGCGAGAGGTCCGATTCGGTCTGCTCGAAGACGAGCTCGCCGCGCGGACCGAAGAGACGGCAAAGCGCTTCGCGCAGGCCGAGGCCGGCGACCTGGCGGTCCACGGACTGCACAGCGTCACCGCCGCACTGCGCACCGGGAACGTCGAGACGCTGCTGATCGGCGCACCGACCGACGCCCGTATCTGGCTGGGCCCGGACGGCATGATCGGCGCCGCACGCGCCGAGGTGACGACCGATCCGGAAGCACAGGCCACCGACTGCCGCGCCGACGAGGCCGTGCCGTACGCCGCGCTGGCCGTGGGCGCGGACCTGGTCGCGATGGACGATCGGGTGACCCTGCACGAGGGGTTCGGCGCGATCCTCCGGTACCCGATGCAGCCCGATACCGCCGGATAGGCTCACCCCATGGACAGCGACGGCGCCCGGGTCTTCGACCGGCTGACCGGCATCATCGACTATCCGATGTTCGTGGTCACCACCGTCGCCGGGGGCGAGACCGCGGGCTGTCTCGTCGGTTTCACCACGCAGGCCTCACTCGACCCGCCCCGGTTCCTGGTGTGCCTGTCGCAGGCCAACCACACCTTCCGCATCGCCCGCCGGGCCGAGCACCTCGCCGTGCACGCGCTCGGGCCCGCACAGCACCGGTTGGCTGCGCTGTTCGGCGCGGCCACCGAGGACCGGCACGACAAGTTCGTCCGATGCGCGTGGAAGCCCGGCCCGCACGGGCTGCCGGTGCTCACCGAGGCGCCGCTGTGGTTCGCCGGCCCGATCATCGATCGGATCCGGCTGGGCGACCACACCGGATTTCTGATCGATCCGCAGTGGGGCGCCGACCACGGCGCGCAGGCGCCGGTGCTGTCCTTCCGGGCGGTGACCGATCTCGATCCGGGCCATCCCGGGTAGCGGTTTGCCCCGTCTCGCCCCGGGTAGGCCTTGCACGGGGGCAGCGACGGGGGGAGACCACGAACCGATCGAGAGGAGCCGAACAATGGCCCAGGATCACGAGACCGGTGGGGTCACCGGCACCAAGGACAAGGACTTCAACCTCATCACGTTCACCCAGATGTGTCTGAGCAACGCGCTGCGGATGGAGGCGTACTGCGACGACGCCGAACGGACCGGAGACGACGAGGTCGCCGAACTGTTCCGCAAGGCGCAGGCCGACAGCCGCAAGGGCGCCGAGATCGGCAAACAGCTGCTCGCGCAGCGTCTCGGGCAGAACGCCTGAGCGGGTGTTCGTGATCGCGGGGCGCGGGTGGAACGATTCGCGCCCCGCAGTCACGTGTGCCGCCGGGTTTGGCGGACATCGGCCCGGGGTATCCGAGGACGTGAGGTTGATCGATGCGACGGACGGCACACCGCGATTGCGGTGTGCCGCATGTGACAGGCTGTTCTACAGCCGTCGGACCTCGGCGGCCGCGACCGCGGTGGATGCGCGCCGCAACGGTTGGGAGGTCGGTCGGACCGTGCGCTGTCCGGCGTGTGTCGGCGCCGGAGCGGACGGTGAGGCGGGGGAGCGGCCACGATGAGCGCCGATACCCGGAAGCCCGATGGCGACCTATCCGTGACCGGATCCGCTGCGGAACTGGAGGCCGTCCTGATCGAGGTGGCCGCGGCGGTCGACGGTAGCGACGACCCCGGGGCGCTGCATCAGCGGCTGATCGACGCGGCCGTCGCCACGATTCCGGGCGTGGACCGGGCGAGCCTGATGGTTGTCGAACCGTCGGGGCTGTTCCGGACCTCGGCCGCGTCCGATCCGGTCGCCGCCACCGTCGACGCGATCGAACAGCACACCGGTGAGGGGCCGTGTCTCGATGCGGTCCTCGACCAGCGTCCGCAGCTGGTCACCGATCTGGCCACCGGCGAGGTCTGGCCGGAGTTGTCGGCCCGGGTGCTCGCCGCGACCCCGGTGCGCGGAAGCGCCGGCTTCCGCATCGTGGTCGACGAGGTCAAAAGCGGTGCCCTGAACCTGTTCGCCGATCGGGCCGGCGCCCTGACCGAGGAGTCGATCCGTGCCGGGGTGCTCTTCGCCGCATTGGCGTCGGCGTCGATCATCGGCATGAACTTCCGCCGGGAGGCGGGCACGTTGCGCGCGGGCCTGGTGTCGAACCGGGAGATCGGCAAGGCGATCGGTCTGCTCATGGCACGGTACGAGCTGTCCGACGCGCAGGCCTTCGCCGCACTGCGCGAGACCTCGCAGCAGCTCAACGTCAAGATCAGCGCCCTGGCGCGCACGGTTCTCGCCGACCATCACCGCGAAGGCCAGTGAGACGGGCGATCGGCCCGGATCACGGCGATCGTCTCGGATCGACTGCCGGGTGCGATGCGGCCGTCGCGGATCAGATCGCGCTCGCGCCCGCGCAGCACCGGACCGAAGGGGATGCGCCGGGTCAGCGGCACCGTCACCGTCAACCCCTGGGCCGCCAGAGCGTCGACGGTGCGGTCGATATCGGCCAGTTCGGACTGGACGAGCATCAGGGTGCCGGACGCGGTCAGCATCTGCGGCAGGCGTCGACACAGCGGCTCGATCAGCGCCCGACCGTCCAGACCCGCGTCCCACGCCCGTGCCGCCCCACGCGGCGGACCCGCGTCCACGGCGGGTACGTACGGCGGGTTGCCCACGATCACGTCGTAGGTGCCGTCGTAGGCGGCGGCATCGCCGCGGCGGACCCGTACCGCGGCCCCGCGCACCGCGGCGTTGAGCCGGGCCGACCAGACGGCGCGCCGACAACTGTCCACGGCCTCGACCCTGCCGGCGCCGGCGACGGATGCGGCCACGGCGACGGCGCCGGTACCGGTGCACACGTCCAACAGTCGGGTCTGCGGGTGCAGGTCGAGCAGCTCGAGCCCGGCGATGAGCAGTGCGGTGTCGTCCTGCGGCGGATAGACCCCCGGCAGACGCACCACAGGTGGCCGGGCGGACGTCCGCGGGCGGGGCGGGCTCGAAACAGGACGGATCATCGCGATGAACTCCTCGGATCGTCGGGGCTGGTCATCGGATTACCCGGCCGGAGCAAAGGAAAACCCGCCGTGGTTTCCGCCGCTGGTGGGGCGGGTATGCGCAGGGGGACGTCGAGCCGAGAAAGGGTGAGGACATGGCGGCACGAGGCCTGAAAGACCCGAAGATGTACGAGGACCTGCGCGAGGACGGCGCATCGAAGGAGAAGGCGGCCCGCATCTCCAACGCGGCGGCGAAGGAGGGCCGTTCCACGGTCGGACGTCGGGGAGGGGAGTCGGGCTCGTACACCGACTGGACGGTGCCGGAGTTGAAGGACCGGGCCCGTGAGCTCGGTCTGCACGGCTACTCCGACAAGCGCAAGGGCGAGTTGATCGCGATGCTCCGTGACCACTGAGAATCAGGGCGACGGTCGGCACCGGCGGGTACGGGTGGTGCCCGGCGGTCCGATCCTGATCGACGGGCCGGTGGAGATCGAGACCCCGGACGGCCGGGTGACCCGGTCGGACCGGTTCGTCGTGGCGCTGTGCGCCTGTCACCGCAGCGGGCAGTATCCGCTGTGCGACACCACCCACCGCACGCCGGTCCGACTGCCGGGTCGTCGCCGCAGGGCGGACTGAACGTTCAGCCTCGGTCTCCTGCGCCGGCACCGGGGCTCTGGTCGGCCGCACCGTCCCAGGACGCGAACAGGCGTGTGCTCAG
>JAJYRZ010000228.1 GCA_021793835.1 Actinomycetes bacterium | reverse complement strand
TCTGAAGATGTTCGACCGCGGGTAGGGGGTGATGTTGTTGCCCGAACCGTGCAGGATGTTCGAGTCGAACCACAGAGCCGATCCGGCCTGCCCGGTGAATTGTTCGATACCGAACTCGGCCGCCATCGCGGTCACGTCGTCCTCGGCGGGCACCCCGACCTGCTGACGCACCAGGGAGGAGCGGTGGTGGTCGTTCGGGGTGGCCCCGGGGCAGGGCACGAAGTACCGGTGCGAACCGGGCATGACCATCAGCCCGCCGTTGAACGGATAGTTGTCGGTCAGTGCGATCGACAGGCTCACCGCACGCGGATGGGGCAGGCCGTCCTCGGCGTGCCAGGTCTCGAAGTCCGAATGCCAGTAGAAGCCGGTGCCGCGGAAGCCCGGCATGTAGTTCACCCGGCTCTGATGCACGTACACCTCCGAGCCCAGGATCGCCTCGGCCGTGCCGAGCACCTCGGGGCTGCGGATCAACTCGTCGATCATCGAGGAGATCCGGTGGACCTCGAACACCGAGCGCACCGCACCGGACCCCGCCTCGCGGATGAGCCGGTCGTCGTCGGCGAAGGCCGGGTCGGTCATCATCTGCTGCAGGTCCTGCCAGTGGTCCTGGACCTGGGCCGGGGTGAGCAGTCCCTCGGTGACGCCGAAGCCGCGCTCGGCGTACCCGGCGGGCACCCGGTCGGCCCGGTCGGACCACACGGTCGGCACGGTCCGTTCGATCCAGGTGGTGCCGGCCGCCGACGACGCGTGCGCGCGATCGCGGGTCGGGTAGTTGTCGATCCGGCCGGCCGCCGGTCGGGTGCGCACCTGAGAGCGGGCGATGCCGGTGTCGGCGGTGCGGGTGCGATGACTGCGTTCGGTATGCAAGATGCCTCCTCTGGCGGTCGTGGCGACGTCCCGTGACACCGGCCGAAGAAGGCGACCGGGCACGGCGACGGCGGTGTCTGCACTGCGGGTACCCAGAAGGGTCCCGGGCACACGCCGTCGTGGATCGGTCGCCTCCCGGTATATCGACTTTTCCCGATTTCGTCAGGTCCGCGATACCGGATCCACGCTCGTGGGCCCCGTGACCTGTGAATGAATCTCGTTTACTAAACCCGTTGCATAAACCGAGTGCACATGTCTAGACTGCCCGCCATGGCCCTGGAACACGCGATCCTGGTCGCGCTGCGCGAACGCGCCGGCACCGGTTACGAACTGGCCCGGCGCTTCGACAAGTCCATCGGCTTCTTCTACGGCGCCAGCCATCAGCAGATCTACCGGACCTTGAAGCGCATGACCGCCGACGGCTGGATCGACGCCGAGGAGGTCCCCGGCGGGCCGCGCGGCAGCAGGCGGGTCCATTCGGTCTCCGCGCTCGGCGCCGAGGTGCTGCGCGCATGGCTCGCCGAGCCGTCGGCTCCGCCGATGCTGCGCGACGAGCTCAGCGTGAAGATCCGCGGCGCCGCCTACGGCGACCTGGCCACGCTGGTGGCCAACGTGCGCGAACGCCGCGCACTGCACGAAACCCGCCTGCGCGGCTACCTCCGCATGCAGGCCGACGATTTCCCCGATCCGGCCGCCCTCGACGGCACACCGCTGCACCAGTATCTGGTGCTGCGCGGCGGCATCCGCGGCGAGGAGATGCTCGTGTCCTGGTACGACGAGATCCTCGCCGCACTCGACCCCACCGGCGACCCCGAGTCGCCGCCCCAGGAAGGTGACCGAGAATGACCGAGTTCCCGAAGCTGTTCGAGCCCCTCGATCTGGGGTTCACCACGCTGCGCAACCGCGTGGTGATGGGTTCGATGCACACCGGCCTGGAGGATCGGGCCAAGCACGTCGACCGGCTGGCCGCCTTCTACGCCGAGCGCGCCCGCGGCGGGGTGGGCCTGATCGTCACCGGCGGGTTCTCCCCCGACCGCACCGGCTGGCTCAAGCCCTTCGGCGCGACGATGATGACCCACACCCGGGCCCGCCAGCACCGCAGGGTCACCGACGCCGTGCACGCCGAGGGCGCCAAGATCGTCATGCAACTCCTACACGCCGGCCGCTACGCCTTCTGGCCCCGCCAGGTCTCGGCCTCGGCGGTGAAATCCCCGATCAACCCGTTCACCCCGCGCGCGATGACCGAGCGCCAGATCCTGAAGCTGATCGACCGCTACGGCCGTTCGGCGGCGCTGTGCCGCGAAGCCGGCTACGACGGCGTGGAGATCATGGGCGGCGAGGGCTACCTGCTCAACCAGTTCCTCGCGCCGCGGGTGAACAAACGCACCGACCGCTGGGGCGGCTCGGCCGCGAACCGCAACCGGTTGCCGCTTGAGATCGTGCGCGCGGTGCGCGCCGCGGCCGGGGAGGACTTCATCATCGTCTTCCGACTGTCGATGGCCGAGCTGGTCGACGGCGGCCAGAGCTTCACCGAGATCACCGCGCTGGCCCGTGAACTCGAGGCGGCCGGGGTGACGATCATCAACACCGACATCGGCTGGCACGAATCCCGCGTGCCCACCATCGTCACCTCGGTGCCGCGCGCGGCGTTCACCGAGTTCACCGCCCGCATCGCCGATGCGGTGTCGATCCCGGTCTGCGCGTCGAACCGGATCAACATGCCCGAGACGGCAGAGCAGATCCTCACCGACACCGCGATCGAACTGGTGTCGATGGCCCGGCCGATGCTCGCCGACTCGGACTGGGTGAACAAGGCCCGCGACGGGCGGGTGGACGAGATCAACACCTGCATCGCCTGCAACCAGGCCTGCCTGGACCACGGGTTCGAGAACAAGATGGTCTCCTGCCTGGTCAACCCGCGCGCCTGCCACGAGACCGTCCTCGTGCTCTCCCCCACCCGCGCCACCAAGAAGGTCGCGGTGGTCGGGGCGGGCCCGGCCGGGCTGGCCGCGGCCACCAACCTGGCCGAGCGCGGCCACGCCGTGACCCTGTTCGAGGCGGACGAGCGGATCGGCGGCCAGTTCGAGATCGCCCGGCGCATCCCCGGCAAGGAGGAGTTCGCCGAGACGATCCGCTACTACACCCGCCGCATCGAGACCACCGGGGTCGAGCTGCGTCTGAACACCCGCGCCGATGTCGACACCCTGCGCGGATTCGACGAGGTCGTGCTCGCCACCGGGGTGACCCCGCGGGTGCCGGGCATCGCCGGGATCGAGCACGAGAAGGTGATCACCTACCCCGACCTGGTGCTCGGCACGCGCACCGCCGGCAAGAAGGTCGCGGTGATCGGCGCCGGCGGCATCGGGGTGGACGTGAGCGAATACCTGACCCACGACACCTCGCCCACCCTGGATCTGCAGGCCTGGATGCGCGAGTGGGGCGTGAGCTACGACCCGGAGGCGGGCGGCCAGCTCGCCGCGCCGCAACCCGCCCCCAGCCCGCGCGAGGTGTTCCTGCTCCAGCGCAAGACCAGCCGCATCGGCAAGGACCTGGGCAAGACCACCGGCTGGGTGCACCGTGCGGCCCTGAAGGCCAAGGGCGTCGAGCAGATCGCCGGGGTGGTCTACGACCGGATCGACGACGAGGGCCTGCACATCAGCGTCGGCGGCACCTCCCGGGTGCTCGACGTCGATAACGTGATCGTCTGTGCCGGGCAGGAGTCGGTGCGCGATCTGGTCGACGGTCTGGCCGCGGCCGGGATAACCACCCACGTGATCGGCGGGGCGGACGTGGCCGCCGAACTCGACGCCAAGCGGGCGATCAAACAGGGCACCGAGGTCGCCGCTGCGATCTGACGTCGACGTTTTCGCGTCTCGGCCGCCGGGACCGGGGCCGGTGGGCGGTAGTGTCACGGCCATGATCTCTCGTCACCGCGCCGCCGCCCTGGCCGTCGCGACCATCGGAGCCCTGACCCTGGCCGCCTGCGGTTCGGCCACCGACGGCGCCGTGGACGACGCCGGGCCGGCGACCACCGTGCCCAGTACCACCGAGACCGCCGACACCGGCCCCACCGATGCCGGCCAGGCCGACGACCGTGCCGACGACCGTGCCGAGCCCACCGGCTTCGACCTGCCCGGCGGCCTGGACCCGGCCGTGGTCGAGGTGATCACCCCGGTCGGCGCCGACGGCCGGGTCGCCGACGGCTGGACGATCAGCGACGAGGAGCCGGTCACCGATGTGGACTGCTACGCACCGTCCGGGTCGACCCTGACCGACGGGGTGTACCAGTGCGGTCCCAGCGCGGTGTACCTGCCGGCCTGCTGGCCGGGCGAGGACCCCGACGAGATGCTGTGCGTCCGCGGCACCGAGGACCGGGAGCTGTTCCGCGCCGAGGCGATGAGCATCGACGATTACGGTGCGGTCGCCGAACCGGCGCCGCTGACCCTGGTGCTGGCCGACGGGGCGCAGTGCGCGGTGCGCATCGGCGGCGCGTGGGGGGCGAACAAGCACAACCCCGACTCGCTGCCCCGCTACGCCTGCGACGCACCCGAGGGTGAGGACGGTGCGGGCAAGATGGTGTGGATCGCCGACG
>JAJYRZ010000022.1 GCA_021793835.1 Actinomycetes bacterium | reverse complement strand
AAGCCGGGTCGCGGCGCAGTGGTGGCCTCCACCTGGGCGCGGGCCTGGTCGCGGACGGGCGCGTCCGACAGCGCCTCGAGGTAGCGCACGTGCTCGGCCAGCGAATCGATCGCGGCCTCGACGTACCCGTCGACCTCGACCGCGTGGGTGGGGGTGACGGTGTTGACCGCGATGTAGCGCACTCCCGCCCACGGGGCGAGTTCGGCGACGGCCAGTTCGGGGAAGATCCACTCGTTGGCCGCATCGGAGACCGCGTCGATCACGGCCTGGCCGAAGATCCGGTGGTCGGCGCTGTTGAGTTTGCCGGTGCCCCAGGACTCCCGGTGGTTCAAGGTCAGCACCAGTTCGGGGCGATGTGTGCGGATCGCGGCCGCGATGTCGCGGCGCAGCTCCAGGCTGGGCTGGAGTCGGCCGTCGGGGTGGTCCAGGAACTCGACCACGTCCACCCCCACCACCTTGGCCGAGCGGCGCTGCTCCTCGGCCCGGATCGGCCCCGACAGCTCCGGGGCGAGCCCGGCGATGCCGGCCTCGCCGCGGGTGGCCAGCACGTAGCGCACGTCCTTGCCCTCCGCGGTCCACCGGGCCACGGCCGCGGCCATGCCGTACTCCGGATCGTCCGGGTGGGCCACCAGCACCAGTGCGCGGGTCCAGTCCTGCGGGAACGGTGCGAGCACGTCCTTGTTCTCAGCGGTCATCCGGGCTTCTCCTTGTCTGCCGAACTGCCTTGCCCCTCCGCGCGTGCCGGTCCCGGGCCGTGCGGGGAGAGGGGATCAGTAACGCGAATGCTTCTTCGAACCGGACTGGGTGATCCGCACGACCACCCAGACGATCAAGGCGATCACGGTCAGCGACACCGCCACGCCGATCAGTTTGGTGATGATCGTGAACACCGCGCCGAGCACCATCAGCACCACCCAGATCGCCACGACCACACCGAGCACGGTCCAGAACGACGTCACCGGTTCACATCCTCATCGCCACCGGGCCCCGGGCGGACCCTCTCGCCTACCGATCCTGCCCGTTGGGCACGGCCGCCGCACCCTCTCCCGCAGACCGGCCGTAAACTGCCGGTACCTTCTCGCCCGTCCCACGACAGATCAGGAGCCCAATCCGGTGGACGACACCACACAGCGGCGGTTCGCCGCCCGCGATCTGGCGCAGGTCGCGGTGTTCGCCGCCCTGATCATCGTCCTGGGCTTTCCGGGCCAGTTCACGGTCGGTTCGGCCGGGGTGCCGATCACGCTGCAGACCCTCGGGGTGATGTTGGCCGGGGCGATCCTGGGCTGGCGCAAGGGCGTGGCCTCGGTGCTGGTGGTGATCGTGCTCTCGCTGGGACTGCCGATCCTCGCCGGCTGGCGCACCGGGCTGTCCTCACTGGCCGGGCCGACCGCGGGCTTCCTCATCGGCTGGATCCCGGCGGTGCTGGTGATCGGCGCGCTGACCCAGGCGATGATGCCGCGCTACCGCTTCTTCACCGGTGTGGCCGTCAACATCTTCGGCGGCATCGTGGTGCTCTACGCCTTCGGTATCGCCGGGATGATGATCCGCGCGGACCTGTCGATGGGCGCCGCCCTGGCCGCCAACACCGCCTTCCTGCCCGGTGATGTGCTCAAGGCGGTGATCGCGGCCGCGGTCGCCGCACCGGTCCACCGTGCCTATCCGGGGCTGATCCCGATCCGCCGGCGCGTCGCCGACCGCGGGTGAGCGCCGGTGCCCGAGATCGTCTTCACCGACGTCCATCACCGCTTCGGCGACCGAAAAGTCCTGCGCGGAATCGATCTGACGCTGACGGAGCAGCGGATCGGTGTGGTCGGGGCGAACGGTTCGGGAAAGTCGACGCTCGCCCGGATGATCAACGGGCTGCACGCCCCCGAGCGCGGCACGGTGACCGTGGACGGCCTGGACACCCGGCGTAAGGCCGGCCGGGTGCGCCGCAAGGTCGGCTTCGTGTTCACCGATCCCGATCATCAGATCGTCATGCCCACCGTGGCCGAGGACATCGCGTTCTCGCTGCGCCGGCACCGGCTCGGCAAGGACGAGCGCGCCGCCCGGGTGACCGAGACGCTCGAGCGTTTCGGCCTCGGCGGGCACGCCGACCATCCGGCCCATCTGCTCTCCGGCGGGCAGAAGCAGCTGCTGGCCCTGGCCGCGGTGCTGGTGACCGAACCGGAGGTGATCGTCGCCGACGAGCCGACCACGCTGCTGGATCTGCGCAACACCCGACGCTTCGCCGAGACGCTGGCCGGGCTGCCGCAGCAGGTGATCGTGGTCTCGCACCAGTTGGAGATGCTCGCCGACTTCGACCGGGTGCTGGTGGTGATCGACGGTCGGATCGCCGCCGACGATCTGCCCGGCCCGGCCCTGGACTTCTATCGGCGGTCCGCGCGGTGACCACCCCGCTGGTGATCTACCGGCCCGGGGACAGCCTGCTGCACCGGGCCCCGGTCTGGGGCAAGCTCCTCGCCCTGGTCGCGGTGATCGTGGCGATCTCGCTGCTGGTGCGCGTCCCCTGGCAGCTCGCTCCGCCCGCGGCGCTGCTGGTGATCGCGGCGGCCGCGGCCCGTCTGCCGCTCGGCGCACTGGTCCGGCAGCTGCTGCCGGTGCTGGCGATGCTCGCGGTGATCGGTGTCTTCCAGTGGGTGCTGTCGGGTTGGCGTCAGGCCGTGGTGGTGTGTGGGGTGCTGCTGCTGTCGGTCTTCGCGGCCGCCCTGGTCACCTTGACCACCCCGATCTCGGCGCTGTTGGACACGGTCGTGGCCGCGGCCGGGCCGCTGCGCCGGGTGGGCGTCGACCCCGAGCGGGTGGGCCTGGTGTTCGCGCTGACCCTGCGCGCGGTGCCGATGCTGGCCGAACTGCTGGGCCAGGTCACCGAGGCGCGCAAGGCGCGTGGGTTGCGCTGGTCGCTGCGCGCGACGGTGGTGCCGGTACTCGTCGGCGCGCTGCGCCGTGCGGACGCGCTCGGTGAGGCCCTGGTCGCCCGCGGCCTCGACGATCCGGGCCACCCGGACGACGACTGGGGCGGCGACGGGGAACGCCCCGCCCCCACCGATTCCGCGGCGGACCGGGACCGGTAGGTAGGGCCGGAGAGCACGGGCCGGGGCACGCCCCAGGCCGATCCCTCCCCCGCCCTACCGACGAGGCGAGGCCGGGCACGATCAGGTTCGATCGTGCCCGGCCTCGGCCCACGTGCGTGTCCCCCGGTGCGCGCAGCGGGGGTTACTTCGTCTCGCCCTCGGTGATCTCGCCCTGCATCTGGGCGCGGATCTCCTCCAGGCGGCTGTGGCCGGCCATCTGCACCGAGGCCTGCTCGACCTCGGCCATGCGGCCCTGCACCGAGCCCTGCGCCAGGTCCGACCGGCCCAGAGCGGTGGCGTAGCGGCGCTCGATCTTGTCGCGCACCTCATCGAGCGACGGGGTGTTGCCGGGGGCGGCGAGCTCGGACATCGAGTCCAGCGAGTCGGCCACCTGCTCCTGCATCTTGGCCTGCTCGAGCTGGCCGAGCAGCTTGCTGCGCTCGGCGATCTTCTCCTGCAGACGGGCGGAGTTCTGCTCGACGGCCTTGCGCGCCTCACCGGCGGCCTGCAGCGACTGGTCGTGCAGGCCCTTCAGGTCGTCGACGCTGGCCTCGGCGGTGACCAGCTGCGCGGCGAAGGCCTCGGCTGCGGTCTCGTACTCGGTCGCCTTGGCGGTGTCGCCGGCCTGGCGCGCCTGATCGGCCATCACCAACGCCTGGCGGGTGCTGGACTGCAGCTTCTCGACCTCGGCGAGCTGACGGCTGAGCCGCATCTCGAGCTGACGCTGGTTACCGATGACCTGTGCGGCCTGGTTGGTCAGCGCCTGGTGCTGTCGCTGCGCATCCTCGATGGCCTGCTGGATCTGCACCTTCGGATCGGCCTTCTCGTCAATCTTGGCGCTGAACAGGGCCATCAGATAGTTCCAGCCCTTGGCGAATGGGTTGGCCATATGGATATTCCCGTCTTCCTCGTTGAAAACCGCTCCGGCGTCCTCGCCGATCCGGCCCGGCGCCTTCCGTGCGGCGCCGACCGGACAGCCGGTCGCGCCCGGGGATCATCCCACGGACGAACCGGTCAGGCGGCGCACACCCCGACCTTACGACGGTCGATCACCCGTGCCTCGAGCCCGTCGACCTGCTCGAAGGCCTTCTCACCGGCGGCCACCATGGCCTCGGGGCTGACCGCCGCGGCGATCCCCTCGCCCATGGCCATGGCCGAACCGACGTCGAACAACAGTTCCGAGACCGGCACGTCGAGCGCGCGGCAGATCGCGGCGAGCAGTTCGCTCGACGCCTCCTTGCGGCCGCGCTCGACCTCCGACAGATAACCGAGACTGACCTGCGCAGACGTCGAGACCTCGCGCAGGGTACGTTCCTGTGAGGTCCGCGTGCGACGCAGGGTGTCCCCGATCGCCTCTCTCAACAGCAATGTCATGACGACCTCCCGTTCCCTCTCATCATCTCGTACAACGCACGAGGCCGGACTCCGGTTCCCGTTGTGGGCCAACACTACCGATCCGCACCGACTGCCAGTCGCCGACTCAGCAGATCCCAACCGGCGTCCACGGCCGCCGCGCGGATCTGCGCCCGATCCCCCGACAGGGCCGGCGCCTCCACCGTGACCTGCCCGTGGGGGCCGGGGCCGGCCACGGCGACGAACACCGTGCCCGGGGCGTGCCCGTCCTGGCCGTCGGGACCGGCCACCCCGGTCAGCGCCAGCGCCCAGTCCGCCCCGCACCGCCGGGCCGCACCGCGCGCCATCTGCTCCGCGGTCCGCGCCGCGACCGGGCCGTCCTCGGCGAGCACCTGCGGATCGACGCCGGCCAGGTCGGTCTTCAGGTCGGTGGCGTAGACGATCACCCCGCCGCGCAGCACCGCGCTGGCCCCGGGCACGTCCGCCAGCCGCGCGGCCGCCGCCCCCGCGGTGAGTGATTCGGCCGTGGCCACGGTCTCGCCCCGCGCGCGCAGGGTCGCCACGATCTCGGCGACCGGTTCCCCGGTCATCGTTCCCCGGCCGGGCCGGGCTCGGGTGCGGCGGTCCGGCCGGCCCGCTCGGCGCGATCTGCTCCGGCGCCGGAGTCGGGACCGGGCGCCGGGGCCGCACCGGCCTCGGTGGCGACCGCGGCCCTGTGCGCCGAGCGGCGCAGCGTCGCCGCCTGCGCGATGTAGTCCAGGCCGGTGGCCACCGTCAGCGCGACCGCGACCCACACCAGCGTCGTGGTCAGCCAGGTGACGGAGTCGGGCAGCGGCAGCAGCAGCAGGAACAGCGCCAGCATCTGCACCAGGGTCTTGATCTTGCCGCCGCGGCTGGCCGGGATCACCCCGTGCCGGATCACCACCAGGCGCAACACGGTGATGCCGATCTCGCGGACCGCGATGATCCCGGTCGCCCACCAGCTCATCTCGCCGAGCACCGACAGCGACACCATGGTCGCGCCGATCAGGGCCTTGTCGGCGATCGGATCGGCGAGCTTGCCGAACTCGGTGATCAGCCCGAGTCGGCGGGCCAGCTGGCCGTCGACGTGGTCGGTGATGCCGGCGAGGAAGAACACGGCGGCCGCGCCGAGCCGGTAGGCCGGATCGGACCCGTGGTCGACGAACAGCACCACCACCAGCACCGGCGCCATCAGGATGCGCAGCACCGTGAGCACGTTGGCGATGTTGAGCACCGGGACGTGCCGCTCGGTCGCCCCGGTCGCGGGTCGCGCGGTCACCGGGTCGCCTCGGCGCACAGGCGTCTCGGGCATCCCGGCGCGGCGGTCGCATTCGTCATCGGCACGCGGACCAGCCTATCGGTCGCGGTGGGGATTACGCTGACGGGCATGACTCCGCGCCCCCCGGCCACCCCCGCGCAGGCCCCGGACCCGATCGCGTTCACCGTGCGCCGGGCCCGGACCTCCGACGTCCCGTCGATCAAACGACTGGTCGACCTCTACGCGGGCAAGATCCTGCTGGAGAAGAACCTGGTCACCCTGTACGAGGCGGTGCAGGAGTTCTGGGTGGCCGTCGACGACGAGACCGGCCGGGTGGTCGGCTGCGGCGCGCTGCACGTGATGTGGGACGACCTGGGCGAGGTGCGCACCGTGGCCGTCGACCCGGTGGTGCGCGGGGCCGGGGTCGGGCACGCACTGGTGGTCCGCCTGCTCGAGGTCGCCCGTGACCTGGAGCTCGAGCGGGTGTTCGTGCTGACCTTCCAGGTGGACTTCTTCGCCCGGCACGGGTTCGAGATCATCGACGGCACCCCGGTGACCCCGGAGGTGTTCGCCGAGATGTGCCGGTCCTACGACACCGGTGTGGCCGAGTTCCTGGATCTGAGCTACGTCAAACCCAACACGCTCGGCAACACCCGCATGCTGGTCACCCTCACCGCCGCCGAGGGCGACACGCAGCACTGACCGGCCGGCACCCGTTCGATCCCGGCGGCGCGTGGGGGCCGGGCGGTCAGGCGGGGTCCTTCCGGGTGGCCGAGCGGATCAGACTGGCCACCACGGTCACCGCGAGCACCCCGCCGATCACCGCGAGCGAGACGCCGGTGGAGACCTCGGGCACCGCGATCGGCTCGCCGCCGCCGAGGAAGGGCAGGGTGTTCTCGGCCAGTGCGTGCAGGATCAGTTTGACGCCGATGAACCCGAGGATCACCGCGAGCCCGTAGGACAGGTAGACCAGCCGGTCGAGCAGCCCGCCGAGCAGGAAGAACAGCTGCAGAAGCCCCATCAGCGACAGCGCGTTGGCCATGAACACCAGATAGGGCTCGCGGGTCAGCCCGTAGATCGCCGGGATCGAGTCCAGGGCGAACAGCACGTCGGCGAAGCCGATCACCACCAGCGCCACCAGCAGCGGGGTGGCGAACCGTTTGCCGGAGATCCTCGTGACCAGCCGCGCCCCGTCGTATTCGGTGGTCGAGGGCACCACCTTGCCCACCAGCGCCATGATCTTCGCCGGCCCGCCGCCGTCGTCGCCGTCGCCCATCGCCTCGTGGATCAGCTTGGCCGCGGTCAGCACCAGGAACAGACCGAACAGGTAGAACACCCAGGAGAAGGCGTTGATCGCGGCCGCACCGACGCCGATGAAGATCCCGCGCAGCACCAGGGCCATCACGATGCCCAGCAGCAGCACCTTCTGCTGATAGCGGGCCGGCACCTGGAAGCGGGCGAAGATGATCGCGAAGACGAACAGGTTGTCCACTGACAACGACTTCTCGGTGATGTATCCGGCGAAGAACTCGCCCGCGTACGTACCGCCCGAGACCCACCACACCCCCAGCCCGAACAGCACCGCGAGCAGCACGTACAGGCTCGACCACACCGCCGATTCGCGCATTGTCGGCGCGTGCGGGGTGCGCACGTGTGAGTAGAAGTCGAAGACGAACAGGGCGGCGACGACGCCGAGGCTGATCAGCCAGGTCCAGGTGGTGACGTTCATGATCGCGCGGGACCTCCGGTTTCCGTGACAGGACACCGGAGGTCTCTCCCACCGCGGGCGCTCATCGTCCCCCGGCCCCCGGAACCGGTGTCCGCGCGCGCATCGAACGATGCACGCGCCCACACGTGCTGACGACGCCGGGGCGAAGAAGCGGGGATACTCCCCTCCTTGGTCGCCGAGCCTATCAGCCCGGGCCCACCCCGGCCACCGGTCGGCATCGCCTCGCCGCGGTCGCCGTCGTCACGGGTGGAGTGCGGCCTGGTCCTCGGCCGGATCCTCGTCCTTGGGCGCCTCGGCCGGGTCGGCCCCGCGCAGCATCCACAGGATCGTGTCGAGCTCTTCGGGCTTGACCAGCACCTCGCGCGCCTTCGACCCCTCCGACGGGCCCACGATCTCGCGGGTCTCCATCAGGTCGATCAGCCGGCCCGCCTTGGCGAAACCGATGCGCAGCTTGCGCTGGAGCATCGAGGTCGAACCGAACTGGCTGGACACCACCAGTTCGACCGCGGCGAGCAGATCGTCCAGGTCGTCGCCGATGTCCGGGTCGACGTCCTTCTTCTCGCCGGCCTTGGCCGCGGTGACGCCCTCGGCGTATTCGGGCTCGGCCTGGGTCTTGGTGTAGTCGACCACCGCCTGGATCTCCTCGTCGGAGATGAAGGCGCCCTGCATCCGCACGGGCCGGCCCGCCCCCATCGGCAGGAAGAGCGCATCGCCCATGCCGATCAGGTGCTCGGCCCCGCCCTGGTCGAGGATGACCCGCGAGTCGGTCAGCGAGGAGGTGGCGAAGGCCAGCCGCGAGGGCACGTTGGTCTTGATCAGACCGGTCACCACGTCCACCGAGGGCCGCTGGGTGGCCAGCACCAGGTGGATGCCGGCCGCGCGCGCCTTCTGGGTGATGCGCACGATGGCCTCTTCGACATCGCGCGGGGCGGTCATCATCAGGTCCGCCAGCTCGTCGACGATCGCCACGATGTACGGGTACGGGCGGTATTCGCGCTCCGAGCCCAGCGGGGTGGTGATCTTGCCGCTGCGCACCGCCTCGTTGAAGTCGTCGATGTGGCGCACCCGGGAGGCCTGCATGTCCTGGTAGCGCTGCTCCATCTCCTCGACCAGCCAGCTCAGGGCCGCGGCCGCCTTCTTCGGGGCGGTGATGATCGGGGTGATCAGGTGCGGGATCCCCTCGTACGGGGTCAGCTCGACCATCTTCGGGTCGATCAGGATCAGCCGCACCTGCTCCGGGGTGGCGCGGGTGAGCAGCGAGACCAGCATCGAGTTGACGAAACTGGACTTACCCGAGCCGGTGGCGCCGGCGACGAGCATGTGCGGCATCTTGCCCAGGTTCGCGGTGACGAAGTCGCCCTCGATGTCCTTGCCCAGGCCGATCACCAGCGGATGGTGTTCGCGGCGGGTGGTCGGCGCTTCGAGCACGTCCGACAGCCGCACGATCTCCCGGTCCGGGTTGGGCACCTCGATGCCCACGGCCGATTTGCCGGGGATCGGGGCCAGCAGGCGGACGTTGTCGGTGGCCGCCGCGTAGGCGATGTTGCGGTGCAGGGCGGTGATCTTCTCCACCTTCACCCCGGGGCCGAGTTCGACCTCGTAGCGGGTGACGGTGGGGCCGCGGGTGAAACCGGTGACCGCGGCGTCGATCTTGAACTCCTGCAGTACCCCGTCGATCGCCTCCATCATCCGATCGTTGGCGGCCGAACGGGTGGTCGGCGGGGCGCCCTCGATCAGCAGCTCCAGCGGCGGCAGGTCGTAGTCGCCGGTGGGCAGCGGATCCGGGATCAGCACCTCGGTCTCGTGGTCGTCCTCGCCCGCTTCGTCGATGCCGGGCAGCGGCGGTGTGGCCGCAGGCGCCGGGGCCGGGGCGGACGGGGTCTTCGCGCGCGGGCGCCGGGCGGGCGCCGGCGGCGCGTCCTGCTCGGCGTCGTCGTAGCCGGTCGGTGCCGGGCGCCGGCCCGTGGGCTCCTCGGCGGCCGGGGCGCCGCCCGCCGGATCGAAGGCGCCGGCGGTGGCCAGCGGATCGCCGTCGGCGGTGTCCGGGGCCGGTGCGCGCCGGCCCGGCCGTCGCCGGGAGGTCGGGCGCGGGGCCGGTTCGGGGTCGTAGCCGGCCATCTCCTCGTCGAAGTCGAAGCGCTCGGTCACCAGGTCCGCGTCGGCGTGCTCGCCGGGCAGTGCCTCGCCGTCGAACTCCTCCTCGCCCGCCTCGTCCCCGCGCTCGCCGCGCAGGAGCACAGCCAGCCGGGAGAGCACGTCGCCGACCCGCCAGGCGCCGATCAGCAGGATTCCGTACAGCCCGACGATCACCAGCAGCGGCACCGCGATCCACACGGTGACCCCGCGGGCCAGCGGATCACCGGCGAGCCAGCCCAGCCAACCGGTGGCCGAGGCCCGCCCGGCGGAGTCGTCCGGGCGGCCGGCGAACAGGTGCCAGACGCCGAGTACCGCGCCGATCAGCAGGATCGAGCCGATGACCAGCCGCGGACGCGCGGCCGAGACCGGCGCGGAGCGGAACAGGGTGATCGCCACGACGACCAGCACCACCGGCAGCACCACCCCGGCGGTGCCGATCAGCCAGCGCACCCCGGTCTCGATGCCGTCGCCGACCGGACCGGCGGCGGTCAGCCACATGGCGCCGGCGACCACCACGGCGACCGCGATCAGCCCGAGGGCGATCCCGTCGCGGCGATGCCCGGTGTCGATGTCCTTGGCCCGGCTCACCGTGCGGGTGGTGGCCCCCACCCCGCGGGCGAGCATCGTCCAGCCGCGCCCCAGTCCGCGTCCCAGCGCGGCCGCGGCACCTGCCGCACCGCCCGATCCGCCGGAGCGTGCACCGCCGCGCGAGGCCGGGCGTGCGGCCTTGGCCGGCGCGGTGCCGGCCCGGGAACCGCGGGCCGCCCCGCCGCCGCGTCCACCGCTGGAGGAGCGGGAAGAACCGCTGCGGCGTGCCGGGGTACGGGTGCTCGACTTTCCTGACATGACCACCAGGCTAGTCCCTCAGACCCCACAGGTCCCATCCGCAACACCCGGACAGGCCGTGGGCCGGGCCTCAGTCGGTGGCCACACCGATCACGTTCGGCACGATCATCGGGCGGCGCCGGTAGGTGTCGGCGACCCAGCGTCCGACCGTCCGCCGCACCGTCTGGGCGATGCGGTGGGTGTCGGTCACACCCTCGCTGCTGAGCTGGTCGAGCTCGCGCTGGACCAGTGCGGCCGCCTCGGCCAGCGCGCCGGGATCGGCGGAGAAGCCGCGACCGGCCAGCGCCGGGGTGCCCAGCAGGCGTCCGGTGTCGCGGTCGACCACCACGGTGATGGAGATGAAACCGTCCTCGCCGAGCACCAGCCGGTCGGTCAGGGTCGATTCGTTGACATCGCCCACCGACAGCCCGTCGACGTAGACCTTGCCCACCGGCACCTCGCCGACGATCTCGGCCAGGCCGTCGACCAGGTCGACCACGACCCCGTCCTCGGCCAGCACGATGCGCTCGTCGGGCACCCCGGTGGCTGCGGCCAGGGCGGCGTTGGCGCGCAGGTGGCGCCATTCGCCGTGCACCGGCATCGCGTTCTTGGGCCGGACGGCGTTCCACAGGTACAGCAGTTCGCCCGCCGAGGCGTGGCCGGAGACGTGCACCTTCGCGTTCTGCTGGGTGACGACCTTGGCCCCGCGCTTGGACAGCTGGTTGACCACCGCGAACACCGAGGTCTCGTTGCCGGGGATCAGCGAGGAGGCCAGCACCACCAGATCGTTCTCGCGGATGGTGATCTGCCGGTGGTCCCCGCGCGCCATGCGCGACAGTGCGGAGAACGGTTCGCCCTGCGAACCGGTGGACACCAGCACCACCTGGTCGTCGGGCAGCGCGGCCGCGGTGTCCATGTCCACCTCGACCCCGGGCGGCATGGTCAGATAGCCGAGCTCCTCGGCGATGGCCATGTTGCGCACCATCGACCGGCCCACGAAGTGCACCTTGCGCCCGTAGCGGTGGGCGACGTCGACCACCTGCTGGATGCGGTGCACGTGGCTGGCGAACGAGGCGACGATCACGCGCTGGTCGGCCTTGCCGATCACGGTGTCGAGCACCGCACCGATCTCGCGTTCGGGGGTGACGAAGCCGGGCACCTCGGCGTTGGTCGAGTCGACCAGGAACAGGTCCACGCCCTCGTCGCCCATGCGGGAGAACCCGCCCAGGTCGGTCAGCCGGCCGTCGATCGGCAGTTGGTCGAGCTTGATGTCGCCGGTGTGCAGCACCGTGTGCTTGTCGGTGCGGATCGACACCGCCAGCGCATCGGGGATGGAGTGGTTGACCGCGAAGTATTCGACCTCGAAGGGGCCGTGCGTGGTCTTCTCGCCCTCGGTGACCAGGTGCATCTTCGGCTGCTGCCGGTGCTCCCGGGCCTTGGCCGCGACCAGCGCCAGGGTGAACTGGGCGCCGACGATCGGGATGTCCTCGCGCAGCCGCAGCAGGAAGGGCACCGCACCGATGTGGTCCTCGTGCCCGTGGGTGAGGATCACCGCCTCGATGTCGTTCACCCGGTCCTCGATGGCGGTGAAGTCCGGCAGGATCAGGTCGACACCGGGCTGGGCGTCTTCGGGGAAGAGCACCCCGCAGTCGACGATCAGGAGCCTGCCGCGGTATTCGAACACCGTCATGTTGCGGCCGATCTCGCCGATCCCGCCGAGTGCGACGATGCGCATCCCGTCACGGTGCAGCTTGGGCGGGGTGCCCAGGCGAGGCGGGCGATCAGCCTCGGGCCGGGGGCGGCCCCCGCCGGAGTTGCGTCTGTTGTTACCGCGTCCGCGCCTGGAGTTGCTCATGGATCTCCACGCTACCCCGTCATCCCCGGCAGCCCGGCCCCCACCGGCCGCGCCGGGGCCGGGACGAGGCTCTTTCTACGCCTCGGCGACGTAGGCGCTGGTGGCGACCTCGGTGCCGTCGGCGAGCCGGGCGATGACGAAGTCGTCGAACACCGTGGGCACCGCCTGCTGGAGTTCGCGCAGGCAGGCCACCGCCGCCCGGCGCATCTCCACATCGGCGTGTTCGGTCGCGCGCATGGCGATGAAATGCCGCCAGGTGCGCAGGTTGCCGGTGACCACCATGCGCGACTCGGTGGCGTTGGGCAGCACCGACCGGGCGGCCTGACGGGCCTGCTTGTGGCGCAGCACCGCGTTGGGTACCCCGGCGAAGCGCTGCTCGAGCCCGGCCAGCAGCGCGCCGTAGGCCCGGCGGCTGGCCTCGGTGGCCTCGAGGAACAGGGCCGTGAGCTCCTCGTCGCCCTCGATGCCCGGCGGCAGCACCACCTGCGCGTCGTGTTCGGGCACGTAGCGCTGGGACAGTTGGGAGAACGAGAAGTGCCGGTGCCGGATCCACTCGTGGGTGCAGGAGCGCGACAGGCCGGTGACGTAGAAGGACACGGTGGCGTGCTCGAACACCGACAGGTGTCCGACCTCGAGGATGTGGCGCAGGTAGTCGGCGTTGGCCGCGGTGCGCGGATTGGGTTTGTCCCAGCTCTGATAGCAGGCCCGGCCCGCGAACTCGGCCAGCGCCTCCGCGCCGTCCGCATCGGTGGACCAGTCCACCGACGCCGGCGCGGTGAAGCTGGTCTGCGCGATCAGTTCCACCCGCAGCGGCACGAGCTCCGGCACGTCCGACTCCTTCCCACACCTGTGCGTCTGTCGGGGTTCACCGTAGCCAGCGGCGCCGACCGGTCGACCACCGACCGCACGTGACCGGCACTACGGAACGGCCCCGACGTGATTGAATGCTCAGGTCCGGTCCGCACCGAGCAGGAAAGAGCGAGAGAACATGGCCACCACCGCCCAGGGCTCCGTCGAGATCAAGGCCTCGCCGGCCGATGTGATGAACGCGATCGCCGCCATCGAGGACATGCCGAAGTGGTCGTCCTCCCATAAGAGCGCGGTGGTCGACTCGCGCTACGACGACGGTCGCCCGAAGCTGGTGACCATGGAGGTCTCCCAGGTCGGGGTCACCGACAAGCTGCAGGTCGAATACACCTGGCAGGGCGATACCGAGGTGAGCTGGAAGCTCGTCTCCTCGAGCCAGCTCGACCAGCAGGAGGGCAACTACGTGCTCACCCCGTCGGGGTCGGGCACCAAGGCGGACTTCTCGCTCACGGTCGATCTGAAGATCCCGCTGCCCGGCTTCCTGGTGAAGAAGGCCATCAAGTCCGGGGTCGACACCGCGACCAAGGGCCTGAAGAAGTGGGTCGAGAAGTAACCGGTCCGCACCCGATGCGTCTTAGCGCCCGCCCCGGATCTTCGGGGCGGGCGCCGACGTCTGCAGGCCTGTGGTGCGGTGACCCGGGCGCGGGCCTGCCCCGCGGTAACTAGTCCATCAACTGGGCGGCCAGGGTGCCGCCGAGTTCACGGCAGGCCTCCAGTTCCGCCTTGTCCGGCTTGCCCGAGACGGTGAGGAATTCGGCGGCCTGGACCCAGCCGAGCCCGCCGGTGATCGATTCGACCGCCCGGCGCGCCCCCTCCCCGCCCTCGTTGGCGTGCAGGTAGAGGCCGTAGGGCCGGCCGCGGGTGTCGTCGAGGATCGGATAGTAGACGGTGTCGAAGGCGTGCTTGAGCGCCCCGGAGATGTAGCCGAGGTTCGCCGGGGTGCCCAGCAGATAGCCGTCGGCGGCCAGGAAGTCCTCGGCCGTGGCGGCCAGCGCGGCCCGGCGCACCACCTCCACCCCCTCGATGAGCGGATCGGTGGCGCCGTCGACCACGGCATCGAGCATCTCGGCGCAGTGCGGGGACACGGTGTGATGGACGATCAGCAGACGGGCGGTCATATCCCCCACGGTAACCGCAGTCCCCGGCTCACCGCGACGAACCGGGCTCGGTGGCCGGCGCGGGGCCCGGCGCGCTAGTCCTGCACCTCGGCGGGGCCGGCCGCCGGATCGTCCGGGCGCGGCCGCGTCTGGGCACGCGCCTCGAGTTCGACCGCCCGCCGCATGATCTCCCGGGCGCGCGACCGGTCGCCGGCCACGTCGTAGGCACGGGCGAGCCGGTAGTTGACCTGCCAGTCGTCCGGATCCTGCTCCCACTCGGCCTTGACCTTCGCGAACAGTTCGTCGGCCGCGTCGCGCTGCACCCGACCCGACGGCATACGCGGCAGGTCCTCGGTGTCCAGTTCGCGGCCGTCCGCGGCCGTGCGGCGGGCGAGCCGGTCCTGACGCATCGCGTTGCGCAGGGTCATCCACACCATCCACACGCCCAGCAGCGGGAACACCAGCACTCCGGCGCCGATGAGCTTGACCCCGATCCGCTCGTCACCGAGAAAGACGATCGCGCGCTCGCCGAGCGCGACGAAGTAGACGGCCAGCGCCAGGACGATGACCGCGATGGCGGCCTTGGCCTTGTTCCGCTCGCTCACAGGTCCAGCAGTTCTTCCAGGCCGATGGTCAGCCCCGGACGCCCGGCCGCCTCGCGCACGCCCAGCAGCACGCCGGGCGCGAAGGAGGACCGGTCGAGCGAGTCGTGTCGGATGGTCAGCGTCTCGCCCTCGGTGCCCAGCAGAACCTCCTGGTGGGCGACCAGCCCGGCCAGGCGGATCGAGTGCACGCGCACCCCGTCCACATCCGCCCCGCGCGCCCCCTCGAGTGCGACCGTGGTCGCATCCGGGCTCGGCCCCGCCCCGGCCTCCTCGCGGGCCTTGGCGATCAGCCGGGCGGTGCGGTCCGCGGTGCCCGACGGCGCATCGGCCTTGTGCGGGTGGTGGAGCTCGATCACCTCGACCGAGTCGTAGTAGCGGGCGGCCTTCTGCGCGAACAGCATCGACAGCACCGCGCCGATCGCGAAGTTCGGGGCGATCAGCACCGAGGTCTGCGGAGAGGCGTCGAGCCAGGTGCGCACCCGGGCCAGGCGCTCGTCGTCGAAACCGGTGGTGCCGACCACGGCGTGGATGCCGTTGCCGATCAGGAACTCAAGGGTGTCCATGATCGCGTCCGGGTGGGTGAAGTCGATCGCGACCTGCGCCCCGGACTCGACCAGTGCCTGTCGGTCGTCGCCGGCGTCGATCGCGGCGACCAATTCCAGGTCGTCTGCGGCCTCGACCGCTGCGCACATCGCCCGTCCGACCTTGCCCTGCGCGCCGATCACGGCCACCCGGATGCTCATCGAAATCCCTCTCCCTCGCTGCCGCGGTCCTGCGGCGGACCGGTCCGGTATCGAGCGTACTGACCGGGCGGGCGGCCCGGTCACCGGCCCAGCAGTCGCCGCGCGGGCCCGGGCAGCGCCGCCGGCCCGTCGTAGGGTCCGAGCACCACTCCCCCGCGCGGACCGGCCAGCAGCCGGGTAGCCAGGGCTCCGACGTCTTCAGCGGTGACCGCGTCGATCGCCCCCAGCGCCTCGTCCAGGCTGCGGGGCCGGCCCGACAGCAGTTGGCCCACCCCGAGCCGGTTCATCCGCGCCGAGGTGTCCTCCATGCCCAGCACCATGGCGCCGCGCAGTCCGCCGCGGGCGCGCGCCAGTTCGGTCTCGGTGATCCCGCCGGTGGCGATCTCGTCGAGCACCGCGGACACCTGGTCTGCGACCGCACCGAGGTTGCCGGGCTGGCAGCCGGCGTACACCGACAGCGCCCCGGCCTCGGTGTAGGTGTCGACGGCCGAATACACCGAGTAGGCCAGGCCACGGTCCTCGCGCACCCGCTGGAACAGCCGGGAGGACAGGCCGCCGCCGAGCACGTGGTTGAGCACCGCCAGCGGCCACCGGTCGGCCTCCCCCGCCCGGCCCGGGGTGCGCACCGCCACCGACAGGTGCGCCTGCTCCCCGTCGTGGTCGCGCACGATCACCCCGGGGCGCCTGCGCGGGCGCGGAGGGGCCGGAGCCGCGGCGCCCGTCGTCGGCCCGTCAGTCCGGTCGGCCAGGGCCTCGGTGACCGCGCGCAGCACCGTGTCGTGGTCGACGTTGCCGGCCACGGCCAGCACCATCTTCTCGGGCCGGTAGCGGCGGCGATGGAATCCGGTGATCCGGCGCCGGTTCATCGCGGTCACCGATTCGGGCGTGCCGATCACCGGGCGGGACAGCGCGTGCCCGGTGAACATCGCCTCGTCGAGCAGGTCGGCGAGCAGATCCTCCGGGTCCTCATCGCGCATCGCGATCTCCTCGAGCACCACCTGGCGCTCGAGCTCGATGTCGTCCGCCCGGCACAGCCCGCGCAGCGCCACGTCGGTGACCACGTCCACCGCCAACCGTGCGTCCCGGTCGAGCACGTGCGCGTAGAAGCAGGTGTACTCCTTGGTGGTGAAGGCGTTGAGCTCCCCGCCGACCGCATCGACCTGCTCGGCGATCTGCGCGGCCGTGCGCGTGGGGGTGCGTTTGAACAGCACGTGTTCGAGGAAGTGTGCGGCGCCGGCCTGCAGCGCGGTCTCATCGCGCGCCCCGGCGCCCACCCACAGGCCCACCGCCGCGGACCGACTGCCCGGCACGTGCTCGGTGACCACCTGCAGTCCCGAGGGCAGTCGGGTGCGGAAAACGCCCGGAGGGGCCTCGCCGCCGATAGCGGTGAGGCCCCTCCGGGCGATGTCGTAGCCGTTACTCAGCGTCGGCCTCGGCCGGCGCGTCGTCGGCCGCCTCGTCCACCGGGACCAGGCTGATCTTGCCCCGGTTGTCGATGTCGGTGATCTCCACGCGCAGCTTGCTGCCCACCCCGACCACGTCCTCGACCTTGTTCACGCGCTTGCCCCCGCCGAGCTTGGAGATGTGCACCAGCCCGTCGCGGCCCGGCAGCAGCGAGACGAAGGCGCCGAAGGCGGTGGTCTTGACCACGGTGCCCAGGAAGCGCTCGCCGATCTTCGGCAGCTGCGGGTTGGCGATGGCGTTGATCTTCTCGATCGCGGCGTCGGCCGAGGGGCCGTCCGAGGCGCCGACGTACACGGTGCCGTCGTCCTCGATGGAGATCTCGGCACCGGTCTCCTCGGTGATCGAGTTGATCATCTTGCCCTTGGGCCCGATGACCTCGCCGATCTTGTCCACCGGGACCTTGATCGCGGTGATCCGCGGCGCGTACGGGCTCATCTCGTCCGGGGCGTCGATGGCCTCGCCCATCACGTCCAGGATGGTCAGGCGCGCGTCACGGGCCTGGGTCAGCGCCCCGGCCAGCACGTCCGACGGCAGCCCGTCGAGCTTGGTGTCGAGCTGCAGCGCGGTGATGAACTCCCGCGTGCCGGCGACCTTGAAGTCCATGTCGCCGAAGGCGTCCTCGGCACCGAGGATGTCGGTCAGCGCCACGAAGCGGGTCTGGCCGTCGACCTCGTCGGAGACCAGGCCCATGGCGATGCCAGCCACCGGGGCCTTGAGCGGGACACCGGCGTTGAGCAGCGACATCGTCGAGGAGCACACCGAGCCCATGGAGGTCGAGCCGTTGGAGCCGAGCGCCTCGGAGACCTGCCGGATGGCGTACGGGAACTCCTCGGGGCCGGGCAGCACCGGCAGGATGGCCCGCTCGGCGAGCGCACCGTGCCCGATCTCGCGCCGCTTGGGCGAGCCGACCCGGCCGGTCTCACCGACCGAGTAGGGCGGGAAGTTGTAGTGGTGCATGTAGCGCTTGGACTTCTCGGGGCCCAGCGAGTCGATCGTCTGCGCCATCTTCATCATGTCCAGCGTGGTCACGCCCAGGATCTGGGTCTCGCCACGCTCGAACAGCGCCGAGCCGTGGGCGCGCGGGATGACCTCGACCTCGGCCGACAGGGCGCGGATGTCGCCGACCCCGCGGCCGTCGATGCGGAAGTGGTCGGTGAGGATGCGCTTGCGCACCAGATCCTTGGTCAGTGCGCGGTACGCACCGCCGATCTCCTTCTCCCGGCCCTCGAACTTCTCGGCCAGGGCCTCGAGCACCTCGAGCTTGAGCGCGTCGGTGCGATCGTCGCGCTCCTGCTTACCGGCGATCGACAGCGCCTCGTTCAGCTTGTCGGTGGCCACCTCGGCGACCGCGGCGTAGGCGTCGTCCTGGTACGGCAGGAAGACCGGGTAGTCACCGGTCGGCTTGGCGGCACCGGTGGCCAGCTCCTGCTGCGCCTGGCACAGCACCTTGATGAACGGCTTGGCGGCCTCCAGGCCCTGGGTGACCACGGCCTCGGTCGGCGCCTGCGCGCCGGCCGCGATCTTGTCGACCGCGGTGTCCGAGGCGCCGGCCTCGACCATCATGATCGCGACGTCGTCGCCGACCAGCCGGCCGGCGACCACCAGGTCGAACACCGAGTCCTGCAGCTGGGTGACGGTCGGGAACGCGACCCACTGCCCGGCCGGGTTGTCCTCGGAGGTGATCAGCGAGATGCGGGTCGCGCCGATCGGGCCGGTGAACGGCAGGCCCGCGATCTGGGTCGAGGCCGAAGCCGCGTTGATCGCGACCACGTCGTACTGGTCGTCGGGGTTCAGGCTCATCACCGTGACCACGACCTGGATCTCGTTGCGCAGGCCGTCGACGAACGACGGGCGCAGCGGACGGTCGATCAGCCGGCAGGTGAGCACCGCGTCGGTCGACGGGCGGCCCTCGCGGCGGAAGAACGAGCCGGGGATGCGTCCCGCGGCGTACATGCGCTCCTCGACGTCCACGGTCAGCGGGAAGAAGTCGAAGTGGTCCTTCGGCTGCTTGGAGGCCGAGGTGGCCGACAGCAGCATGGTCTCCTCGTCGAGGTAGGCCACCACCGAACCGGCGGCCTGCTGGGCGAGCCGCCCGGCCTCGAAGCGGATGTGCCGGGTGCCGAAGGCACCGTTGTCGATGACGGCGGTCGATTCGTAGACGCCGTCTTCGAGCTGTGCGTTGTCTGTCATGAACTCTCTCTCATCAAAGGGGATCCGCGCCGCGGGCGACGGTCGCAGCGCCGAGGTCCTCCTCGGCGCGCGGGGCGTCGTCGCCGACGGCGGCGGTCGTCGATCGAAGCCATCGGAAAGGTCCGGGCCCCCTCTAGAGGCGGGTACGGCCCGCGCGCTGCGGGCGCCGGCCGGGGCCGGGGCTCTCCGATGACCACTACCGAGGACCGTCGGACCGTCGATTCACGACTGTCGACGCCCGGCTGCGGGTCATTCACGGTCGGCGGCTGGCGCCGACGGCGGTCTCGATGCGTACCGGCGCGCCGCGGCCTGCTCGGCCTGTGACGTACCCGGTACGACCCGGGAGCGACGGCTCCCGGCGGACCGTTGTTGACCCTACCATCGACCGCGCCCCGGGCGGGGATGGACACAGAGCAGACCGTGGGGGCCGACGTCCGATGACGGACGTCGGCCCCCACGGGGACGATCGGTGATCGCCGCGGCGCCGCCGGCCCCGTGAGGGTCCGGTGGGCGCCGGGGCGAGATCAGCGTCGCAGGCCCAGCTTGTCGATCAGCGCGCGGTAGCGGTTGATGTCGACCTTCTGCAGGTACTTGAGCAGCCGGCGACGCCGGCCGACCAGCAGCAGCAGACCGCGCCGCGAGTGGTGATCGTGCTTGTGGTGCTTCAGGTGCTCGGTCAGATCGGTGATGCGCTTGGTGAGCATCGCGATCTGCGCCTCGGGCGAGCCGGTGTCGGTGCCGTGCAGGCCGAAATCGGCGAGCACCTGCTTCTTCTCATCGGTGGTCAGAGCCACGTGTCGTCTCCTGACATAGGGTCCGCGCGAAAACATGGGAGAGCCCGCCGCACGCGACGGGCCGGTGCAGCCACCGCGAACCGCAGCCGCACCGATCGGTAAGGGTATCAGCCGCCCGCGGAGGCGTCGCCGGGCGGGCCGAGGACCTCGCGGGTGCGGGCGACGTCGTCGTCCATCGCGGCGATCAGCGCATCGACCCCGTCGAAGCGGTCCATCCCGCGCAGCCGGTCGACGAAGTCCACCGCCACGTGAGCGCCGTACATGTCGGCGGCGGTGTCGAGCACGTGCGCCTCGACCGTGCGTTCGACCCCGTCGAAGGTCGGGTTGGTGCCCACCGACACCGCGGCCTGATAGATCCGGTCGGGGTCGAGCACGCCCGGCCCGCCCGTGCCGTCGGGGGCCTCGGCAGGGGCCAGCAGGCGCAGCCAGGCGGCGTACACCCCGTCGGCGGGGATCGCCGTGCCGGCCGGCACATCCAGGTTCGCGGTGGGAAAACCGAGCTCGCGGCCGCGTTGGAAGCCGCGCACCACGGTGCCCTCCACCCGGTGGGGCCGTCCCAACGCCGCGGCCGCGGCCGCCACGTCCCCCTCTGCGATGCGGGCCCGGATGTAGGTGGACGACACGGTGACCGCGCCGTCGTCGAGCAGCCCGACCACGCGGACCGCGAAGCCGTGCCGCTCCCCCAACCGGGTCAGGGTGTCCGCATCGCCGGCCGCGCGGTGGCCGAAGGTGAAGTTCTCCCCCACGATCACCTCGCCGACGTGCAGCTGGTCGACCAGCAGTCCGGTCACGAACTGTTCGGGGGTCAGCCGGGCGAAGTCCTCGGTGAACTCGACCACCAGCAGCGCGTCCACCCCGGCTGCGGCGGCCAGTGCGGCGCGCTGGTCCAGGGTCGACAGTCGGGCCGGGGCGGTGCCCGGGCGGGTGACGGCGAGCGGATGCGGGTCGAAGGTCACCAGCACCGTGGGCACGGAACGTGCCCGCGCGGCCTCCACGGCCGCGTCGATCAGGCGCCGGTGACCGCGGTGGATGCCGTCGAACACCCCGATGGCGGCCACACAGCGGCCCCAGTCGGCCGGTATCTCGTCTCGTCCTCGCCACATGCGCACGTCGGCGATCCTATCGGCCCGCCCCGGATCCCCGGTCAACGCAGGGTCGCCGGGCGCACGACCATCACCGAGGCGGCCCGCCGGCCGCTCTCTTTGAGCAGGGCGATCACCCGGCCGTCCGGATCCTCGACCCCGTACACCCCGGGGATGCCGACCGGCTCGAGCCAGCGGCCCTGGCTGATCGATTCGGCCTGGTCGTGGTCGATCGCGCGCAGCGGGAACGCCGCGCGCACCGCATCGTCGATCGGCAGGGTCACCGTGGCGCGCGCGGTGACCGTCTCGATCGTCTCGGCCTCGTCGAGGGTGAACGCGCCCACCCGAGTCCGGCGCAGCGCGGTGAGGTGTCCGCCGACGCCCAGGGCCGCCCCCAGGTCGCGGGCCAGGGCCCGGATGTAGGTGCCGGCCGAGCAGTCGACCACCACGTCCAGGTCGGTGAACTCGCCCGTGTGCCGGGCGGCGTGCACGTCGAACCGGTCCACCCGCACCGGACGCCCGGCCAGGGTGATCTCCTCGCCGTCGCGCACCCGGTCGTGGGCGCGCCGGCCGTCGACCTTGATCGCCGAGACGGTCGAGGGCACCTGGGTGATCCGCCCGGTCAGTGCGGCGATGTGTGGAGCCCAGTCGGCCTCGGTCAGGTGACCGGCCGGGGCGGCGCTGACCTGCTCGCCCTCCGCATCGTCGGTGGTGGTCGCGGCCCCGAGCCGGACCGTGGCGGTGTAGGTCTTGTCGGTGCCCTGCAGCAGGCCCATCAGCTTGGTGGCCCGCTCGATGCCGATCACCAGCACGCCGGTGGCCATCGGGTCGAGGGTGCCGGCGTGGCCGACCCGGCGGGTGTCGAAGATCTTCCGGCAACCGCGTACCACGTCGTGGCTGGTCACCCCCGCCGGTTTGTCGACGATCACCAGCCCGGCGTCGTCGATCGGTCCGCGCGTCTTTCCACCTGTGGCCACAGTCGGCGATTACATCACGACCGCGGCGGTGACCACGAACCCGCGGTCGACGATCCAGCGGCCGCGGATCTCGGTCAGTGCGTCACCGGTGCGGGTGTGGCCGGGCACCAGCAGCCGGGAGACGAACTCGCCGGCCGGCGCCGCGCCGACTGCGGGCCCGGGGGTGACGGTGATGTGCGCGTCCTCGAAACCGAGCCAGCGCCCGGTCAGCGGATGCCAGGCCTTGTAGGTGGTCTCCTTGGCCGAGAACAGCAGCCGGTCCCAGTGCACCCCGTCCATCCCGGCCGGTCTATCGCGTCCGCGCGGATCGTCTCCGGCGCCCACGGCCTCGAGCCAGTCGCGTTCGGCCGGCAGGGCGACGGTGCGCAGCACACCGGGCGGCAGCGGGCCGTGCCGTTCGGCGTCGACCCCCACCGCGCGCACCCCGAGGGAGAAGGCGACCGCGGCCGCCCGGTAGCCCTCGGTGTGGGTGATCGAGCCGACCACCCCGCCGGGCCACTGCGGCCCGCCGCCGGGACCTTTGGGCAGCGGCGCCGGGTCGATGCCGAGCGCGGCCATCGCGGCGCGCGCACACGCCCGCGCACCGGCGTATTCGCTGCGCCGCTTGGGCACCGAGCGGGCGATCTGCTCACGTTCGACCGGGTAGAGCTCGGCCTCGGCGGCCGGGTCGGCCGGGTGGACGAACAGTTCGGACCCGCGCACCGCGGCGGGCAGCAGATGCTCGATCATCGGCGCTCCCGGCGCCTGTCCCGCAGCTCGCGCAGCCGGGCGATCTCCGCCTCCTGCTCGGCGGTGATGGGAAAGTGTCCGCCGAAGCGGTTGAGCGTCCCGGGCGGATACACCGGTTCGGGCAGGATCTGGCGCAGCACCGGATCGGGCAGGCCGCGCCGACGCCACTCGCGCGGATAGCCCACCGAGACCTCTTCGAAACGCACCCCGTCGTAGTGGGTGGTGCGCGGGATGTGCAGGTGCCCGTAGACCACGCACTGGGCCCGGTAGCGCACGTGCCAGGCCGCGGTGGCGTCGGTGCCGCACCACATCGCGAACTCCGGGTGCAGCAGCACCCGGGTCGGTTCGCGCACCAGCGGGAAGTGGTTGATCAGCACGGTCGGCAGGGCCGGATCGAGAGCGTCGAGCCGACGCCGGGTCTCGCGCACCCGGGCCGCGCACCAGGCCTCCATCGAGCCGTAGGGGGCGGGGGTGAGCAGGAACTCGTCGGTGGCCACCACCCCGGCGGCCCGCCCGATCTCCAGGCCCGCGGCCTTGTCGGCGGCCCCCTCGGGCAGCCACGAGTAGTCGTAGCCGAGGAACATCGGCACGATCATCGCCGGGCCGCCCTCACCGTCCCACAGCGGATACGGATCCTCCGGGGTGGTCACGCCCAGTTCGGCGCAGATCTGCACCAGATACCGATACAGCTCTTCGCCGCGGGCCTGCACCGGGTCCTTGGCCGTGGTCCACAGTTCGTGGTTGCCGGGCACCCAGATCACCCGGGCGAACCGGTCGGCGAGCGTGGCCAGCGCCGCGCGCACCTCGTCGGTGCGTTCGGCCACGTCTCCGGCGACGATCAGCCAGTCGTCGGGACTCTCGGGGCGCAGCGCCTCGAGCACCGCCTGGTTTCCGCGGTGTCCGACGTGCAGGTCCGAGACCGCGAACAGTTTCGCCACACCCTCACTCCTCTTCCCCGGCACCCGCACCGGTGACGGTCACGGTCCCCGGCACCGCCCAGCGTCCGCCGGCGGTGCGCCAGCACACGGCCGCCACCCGCAGCACCAGGAACAGCACCAGGCCCCACCATATGCCGACCAATCCCCAGTCCCACACCAGTGCCGCCCAGATCAGCGGCAGAAAGCCCAGCAGCGCCGAGGCGAGGGTGGCGGTGCGCAGAAAGGCGGTGTGGCCGGCGCCGAGCAGCACCCCGTCCAGGGCGAAGGCCACCCCGCCGAGCGGGACCAGCAGCACCAGCAGCGGCCAGATCGATCCGATCTCGGCCAGCACGGCTCCGTCGCCGGTGAACACCCCGGGCAGCACGGTCGCCCCGGCCGCGAGCACCGCGGCGAGCACCCCGGACACAAGCAGCGACCAGCGGGTGATCCGCCAGGCCAGGGAGAT
>JAJYRZ010000227.1 GCA_021793835.1 Actinomycetes bacterium | reverse complement strand
GAGTCCGCCTACATGGGGTCGCTGGACGGCATCGCCGCCCACCAGTCCGACATGCTGACGATGCTGGGGTACCCTCCCGTCCCGTGAGCACCTCCGCGCAGCACCCCGCCCCGGTCGACCGGTGGGTGGACCGGACGATGCTGGCGCTGCTGATCGCCGACGGTGTCGCAGTCGGTCTGCTCGCGGCGTTCTTCCTGCCGTGGACGGTCGGCCCGACGCCGGTGGTCCTGGGCACGGTGGTCACGGCCGTGACCACCGGGATCGTCAACCTGCTGCTGGCCCGCGCTGCGGCCGCCCGCACCACGCGCACCGCGGTGGCCGCGTTGCCGCTGGCGGCCTGGCTGCTGGTGTATCTGATCTTCGCCACCGTCTCCGTCGGCGGCAACGTGATGTTCCCCGGCGGCGACGGGCGCGGCGGACTACTGCTGGTCCTCGGTGCCGGGCCGGCCGGCTTCTGGCTGCTCGGCCGCGCCGTGAACGGGCCCGCCCGGGCCACGGTCCACACGCGCGCCGGCTAGACCACCGTCGGCCCGCCCGGCACATCCTCGGCCGCGGGTCGCCGTATCGCTACCGGTCGGGGTCGATCGGCTCGCCGCAGCGCGGACACAGCGCGGGCAGTGCCCCGCCGGTGGTCTCGGGCTCGAGAAACAGCCCGCACCCGGGACACACCAGGTGCGCCCAGCAGGCCGGATCCCCGCCACCTCGTTCCATGTCTCCAGCATGCGCCCGCGCCGGGTGCGCGGTCCAGTCCTTCGCTCATCCGGGGCCAGGTGAGCGCGGCCACGAATCGTGGCAGCGCAGGCGGGCGGAATCTACCGTGGAGGCCATGACGATCAAGACTTCCTTCCCCCTGTCCGCCCGCCGCACCGGACGCCTGGCGGCCGCCGGGGCCGCCGCACTGACCGCCGCCGTGGTGCTCGCCGCCTGCGGC
The DNA here is from genome assembly GCA_021793835.1 of Actinomycetes bacterium. Taxonomy (GTDB): domain Bacteria; phylum Actinomycetota; class Actinomycetes; order Mycobacteriales; family Mycobacteriaceae; genus Tomitella. The sequence goes on along the minus strand of JAJYRZ010000227.1, from coordinate 3,550 downwards.
TCCGCCGATGACGACTCCGGCGCCGCCGCCACCGACGAGCAGGTCACGGTCGAGGTCGACGAGTCGGACGCGAGCACCGAGGCCTTCAACGACGCGGACGTGATGTTCGCGCAGATGATGATCCCGCACCACGCGCAGGCTCTGGAGATGGCCGAGATCATGCTCGACAAGGACGGGCTCGACCCGGAGGTGGTGACCCTGGTCGAGCAGATCCGGGACGCGCAGGGCCCGGAGATCGAGCTGATGACCGACTGGCTGGCCGACTGGGATGCGCCCCTGCTCGATCCGGCCGACCCGGAGGTCGCCGAGATGGACGGGATGGTGCCGGCCGAGGGGATCGACCAGCTGCGCGCCGCCGAAGGCGCTGAGGCCGAGCAGCTGTTCCTGGCCCAGATGATCGAGCACCACGTCGGCGCCGTGGACATGGCCGAGGAGGAGATCGCCGACGGGATCGACCCGGCGGCGATCGCGCTGGCCGAGGAGATCATCACCGCCCAGCAGACCGAGATCGAGCAGATGACCGCGATGCTCGACGACTGACCGACGGGGACGGGGAGGGGGCTGGCGCGGGTTTTCGCCCAGGGTGCATGATCGAGGAGTGTCTCGCGACGGTGCTTTCGATCAGTCCTCCTCCTCGTCCGCCGATCCGGGCCCGGCCGTGACGGCCGCGCCCGACCCGGTCGCCCCGACTCCGGCCGCGATGCGGCGCGCGCTGCGCCGCGCCCGGGACGGGGTGAGTCTGAACGTCGACGAGGCCGCGGTGCTGCTGCAGGCCACCGGCGAGGATCTGGACCGATTGTGCGAGGTCGCCGCGCGGGTGCGCGACGCCGGGCTGCGCGACGGCGGCCGGGTCGACGAGACCGGACGCGGGATGATCACCTACTCGCGCAAGGTCTTCATCCCGCTGACCCGCCTGTGCCGGGACCGCTGCCACTACTGCACCTTCGTCACCGTGCCCGGGAAGCTGCGCGCGGCCGGCCACGGGATGTATCTGGAACCCGACGAGGTGCTCGACCTGGCCCGGCGGGGTGCCGAACTGGGCTGCAAAGAGGCGCTGTTCACCCTCGGCGACCGGCCCGAGGACCGGTGGCCCGAGGCACGCCGGTGGCTCGACGAGCGCGGCTACGACTCGACCCTGGCCTATGTGCGCGCCATGGCCATCCGGGTGCTCGAGGAGACCGGGCTGCTGCCGCATCTGAATCCGGGCGTGATGAGCTGGGAGGAGATCTCCCGGCTCAAGCCGGTCGCCCCGTCGATGGGCATGATGCTCGAGACCACCTCGACCCGGCTGTTCACCGAGCGCGGTCAGGCCCACTACGGCAGCCCGGACAAGGATCCGGCGGTGCGCCTGCGCGTGCTCGAGGACGCCGGCCGCCACGCGGTGCCGTTCACCACCGGCATCCTGATCGGCATCGGCGAGACGATGGCCGAGCGGGCCGAATCGATCCATGCGCTGCGCGCCTCGCACCGGGCCTACGGGCACATCCAAGAGGTTATCGTGCAGAACTTCCGGGCCAAGGACGGCACCGCGATGGCCGCCGAACCCGATGCGGGACTGGCCGAATACCGCGCCGCCATCGCGGTCACGCGCCTGGTCCTCGGCCCGGCCATGCGCATCCAGGCCCCGCCCAACCTGGTCTCGGCCGCCGAGTGCGCCGCCCTGGTCGGCGCCGGCATCGACGACTGGGGCGGGGTGTCTCCGCTGACCCCCGACCACGTCAACCCCGAGCGGCCCTGGCCCAACATCGATCTGCTCGCCGAGATCACCGCCGACACCGGTCACGTGCTCGCCGAACGGCTGACCGCCCAGCCCGAATACGTCCGGGCCGGGCAGCCCTGGATCGACCCGCGGGTGCGCGGTCACGTCGACGCGCTCGCCCGCGCGGACGGGCTCGCCGACCCGGACGCCGCCGTGGCGGGCCGGCCCTGGCAGGAACCGGATCCGCAGTGGGATTCGGTGGGCCGCACCGACCTGGAGACCGCCATCGACACCGAGGGCCGGCGCACCGAGACCCGCTCGGACCTGTCGAGCGCCTTCGGCGACTGGGAGACCGTGCGCGAGCAGGCCGCCCACCTGGCGTCCGCGCCCGAGCGGCTCGACGCCGATCTGCGCGCGGCCCTGCGCCGGGCCGAAGCCGACCCGGCGGGGCTGTCGGACGCGGACTACACGGCGCTGGCCTACGCCGAGGGCCCCGGGCTCGAAGCGGTGGCGGACCTGGCCGACCGGCTACGCGCCGACACGGTCGGCGACGAGGTGACCTACGTGGTCAACCGCAACATCAACTTCACCAACATCTGCTACACCGGCTGCCGGTTCTGCGCCTTCGCGCAGCGCAAGGGCGATGCGGACGCGTTCACCCTGTCGGCCGACGAGGTCGGCGAGCGCGCCTTCGAGGCGCACCTGGCCGGGGCCACCGAGGTGTGCATGCAGGGCGGGATCGACCCGGAACTGCCGGTGTCGGGCTACGCCGATCTGGTGCGCGCGGTCAAGGCACGGGTGCCCCAGATGCACGTGCACGCCTTCTCCCCGATGGAGGTCGTCAACGGCGCCTCGCGCGGGGGCGAATCGATCGCCGACTGGCTCACCGCGCTCAAGGCCGCCGGGTTGGACTCGGTGCCGGGCACGGCCGCCGAGATCCTCGACGACGAGGTGCGCTGGGTGCTGACCAAGGGCAAGCTGCCGGCCGCCAGCTGGATCGAGGTGATCACCACCGCGCATCAGGTGGGGCTGCGCTCGTCGTCGACGATGATGTACGGCCACGTCGACAGGCCCGAACACTGGGTGGGGCACCTGAACGTGCTGCGCGGGATCCAGGACACCACCGGCGGATTCACCGAGTTCGTGCTGCTGCCGTTCGTGCACCAGTCCTCTCCGCTGTACCTGGCCGGGGCCGCACGGCCGGGCCCGGACAAGCGGGAGAACCGGGCCGCGCACGCGCTGGCCCGGATCATGCTGCACGGGCGGATCGACAACATCCAGACCAGCTGGGTCAAGCTCGGCACCGCCGGGACGCAGGTGATGCTGCAGTCCGGGGCCAACGACCTGGGCGGGACGCTGATGGAGGAGACCATCTCGCGGATGGCCGGCTCCCAGCACGGCTCGGAGAAGACGGTGGCAGAACTGCGTGAGATCGGCGCCGGCATCGGCCGGCCCACCCGCCAGCGCACCACCGACTACGGCCGGGTGGGCTGACACCGGACGGGAAACGGGGGCGGCGCGGGGGTGCGGGACGCACCCGGGCGCACTCGCCGGATCGCGGCGCGGCATAATCGGGTGCAGGCGCGTGGTGTCCGCGTCGCCGCACCGCCTCATCACACGGGCGGGGCACGCGACCGGAGTACAGGCGACGTGCCTTTAGACGGGCCTGGACCGGTCCGTGACAGATAAGACAGGGAGGCTCACGGCAGTGACGTACGTGATCGCTGAACCATGCGTGGATGTGCTCGACCGCTCCTGTGTGGAGGAATGTCCGGTCGACTGTATCTACGAGGGCTCCCGGATGCTCTACATCCAGCCCGACGAGTGCGTGGACTGCGGTGCGTGTGAGCC
>JAJYRZ010000226.1 GCA_021793835.1 Actinomycetes bacterium | reverse complement strand
GTGTGTGTGGCGCTCGCGGCTGCCGCGGCGCTCACGGCGCACTGCGTGCGCTGGTTCGGCGGGATCACCGGGGACGTGCTGGGCGCGTCCGTGGAGACCGCGGGCACCCTGGCCCTGGTGGGCCTGGTGCTCTGACCCCGGCCGCGGCCGTCCCGCACGCCGCCCCTGGGCCCGCCCACAGCGGGCCGGCCACTCCCAGGCCGGTCAGGCCAGGCGGGTCATCCAGCCGTGGGTGTCGGCGAAGGTGCCGCGCTGGATCCCGGTGAGGGTGTCGCGCAGCGCCTGGGTGACCTCGCCGGTGCCGCCGTCGCCGACGGTGAACCCGCCGCGGGCGTGCTTGACCGTCCCGACCGGGGTGATCACCGCTGCGGTGCCGCAGGCGAAGACCTCGGTGATCTCCCCCGAGGCGCAGCCGGCCTCCCACTCGTCGATGTTGATGCGGCGCTCCTCGACCCCGTAGCCGGCGTCGTCGGCCAGCTGGATCAGCGAATCGCGGGTGACCCCGGGCAGCAGCGAGCCGGACAGCTCCGGGGTGACCAGGGTGGCGTCCGAGCCCGAGCCGAAGACGAAGAACAGGTTCATCCCGCCCATCTCCTCGACCCAGCGGTGCTCGATCGCATCGAGCCAGACGACCTGGTCGCAGCCCTGCTCGGCGGCCTGGGCCTGGGCCAGCAGCGAGGCGGCGTAGTTGCCGGCGAACTTGGCCGCACCCGTGCCGCCGGGCACGGCGCGCACGTAGTCCTCGCTCAGCCACACGCTGACCGGCTTGATCCCGCGCGGGAAGTAGGCGCCCGCCGGCGAGGCGATCAGCATGTATCGGTAGTCGTTCGACGGACGCACCCCTAGGAACGAGTCCACGCCGATCATGAACGGCCGCAGATACAGCGACTCCTCACCGCCGGCCGGCGGCACCCAGTCGGCGTCCACGGCGACCAGTTCGCGCAGCGAGTCGAGGAACATCTCGTCGGGCAGCGCCGGCATCGCCAGCCGCTCGGCCGAGGTGCGGAAGCGTGCGGCGTTGGCGCTCGGCCGGAAGGAGGCGAGCTCGCCGCCGGGCTGCCGGTAGACCTTCAGGCCCTCGAAGATCGCCTGCCCGTAGTGGAAGACCGTGGTCGCCGGATCCAGGCTGATCGGGGCGTACGGGCCGAGCTCGGCGCCGTGCCAGCCCTTGTCGGGCGAATAGGAGATGGTCACCATGTGATCGGTGTGGAACCGGCCGAAACCGGGATCCGCCAGGACGCGCTCCCGTTCGGCCTCCGGAGCGGGCTGGGGATGCGGCAGGCGGACGAGATCCGGTAGACCAGTCATGAAGGCTATGTTAACGCAGGCCACCGTCGCCGTTTTCGGCACCGTCCGTGGCCCCGAACCGAACCAGGAGCGATGCCTCATGACCTCTTCCCGCTTCCCCTCCCGTGAACTCGGCCCGCGCCTCGCGGTGGCCGCCACGGTGCCCGCCGAGACCGACGTGCTCGTCCTCGGCCTGGTCCCGGGCGACGACGGTCCGCAGTTCGCCCCCGGCGCGGTCGGGGTCACGGAGGACCAGGTCGCGGAGCTGACCGCCGGTTTCGCCGCGGTCGGTGCGACCGGCAAGGCCGGGCAGGTCCACCGCATCCCCGGATCTGCGGACCTGGGTGCGACCAGTGTGCTGGCGGTCGGGCTGGGCGAGCTCGAGGACGACGAGGCCGCCCGGGCCGAGCAGGTGCGCGTGGCCGCCGGCGATGCGGCGCGTGCGATCGGCGCCGGCAAGTCGGTGGCCACCACCCTCGGCGGGGTGGACGCGGCCGCGGCGGCCGAGGGCGCGTTCCTCGGCGCCTACACCTTCACCGAGTTCAAGTCGGCCGACGACGAGGACGGCGACGACGTCGACCAGGGCCCCGGCGAGGTGACCCTGCTGCTGGCCGACGACACCGGAGCCGACACGGTCGCGCGCGCTGCGAAGGTCGCCAAGGCCGTGGCCACCGCCCGCGAGCTGATCAACACCCCGCCGAGCCACCTGTACCCGGAGTCCTTCGCGGACCGGGCGGAGGCGCTCGGTGAGGCGGTGGGCCTGGGGGTGGAGGTCTACGACGAGACCCGACTCGAGGCCGAGGGCTTCGGCGGCATCATCGGGGTCGGCAAGGGCTCCTCGCGGCCCCCGCGCCTGGTGGTGCTCAGCCACCGTGGCGGCGGAGAGGACGCACCCTCGGTCGCACTGGTGGGCAAGGGCATCACCTTCGACACCGGCGGCATCTCGATCAAGCCGGCCGGCGGCATGGAGGACATGACCTCGGACATGTCGGGTGCGGCCGCGGTGGTCGCCACGGCCGCGCTGGTCGCCGAGCTGGACCTGCCGCTGAACGTCACCGTCTACGTGCCGATGGCAGAGAACATGCCGTCCGCGACCGCGCAGCGCCCCGGTGACGTGCTCACCCAGTACGGCGGCACCACCGTCGAGGTGATCAACACCGACGCGGAGGGCCGCCTGGTGCTGGCCGATGCGATCGTGCTGGCCTGCGAGCAGTCCCCGGACTACCTGATCGACACCGCGACCCTGACCGGTGCGCAGATGGTGGCCCTGGGCACCCGCACCCCCGGGGTGATGGGCACCGAGGAGTTCCGCGACCGGGTCGCGGCGGTGTCCCAGCGGGTCGGCGAGAAGGGCTGGGCGATGCCGCTGCCGGCCGAGCTGCGCAAGGAGCTCGACTCGCGGGTGGCCGATCTGGCCAACGTCACCCCGGGCCGCTGGGCCGGGATGCTGTCGGCCGGGATGTTCCTCAAGCAGTTCGTCGCCGAGGACGTGCAGTGGGCGCACCTGGACATCGCCGGGCCGGCCTTCAACTCCGCCGCGCCCTACGGCTACATCACCAAGGGCGGCACCGGGGTGCCGGTGCGCACCCTGATCGCCGTGCTCGAGGAGATCGCGCAGGGCTGACGCTGACAGGTCAGCAGACCGCACACCGCCCGCGGGGCGGGTGCGACGCACCGGATCCGAGCGATCCGCACGCGGCGCACCCGCCCCGCGGCGCGTCCGGCGGATCCGTGGGAGACGATCGGGCCGTCCGAGGCCCGGGACCGCTCAGCTCCGGTTCACTCGGCGGGACCGTCGCCGCGGTCGCGGGCGGCCAGTTCTGCCAGCTGCCGGGTCAGTGCGGCGCGCTCGGCCCTGCGGCGTCGGATGCGGGCCCGCTCGATGTTGTCGCGCATGCGCTGCGGATAGCCGGTCTCGAGCACGTCGTGCACCGGCACGCCCAGTTCGCGACCCAGGCGGCGCACCGCCTTCGGCCCGCCCGGAACGCGGCGGGTCCAGCTGCCGGCGGAATCGACCAGCACCACCGACAGTTCGTTGATCATCGTCTGCGGTTCGACGAACACCTCGACACCGGTGTGGGCCCCGCCCCACCGCAGCAGGTACTCCAGATCCGCGCGGTGCCGTTCCCGGTCGGCGCGGGCACGCTCGCGCGTCACCCATCCGCGCCGCACGCGTGCGACCAGTCCCATCTGCCCGACTCCTGTCCGATCCGTGTGTCCGGCGACGGTGCGAGTCTGCCACCCGGCCGGCCCGCCCCGCGCGCAGCCCACCGCCGAGCGCGGGGCCCGCTCCCACCGGTCGGCACCCTCTGCGGGCACAGATTCTCCGGAAGTGCAAAGATGGACAGAGCAGATCGAGCACGTGGCATCGCACCCCGGTGACCGTGACCTCGGTCCCGGGTTTGTGAGTCTTCTCACCAGAGGGCTCGCCCGCCCGCGGGCGGTGATCATCGACCGTGATCTCCACCGACACACCCACACACAACGTCTAGGAGTCAGACGACATGGCTTTCTCCGTCCAGATGCCGGAACTCGGCGAATCGGTCACCGAAGGCACCGTCACCCGGTGGCTCAAGCAGGAGGGTGACACCGTCGAGGTCGACGAGCCCTTGCTGGAGGTCTCCACCGACAAGGTCGACACCGAGATCCCGTCCCCGGCCGCCGGTGTGCTCACCCGCATCGTCGCGCAGGAGGACGACGAGGTGGAGGTGGGCGGAGAGCTCGCGGTGATCGGTGAGCCGGGCGAAGCCGCCGAGTCCGCCCCGGCCCCGCAGGCCGCCGCCGAGCCCACCCCTGAGCCTGAGCCCGAGTCCAAGCCGGAGCCCGCTGCAGAGCCCGCCCCGGCCGCCGCCCCCGCCGCTGCCTCCGGTGGCGGCGACGGCACCCCGGTGGAGATGCCCGCTCTGGGCGAGTCGGTCACCGAGGGCACCGTCACCCGGTGGCTCAAGCAGGTCGGCGACACCGTCGAGGTCGACGAGCCGCTGCTGGAGATCAGCACCGACAAGGTCGACACCGAGGTGCCCTCCCCAGTCGCGGGCACGCTGCTCGAGATCACCGCTGGCGAGGACGAGACCGTCGAGGTCGGTGGCCAGCTCGCGGTGATCGGGTCGGCCGACGCGGCACCGTCCGCGCCCGCCCAGCAGCCGGCGCCGGAGCCGACCCCTGAGCCCGAGCCGGAGCCCGAGCCGGAGCCCGC
>JAJYRZ010000225.1 GCA_021793835.1 Actinomycetes bacterium | reverse complement strand
TGTTCGCCCAGGAAGTCGAACCACTCCTGGATGCCCGGGAGCTCGTCCTTCCACTCGGCGACGTCCACCGCCAGCGAGGCGTCCACGTCGGCCGGGTCGACGTCCAGGCCGGACAGGTCGATCTGGTCGGCTGTCGGCACGTGGCCGATCGCGGTCTCGGTGGCCTCGGCGGTGCCGTCGATGCGGTCGGCGATCCACTTGAGCACGCGCGAGTTCTCGCCGAAGCCCGGCCACAGGAAGCGGCCGTCCTCGCCACGGCGGAACCAGTTGACGTAGAAGATCTTCGGCAGCGCGCCCTCGGGGGCCTCCGCACCGATCTTCAGCCAGTGCGCCAGGTAGTCGCCGGCGTTGTAGCCCAGGAACGGCAGCATCGCCATCGGGTCGCGACGCACCGCGCCCACGGTGCCCTCGGCGGCCGCGGTCTGCTCCGACGACAGGGTGGCGCCCATGAAGGTGCCGTGCGCCCAGTCGAAGGACTCGGTGATCAGCGGCACGGTGTCCTTGCGCCGGCCGCCGAACAGGATCGCCGAGATCGGCACGCCGGCGGGATCGTCCCACTCGTCGGCCAGGATCGGGCACTGCGACATCGGGGTGCAGTAACGCGAGTTCGGGTGCGCGGCCTTGTTCTCCGCGCCCACGGTCCAGTCGTTGCCGTGCCAGTCGATCAGGTGCGCCGGAGCGTCACCGTCGATGCCCTCCCACCACACGTCACCGTCGTCGGTAAGCGCGACGTTGGTGTAGATGGTGTTGCCCGCCTCGACGGTCTTCATCGCGTTCGGGTTCGAATCCATCGAGGTGCCCGGGGCGACGCCGAAGAAACCGGCCTCGGGGTTGACCGCGTAGAGGCGGCCGTCCTTGCCCGGACGCAGCCAGGCGATGTCGTCGCCGAGGGTCTCGGCCTTCCAGCCCGGGATGGTCGGCTCGATCATCGCCAGGTTGGTCTTGCCGCAGGCGCTCGGGAACGCGGCCGCGATGTAGTAGACCTTGCCCTCCGGCGAGGTGAGCTTGAGGATGAGCATGTGCTCGGCCAGCCAGCCCTCGTCGTGGGCCATCGCCGAGGCGATGCGCAGCGCGTAGCACTTCTTGCCCAGCAGCGCGTTGCCGCCGTAGCCCGAGCCGTAGGACCAGATCTCACGGGTCTCGGGGAAGTGGGTGATGTACTTGGTCTCGTTGCACGGCCACGGCACGTCCTCCTGGCCGGCCTCGAGCGGGGCGCCGACCGAGTGCAGGCCCTTGACGTACTCGCCGTCCTCACCGATCTTGTCGAGCGCGGCCTGGCCCATGCGGGTCATGATGCGCATGGAGACCACGACGTAGGCCGAGTCGGTGATCTCGATGCCCAGCTTCGGGTCCTCCGCCTCGAGCGGGCCCATGCAGAACGGCACCACGTACATGGTGCGTCCGCGCATCGAGCCGCGGTAGAGCCCGGTCATCAGCTCGCGCATCTCGTCCGGGTCCATCCAGTTGTTGGTCGGACCGGCGCCCTCTTCGGTCTTCGAGCAGATGAAGGTGCGCGACTCCACGCGCGCCACATCGGCCGGGTCCGACAGGGCCAGGAAGGAGTTCGGCTTCTTGTCCTCGTTGAGCTTGGTGAACGTGCCGGCCTCGACGAGCTCGGCGGTCAGCCGGTCCCACTCCGCATCCGATCCGTCGGCGAAGACGACCCGATCCGGCTGGGTGAGCTCGGCAACCTCCGTGATCCAGGCAAGCATCTCGGCATGCCGGGTCGGCGGGGTATCGCTGGCGGTGTTCAACCCTGGAATCGTCGCTGCGGTCATCAGCCTCTCCTGCAGTGGCGGGAGCCGCACCTACTGCGGCGCAGCTCCCTGTGGTCACCCTGTGTGCGGAAGAACCTGCTCCCGCCCCCAGATATTCCTCGGTGCGCCCGCGCGGAGTCCGAACGACCCCCGCGCCGGCGGACCGTGACACGGAGGAAGCCCGTCGACGCGACACGGACGCCGGAAGTCCTCCCCACGAGATTAACGCCGATCGGCGATCGGTGGGCGACCGGGTCCGTTCGGGCGCGTCCGGGCCGGTCCACCGGCACGGATCCACCCCTTCGCGCGCACCGCGCCGCGCATCGCCCCGGCCGCGGGGGCCGGGGTCAGACGATGATGCGACCGTCCCAGACGTCGAGCACCGTCGACAGCACCTCTTCGGCCACCCCGAGCCCGCCCAGGTGGCTCTCGCCGCTGATCACCCGCAGTTCGGCCCGCGGCAGCAGCTCGACGCAGTGCTCGCCGTGGCGCAGCGGCACGATGTGGTCGGCGTCGCCGTGCCACCACACCACCGGTGCCGGCACCTGGCCGAGCGCGAAGTCCCACTCCTTGGCGAACAGCAGGATGTCGGAGAACGGCGCGGAGAACTGGCGCCGCGAACCGGTGAGCAGGTCGTCGAGGAACATCTGCTTGAACTCCGGGCGGGCCAGCAGTTCACGGTCTCCGCGCGGGGAGACCCGGCCGTAGACGTCCAGGATCGGCCCGGCCGCCGGTTTGATCAGCCGCACCGCCTGGGTCAGCCCCGCCCCGACCGAGGTGCGCCCCACCTTCACCAGCGGTGCGACCCGGCGCCCGAGCGCCATCAGCCCGCCGTCGATCGCCTCGACCCCGCGGGTGGGGGCCACCCCGCCGAGCACCCCGGCGACGGTGACCAGGCCGGACAGGTGCTCGGCCAGGGCCAGGGTGTAGGGCCCGCCGCCGGACAGGCCCACCACGGCCATCTCGTCGATGCCGAGCCGGTCGGCGACGATCGCGATGTCGGCGGCGAAGTCGCCGAAGCGCTCGTAGACGTGCGGGGTGGACAGCCCGATGCCGGGCCGGTCGATGCCGATCACCCGCAGGCCCTCGCGGACGGCGAACTCGCGCGCCTCCGGCGGGATCTGGCGGCGCGCCCCCGGAGTGCCGTGCAGCCACAGCACGGTCCGTCCCGACGGGGCACCGAACTCGGCGAAGCTCAGCCGGCGGTCCAGCAGCGGACCGACCTCCACGGTGCCCTCGACCCGGGGCCTGATGATCTCGACCATGGGCCAATCATGACCCGCCGGGGCGTGAGCCGCTGCACACGGGCACCGTTCCGCACCGGGTCGCACACCCCGCCCGGCCGGGTCGGCGCCGGTCAGAGGCCGGGCAGGGGATCGCCGCCGGTGTCCGTCTCGCCCGTCTCGCCCGCGGTGCCCGTACCCCACGGGCCGATGTCCCCGGGCCCGGCACCGTCGTCGACGCAGTGCCAGTGCGCGGTGCCGTCGGCGCCGCGGTGCCCCCACCACGAATCGACGCTGCCGTCGGCCCCGACCCGGGTCTGATAGTCGGCCGCGCCGTCGCCGTCGAGGTCGTAGACCACGGTGATCTCGTCCCCGGTGCGCACGATCATCGTCTCGAGCACCCCGTCGCCGTCGACGTCGATCGCGGTGACCGAGTCGAAGTCCACGGGCTGGAAGTCCGGGTCGATCAGCGGGGACACCCCCGGCGGCTCCCCGGCGCCCAGCGGCGCGCATTCGGGCCGGTACCCGCCCTCTGCGCCTGCGCCCCAGTCGGTCTCGCCGAAGTCCATCGGTCCTGCCGGCATCGGTCATCGCCTCCCCGCCCGGTCGATCCGGGCCCTGTCCGCCAATTCGGCCGCCAGATGCTCCAGCGCCGCTGATCGTCTGCCCGCCTCTACCGCCCGCCGGTCCCGCTCGGCCGCGCGCTCACCTGCCGCGGCGTCGATGCGGCGCAGCCGGGCGTCGCAGTCGGCGAGCTCCGCGGTGTGCGCGGCGGTGGTCTCGGCCAGCTGTGCGGCCTCGGCGGCGAGCACCGCGCGGGCCAGGGCGCGCTCCCACTCCCCGCGCACCTCGGCGAGCGTCTCGGCGACCCGGGCGCGCATGCGCTGTCGGTCGGCGGTGACGGTGCGGGCCCGCACGATCCACCAGGCCGCCGCGAGTCCGAGGGCGAGCATCACCGGCAGCACCGCCAGTCGCAGCGCCGGCACCAGGGCCAGCGGGGCCAGCAGCATCCGGCTCGCCCCCAGTCCGGCCGAGGCGCCCATGGCCAGCACCAGCCGGTCCTCGGCCGTGAAGCGGCGCCCGTCCACCGGTTCGGGCACCGGGCCCGGGGCGGGCAGCGGATCGACCGGGGCACCGAGGCGGTGGGCGGCCAACGCGGTCAGTTCGGCGGCCGCGGCGTCGATGCGGCCGGCCAGCCGGTCCGGATACACCGCCAGGCCGCCCCTGTCGCAGGTCTCCAGTTCGGTGCGGGCGGTGGTGGTCAGGCGCCGGGTGCGCGCCGCGGCCAGGTGGCCCAGTTCCACCCGGATCGCGGCGAACTCCGTGCGGGCCGTGCTGAGCCGGGCGGGCAGGCCCTGCGCCCCGGTCAGCTCGGCACGCATGCGCTGCAGTGCGTCCCGCTCGGCCGCGGCGGCCTCGTCGGGGGCGCCGCGGCGGCTGAGCCGGGCGATCTCGCGGCGGCAGCGGGCGGCCTGCCAGTCCAGGGCGGATACGGCGACCGCGGCGGTCAGATAGA
>JAJYRZ010000224.1 GCA_021793835.1 Actinomycetes bacterium | reverse complement strand
CCGACGACGGGGCAGGCCCGGGCCCGACGCTTTTCGGCGCCGGAAGTGGTGAAGCACACACGGGGGTGTCGGAGGGCGGGGGCCGGGCCGCTATCGTGGGGCCACGATGACCGATCACCCGCAGCCTCGCCGCCCGCGCACCGTTCTGGTGACAGGTGTGGGCGGTCGGCTCGGATCCCGGGTGGCCGCCGAACTGGCCGGCCGTGACGGGGTGCGGGTGCTCGGCACCGATCCGCTGTCCGGCGGCCGTCGCCCGGCCGGTCTCCCGGCCGCGGTCGAGTTCTGCGGCTCCCCGGTCGCCGCCGAAGCGGTGGTGCGGGTACTGGAGTCGGCCGCGGTGGACACCGTGGTGCACACCGCCGTGTACTCCCGACCGAAAGAGGTCGGTGGACGCACGGTGATGAAGGATCGCAACGTCCTCGATGCGATGCAGCTGTTCGGTGCGTGCGCACGCACCCCGTCGGTCAGCCGGATGGTGGTGCGCTCCTCGTCCGCGGTCTACGGCTACGGGCCGCGCAATCCGGGCCGGTTCACCGAGACCATGCGCCCGCCCCATCCGCCGGCCCACGGATTCTCCAAGGACTCGGTCGAGATCGAACAGTACGCCCGCGCGGCCGCCCGTCGCCGCGAAGACCTGGAACTGACGATCCTGCGTTTCGCCCCGCTGATCGGCCGGGACGTCGACACCGAACTGACCCGCTACTTCCGGCTGCGCCTGGCCCCGACCGCGCTCGGGCGCGATCCACGCATCCAGCTGCTGCACGCCGAGGACGCGGTGCGCGCCACCGCCGAGGCGGTCTTCGCCGCGGCGACCGGCACGTTCAACATCGCCGGCGACGGGGTGCTCGGCGGACACCAGGCGCTGCGCCTGGCCGGCCGCACGCCGCTGTCGCTGCCCGGGCCGGTGCTGTCGGCGGCCGGATCGATGCTGCGCACCGCCGGACTGCAGGACTTCTCCGCCGAGGAACTGCGGTGGCTGAGCTACGGGGTGGTGCTCGACACCGCCCGGGCACGCGAGGTACTCGGCTTCACCGCCCGCTGGGACACCCGCCGCGCCTTCACCGACTATCTGCGGGCCCACGGGCGCGGCCGTAGCGCCGCCGACCCCGGCCCGACGGTGGGCAGCGGGGCGGGCCGATGACCGAACGCGACGAGGCGGCGACGGCCGCCGAGACCCTCGCCGAGGTGATCGCCCTGCGTCCGGGCGCGGACGGTGCCGGGGACACGGCCGCGCTGCCCGACGGGCTGGCCGAGCGGGTGACCGGCGCCCTGGAGTTCGTGCGGCGCCGGCTGTCCGGCGACTACACGATCGACGACTTCGGGTTCGACCCGGACTTCAACGAGACCGTGGTGCTGCCGCTGCTGCGCCCGCTGTTCGACAGCTGGTTCCGGGTCGACGTGCGCGGAGTGGAGAACCTGCCGGTCGACGGCCCGGCCCTGCTGGTGGCCAACCACGCCGGCACCGTGCCGGTCGACGGGCTGATGCTCTCGGTGGCGGTGCGCGACCACCATCCGCGCGCACGCGTCACCCGCATGCTGGCCGCCGACCTGGTCTTCGACACCCCCGTGCTGGGCACCGTCTCGCGCAAGGCCGGACACACCCTGGCCTGCCACGCCGACGCCGAGGCGCTGCTGGGCGACGGTGCGCTGGTCACCGTGTTCCCGGAAGGGTTCAAGGGGGTGGGAAAACCGTTCTCCGAGCGCTACAAGCTGCAGCGTTTCGGCCGCGGCGGATTCGTCGCCGCCGCGCTGCGCACCGGCACCCCGATCGTGCCGGTGTCGATCGTCGGCTCGGAGGAGATCTATCCCAAGATCGCCGACATCGCCCCGCTGGCCCGGTTGCTCGGGCTGCCCTATTTCCCGGTCACCCCGACCTTCCCGCTGCTCGGGCCGCTCGGCGCGGTGCCGCTGCCGTCGAAGTGGCAGATCGAGTTCGGCACCCCGATCCCCACCGCCGGCCGGCCCGCATCCGAGGCCGACGATCCGATGGTGCTGTTCGAGGTGACCGATCAGGTGCGCGACCGGATCCAGCAGAGCCTGTACCGGATGCTGGCTGCGCGCCGCTCGGTGTTCTTCGGCTGACGCCCGCGGACGGTGGCCGCCGGTCCGGCGGAAAGGCTCAGTCCTCGGTGCGCCTGCGGCCGAGCACCGCGGCCGCAGCCCCGCCGGCCGCGCCGAGGGCGAGCGCGGTGGGCACCCCGACCTTCGCGGCCTTGCGGCCGGTGCGGAAGTCGTGGATCTCCCAGCCCCGGTTGCGGGCCAGCTCGCGCAGATCGGCATCCGGGTTCACCGCCACCGCGGTGCCGACGGCGGTGAGCATCGGCACGTCGTTGTGGCTGTCGGAGTAGGCGGTGCACCGGCGCAGATGCAAGCCCTCACGCGCGGCCAGCGAGCGCACCGCGTGCGCCTTGCCGGGCCCGTGCAGGATGTCGCCGACCAGTCGGCCGGTGAACTTGCCGTCCTCCGCCTCGACCACGGTGCCCAGCGCGCCGGTGAAACCGAGCCGGCGCGCGATCACCTGGGCAAGGATCTGCGGGGTGGCGGTGACCAGCCACACCTGTTGTCCGGCCGCCAGGTGGCGGCGGGCCAGTTCGAGCGTGCCGGTCCAGATCTTGTCGGCGATGATCTCGTCGTAGATCTGCTCGCCGAGTGCGACGAACTCGTCGGTCTCCCGGCCGGCGATGAACGACAGCGCCTTCTCCTTGCCCGAGGCCACGTCGTCGCTGTCCTCGCGGCCGGTGACCCGGAACTTGAGCTGCTGCCACCCGAACTGCGCCATGTCGGAGACCGCGATGTAGTCCCGGGCGGCCAGTCCGCGCGCGAAATGGATGATCGAGGCCCCGTGCACCAGGGTGTTGTCGACATCGAAGAACGCGGCCGCGGTCAGATCCGGGGTGGTCGGCGCCTCCGGGACATCGAGGGCGTCCTCGGCCTCGAGCTGAGCGTGGGCCGCATCGGCGCTGGCCTGACCGGCCAGCGACTGGCGCCGCTCGGCCGCGGTGGGGCCGAACAGGCCGCGGGCGCGCAGCGAGTCGAAGCGGCGGCGCGGCGCGGACGTCTCGTCCGCGCCGTCCTCCGGCGCGGTGCCGGGGGGCGGCGTCGACTGGGACACGTGATACCTCCTGGTGGCCGGGATCCGGCGCGGGCGGACGTTCACCGTCGACCTTAGCCGTCGGGCGGACCCGGGCGGCGCAGCGGACGGCCCGGACCCCGGACGGCGGGCGCGGATGTGAGATCTCTTACCCTCAGCGGGCCCGGCGGGCCGGGTGTGCGGGGCCCACAGGCGGTGCGCGATGATCGGTGCGCGGCGGCGGATCCCGCCGCGGAGGACACGACGCGGGAAAGGGAGTGGGCGCGGTGACAGGTGGGCGACGCGAGGTGACGCTGCTGACCCGGCAGGGCTGTCCGATGTGTGATCGAGCAGGGGATGAGCTCGCGACGCTGGTGCTCGATTTTCCGGTGGACTACCAGGTCATCGACGTCGACGAGGTGGCCGGCGAGCGCCCTGAGCTTCGCGCGGAGTACGGGGATCGGTTGCCGGTGATCCTGCTCGACGGCGCCGAACACAGCTACTGGGAGGTCGACGCCGCGCGTCTGCGCGCGGACCTGAACGGCTGACCCCGGCGGCGGGCCGACCCCGGTGACGTCGGTGTCGCGGCTACCGTGTATTGCACACGCTCGTCAACTTTGTAGAAGCGTTGACGAGCGGTTACCGTGTGGTTGATCCCGCGCCGGGCCGACGTTCCTGCGCAGGGCGGCCGACCGCCCTGCCCGGTCGTGCCCCGAGCCGCGGACCTTTCGCGTATGCACCGAGGAGCCGACGACGTGACCAGACGATCCGGGGGAACGGGCCCCGCCCGATCGACCCCGGATGCGGTCACCGTCGATGATCGCACAGCGGTTCCGTCCCGCGATGACCGGGCCGTGATCGGGGTGGTCTCGCGGTGAGTCTGATGGTGCTGGGACTGTCCCACCACAGTGCGCCGGTCGAGGTGCTCGAGCGGGTCACGGTCGACGACGACGCCCGCGACAAGATGCTCGACGCGCTGCTGCAGACCGGCCAGGTCAGCGAGGCGATGATCGTCTCGACCTGCAACCGCATCGAGATCTACGGCGTGGTCGACGCCTTCCACCCGGCGCTCGACGCGGTCGGCGGAGTGCTCGGCGATCACGCCGGGATGGGTGTGGAGGAACTGGGCCGACAGGCCTATGTGCACTACGGGCAGGCCGCCGCCCACCATCTGTTCTCCGTCGCCGCGGGCCTGGACTCGCTGGTGGTCGGCGAACAGCAGATCCTCGGCCAGGTACGCACCGCCTACGGTGCGGCCGAGCAGCAGCGGGCCGTGGGCACGGTGCTGCACGGCGTGGCGCAGCAGGCCCTGCGCGTGGGCAAGCGCGTGCACACCGAGACCGGGATCGACGAGGCCGGCGCCTCGATGGTGTCGGTGGTGCTCGACCGGGTGGCCGATGCGACCGGCGGCGACTGGGCGGACCGGCATGCGGTCGTGCTCG
>JAJYRZ010000223.1 GCA_021793835.1 Actinomycetes bacterium | reverse complement strand
GACACGAAGACCTCCGGACGGTAGACGACGTAGGCATCGCCCACCGCACCCGGAGGTCTTCGCTACGTCAACCACCCGCCAGCCGTGTCACCAACCTCCTGGCCGAGTACATCTAGCCCGGGCCTCAACGGATACGCGCGAGACCTTCCCTCCAGAGCAAGACGAAACGGCGGAGACTTCATGACGAACCTGCGTGAGATCGACGGTGTGGACACCGTCGCCTGCATCGGTGCGGGCACCATCGGCGGCGGTTGGGCCGCCTATTTCCTGGCACGCGGCTACCGCGTGCGCGTGTGGGACCCGAGCCCGGACGCCGGCGAGAAGCTCGCCCGGCTGATCGACAACGCCTGGCCCGCGCTGACCGAGCTCGGGCTGGCCGAGACGGCCGACCGCGGCGCGTGGACCGTGCACACCGACCTGGCCGAGGCGCTCGCCGGTGCCGGCTTCGTGCAGGAGTCCGCGCCCGAGGACCTGGACCTGAAACGGCGGCTGCTGGCCGACATCGTGGCCGCGACCGCGGAGGACGTGGTGATCGGCTCGTCGACCTCCGGTTACGGGATGACCGAGATGGCCGAGCTGGTCGACGACGCCGGTGCCGCCCGGCTGGTGGTGGGCCACCCGTTCAACCCGCCCTATCTGATCCCGCTGGTCGAGGTCGTCGGCGGCGAGCGCACCGCACCCGAGGCCGCCGACTGGGCGGCACGCTGGTACGACGCGATCGGCAAGTCGGTGATCCGGATGGACCGCGAGGTGCCCGGATTCATCGCCAACCGACTGCAGGAGGCGCTGTGGCGCGAGGCGCTGCACATGGTCGACGCCGGTGAGGCCACGGTCGAGCAGATCGACCGGTCGATCACCGACGGGCCGGGGCTGCGCTGGCCGCTGCAGGGACCGATGCTCACCTTCCACCTCGCCGGCGGCGAGGGCGGCATGGCGCACATGCTCGACCACTTCGGCCCCTCACTGCTCTCGCCGTGGACCCGACTCGACGCGCCCGAGCTGACCGGCACGCTGCGCGACGCGGTGGTGGCCGGCTGTGACGAGGAGGCCGACGGGCGCTCGTTCGACGAGCTGGTGCAGGCCCGCGATGCGGCCGTGATCGCGGTGCGCCGGGCGGTGGCGGCGCTGCGCGAGACCCATCCGGGTGCGCGCGAACGCGCCATGACGGCCGACCCGTCGGGTGCCCG
Organism: Actinomycetes bacterium; assembly: GCA_021793835.1. GTDB lineage: Bacteria > Actinomycetota > Actinomycetes > Mycobacteriales > Mycobacteriaceae > Tomitella. The sequence continues at coordinate 3,333 of JAJYRZ010000223.1, read as the reverse complement.
CGAGGTGGGCCGATGACCGCGCTGTCGCACTACCGCACCGTGGTCGCGCCCGAGTGGATCGACTACAACGGCCACATGTCCGAGGCCTTCTACGTGCTGGTGTTCGGTTATGCCACCGACACCGCGATGGACGTGCTCGGCATGGACGCCGACTATCGGGCCCGCACCGGCTGCTCGCTCTACACCGTCGAGGCGCACGTGCGGTACCTGCAGGAGATCGGCCTGGGCGCGGAGCTGACCGTGACCACCTCCGTGGTCGGGACCGCCGACAAGAAGCTGCACCTGGCGCACACCCTGCACTCGGGCGAGACACTGCTGGCCACCGAGGAGATCCTCGGGCTGCACGTCGACCAGGAGCGCGGGGGAGTCACGGTGATGCCCGCCGACGTGCAGGCGCGCATCGCAGAAGCACTGACCGAGGCGCCCGACTGGTGCGGACGCACGGTCGGCATCTGACCCGGTCGGCACCGGCGCACAGGGAGAACACGAGGGCGGGCGCGGCATCGAGAAGATGCCGCGCCCGCCCTCGTCTCGTGCGCTGCGACCGCCCGGTCCGGGCCCCGCGCGGGGCCCGGACCGGGGCGCGGTCATTCCTGCGCGTCGCCCTCCGGCTCCTCGGTCGGCACCCGGCGCCGGATCGGCGGCGCCTCGAGCCGTTCGACCCGGGCACGCGAGGTGGTGGCCTCGTCGCCCGAGGCGGTCAGGTCCGGCCGCTCCGGCCCCTTGGGCTGGATCGCGCCCGGGGTGAGCGTGCGCCGGATGTCCTCGGCCGTGGCGATCGAGGTCTCGTCGGCGGCCTTGACGTACCAGTCGGTCAGCTCCGGGTCGGTGGAGTCGAGCCAGGCACCGGCACCGGCCTCCTCGGCCACCTCGGTGGTGGAGAAGGCGAAGTCGTCGCCGTGCTCGACGATGCCCAGGCGCACACCCTGCGCGATCGCGGCGTTGGCGTACTGGCGCCGGATCACGTACGGGTCGGTGCGCAGGTCCTTGGCCCAGGAGATCATCATGCCGATGACGATGATCGCGAACGGCAGCGATGTGACGACCATGATCGACTGGAGTCCGCCGAGCGCGTCCTCACCGCCGGCCAGCAGCAGCGAACCGGCGGTCAGCGCCAGCAGCACGCCCCAGACGATCGTCACCCACGCGGTCGGCTCGGGCCGGCCACGCTGGCTGATCGAGCCCATGACGATCGAGGCCGAGTCGGCGGAGGTGACGAAGAAGACGATGATCGACACCATGGCGATCACGGCGGTGACACCTGCCCACGGCAGGTTGCCGAGCATGTCGAACAGCATCGCCTCGGACGAGTCCGCGCCCGAGACGTCCTTGCCGTCGATCTCCATCTTCATCGATGCGCCGCCGAAGACGGTGAACCAGGCGAAGCACACCCCGGCCGGGACCAGGATCACCACGGTGACGAACTCGCGCAGGGTGCGCCCGCGGGAGATCTTGGCGATGAACATGCCCACGAACGGGGTCCAGGAGACCCACCAGGCCCAGTAGTAGGTGGTCCACGAGCCCAGGAACGACGAGGTGGCCTCCCCGTCCTCGGGGGTGCGGATCATCATCATCGGCACCTCCTTGACGAAGGAGATCGCGCCCGAGGGGATGAGGTTGAGCATGAACAGCGTCGGCCCGGTGATCGCCACGAACAGCGCGAGCAGCCCGGCGACGATCATGTTCAGGTTCGACAGCATGCGGATGCCGCGCTTGACCCCCGAGACGGCCGAGGCGATGAACGCGGCGGTCAGCACCGCCATGGTGCCGATGATGAATCCGTTGCCGAGCTTGCCGGCCCCGGTGACCACCTCGGTGCCGGTGGCGATCTGCAGGGCGCCGATGCCCAGTGAGATCGCGGTGCCGAACAGGGTGACGATGATGGCGAAGATGTCGATCACCGCGCCCAGGGGGCCCTCGGTGCGCCGGCCGAACAGCGGCTCGAAGATCGCCGAGATCAGCGGACGTCGGCCGCGCCGGTAGGCGCTGTAGGCGATGGCGCCGCCGACCAGGGCGTAGAACGCCCAGGCGATCGGCCCCCAGTGCAGCATGGTCTGGGCCATCGCGTTGTTGGCGGCCTCGACCGTGTCCGCGTCCACCGGTGAGCCCGGCGGGGGATCGATCAGGTACTGCAGCGGCTCGTAGGGGCCGTAGAACAGCAGACCGATGCCCATGCCGGCGGAGAACAGCATCGCCACCCACGACACGGTGGAGAACTCGGGCGCCTCGTCGTCGGCGCCCAGGCGCACGCCCCCGGTGCGGCCGTAGCCGAGCACCAGCATGAACGCGAGGATGCCCAGCGCGAGCAGGGTGTACATCCAGGCGAACTGGTCGGTCACCCACGCCAGGGACTCATCGCCCACGGTCTTGATGTTGTCGGGGGCGATCACGGCCCACAGGATCACCCCGAGTACCGCGACCGCGGCGACAGCGAAGACCATCGGGTCGGTCTTGAAGCGCCGCTTGGTGCGTTCGACGCCGATGCCGGGGATCAGGGCGGGGTGGACGATGGAGATGCCGGGGTCGTCGACGACCTTGCGCACGATGCGGCGGGCCGGTTCGCCCACCCGTGCCGCCCGCTCGCGGATCCGGCCCGGGGCAGGTGGCCCGGTGGTGCCGTCCGCTCCCGTGGCGGGCGGATCCGGCTGGTGACCCGGTCCGGTGTCTTTCGGTTCGTCAGACCTCATGGCCTGAGCCGTCGGGCAGACCCCCGTCGGCGCGCCTCCCTCATGTGGTGTGACCGGGCGGCTGTCCGGCTCGCGGTTTTCGCGAATCAGGAAGGACGTTACTGAACCCCGCGGGGTACTGCTCACCTACCGGTGTAACCGGTGGGACGGGTGTGCCGGTTCAGCGGTCGATGATCAGGTGGTTCCCGGCCGCGCGGGACACGCACGGCAGCATCATCCCGCGGGCCCGTTCGTCATCGGAGAGCACCCGGTCGCGGTGGTCGACCTCACCGGAGAGCACCCGGACGGTGCACGTGCGGCAGAAGCCCTGCCGGCAGGAGTACGGCATCGCCGGGTCCAGGTCGAGGGCCGTGTCCAGGGTCGTGCGGTCCGCGGCGACCGTGGCCGAGCGGCCCGACCGGGCCGCCTGCAGGGTGAACGGGTGGCCGTCGGTGGCCACCGGCGGGGCGAACCGTTCGGTGTGTAGCGCGATGTCGGTGCGGGTGCCGACCGCGGCGTGTACGGCGGCCAGCATCGGGGCCGGCCCGCAGCAGTACACCGCGGCGGTGTGCCCGTCCCGCCCGCCTGACAGGGCCGGGCCGAGCAGTTCGGCCGCCGCAGGCGGGCCGGCGCCGTCGTCCAGCCGGACGGCCGCGCGGGAGATCGG
>JAJYRZ010000021.1 GCA_021793835.1 Actinomycetes bacterium | reverse complement strand
GCCGCGACCAGATACCGGTCGCGGCCCGCCGTGTCGTCGGGTGCGGATCTACACCGTGGTCCGGTCGCTCTCGTCGTAGATGATCACGCCACGCAGGATCTTACCGTCGAACATGTCCTGGTAGGCCTCGTTGATCTGCTCGAGCTTGTAGTGCTTGGTCACCAGGTCGTCGAGGTTGATCTTGCCCGCCTTGTACATCGACAGGATGTTGGGGATCTCGGCCTTCGGGTTGGCCCCACCGAAGATCGCGCCGCGCATCTCCTTCTGCAGCATGGTGAACAGGAACAGGTTCAAGGTCACGTCCATGTCGGCCATGCCGCCCATGCCGACCACGACCACGCGCCCGCCCTTCTTGGTCAGGGTCATGGCCGGGTCGATGTCCTCACCCTTGATGCGTCCCACGGCGATGATGGTCTTGTCGGCCATCTTGCCCCAGGTCATCTCCATCACCGGGGCGATGGCCTCGGCCATCGACGGGAAGGTGTGGGTGGCACCGAACTTCTTGGCCTGCTCCCGGTGGAACTCCGAGGGGTCGATGACGATGACCCGCTCGGCGCCGGAGACCGCCGCGCCCTGCACCGAGTTCATCCCGACGCCGCCGGCGCCGACGACGACCACGGTGTCGCCGGCCTTGACCTCGGCGACGTTGGTGGCCGAACCCCAGCCGGTGGTCACGCCGCAGCCGACCAGGCAGGCGACCTCGAACGGGATCTCCTTGTCGATCTTGACCACCGAGGACTGGTGGACGGTCACGTACGGGGAGAAGGTGCCCAGCAGGCACATCGGGATGACGTTCTCGCCGTCCGCGGTCTGGATGCGGAACGAGCCGTCGGAGATCGACTCACCGGTCATCAGGTACATGCCCAGGTCGCACAGGTTCGACTGTCCGGTCACACACGGCTCACACTTGCCGCAGGAGGGGATGAACGACAGCACGACGTGGTCGCCGACCTCGACGTCCTCGACGCCCTCGCCGACCTGGATGACCTTGCCGGCGCCCTCGTGGCCGCCCATGGCCGGGTAGCTCGGCAGCGGGGTGTCCCCGGTGACCAGGTGGTGGTCGGAGTGGCACATGCCGGCCGCCTCGAGCTGCACCATGACTTCACCCCGACGGGGCTCGCCGACCTCGATCTCTTCAACACTCCACGGCTGGTTGAGTCCGTGCAGAATCGCGCCCTTGGTCTTCATAGCGGCTGATCGCCCTTTCGTCGGTGCTGATGTGGCGCTCGCCTCCGAGCGCTTCGGTCCTCACCTGAAGATAAACGATTTATCGGCCCGTGGGTAGCCCTTGTGAGAACGTGTTCCAATCACGCAGGCAGCCCGGGGAGAAGAACGACACCGGTGCTCATCGCATTATCGCGACCAGGAGCACCGGTGCCGTTCTGAAACCTGTTACAACAGCTTTCTAATCGAAGCGTCGCCCGCCTCGGTCACCGCCGTCGTGACCGCGGCGCGGACCGCCGGAGTCTCTGCCGCCCCGGTAGCCGCCGAAGTCCCGGCCGCCCCGGTGGCCGCCGTCGTCACGCCGGCCGCGGAAGCCCCCGGAGTCCCGGCCGCGATCGTCCCGGTGTCCCCGGCCGCCGTGGTCGCGCCCCCGGCCGCGGAAATCCCGCCCGCGTCGGTCGTCGAAGCCGCGATCGTCGCGATCGCGGCGCGGACCGCGCGGGGTGAAGCCGCCGTCGCGGTCACGGCGCGGGCCGCGCCCGGCGGGCGGGCCGTCGTCGCGCTGCAGTTCGATGCGCTGGCCGCACACCCGGGTGTCCGCCAGGCCCGCCACGGTCTCGTCCGGCAGCTGCGCCGGCAGTTCGACCAGAGAGAAGTCGTTGAGGATCTTGATGTGGCCGAGGTCGCCGCGGCCGAGGCCGCCCTCGTTGGCCAGGGCCCCGACGATCGCACCGGGTTGCGCCCCGTGTTTGCGGCCGACCTGGATCTTGTACATCGCCATCGGCCCGGAGGTCTTGCGCTCCCGGCCACGATCGTCCCGATCGCGTCCCCGATCGTCCCGGTCCCGGCCGCGCCGGTCGTCGCGGCGGTCGTCCCTGCGGCCCCGCGCCGGGCGCTCCGGCTCGGGGGCGAGCAGGAAGGAGTCGCCCTCCCTCGACTGGCTGGCCAGCGCGGCGGCGATGTCGGCCATGGGCACGTCGTGTTCGCGCTGGTAGTCCTCGACCAACCGGCGGAACATCGCCAGCGTCGGCGCCTCCAGCGAAGTGGTGATCGACTCCGCGAACTTGGCCACGCGCTGAGCGTTGACGTCGTCCACGCTCGGCATCGGCTTCTCCTCCACCCGCTGCCGGGTGGCGCGCTCGATGGACTTGAGCATCCGCATCTCGCGCGGGGTGACGAACAGCAGCGCCTCGCCCGCCCGGCCCGCCCGGCCCGTGCGACCGATGCGGTGCACATAGGCCTCGGTGTCGTTCGGGATGTCGTAGTTGACCACGTGCGAGATCCGCTCGACGTCGAGTCCGCGGGCGGCGACGTCGGTGGCGACCAGGATGTCGATCCGGCCGTCCTTGAGCTGCCCGATGGTCCGCTCACGCTGCGCCTGGACGATGTCGCCGTTGATGGCCGCGGCCGCGAAGCCGCGGGCGCGGAGCTTGTCGGACAGCTCCTCGGTGGCCTGGCGGGTGCGCACGAAGATGATCATCGCGTCGAAGTCCTCGACCTCGAGGATCCGGGTGAGCGCATCGAGCTTGCGGTGATGCGAGACCGACAGCCAGTACTGGGCGATGTTCGTGGCGGTGGAGGTCTTGCCCTTGATCGTCACCTCGGCCGGATCGTCGAGATAGCGCTTGGACAGCCGCCGGATCGCCGAGGGCATGGTCGCCGAGAACAGCGCCACCTGCTTCTCGGCCGGGGTGTCGCGCAGGATCCGCTCGACATCCTCCTGGAAGCCCATCTTCAGCATCTCGTCGGCCTCGTCGAGCACCAGGTCGCGCAGCCCGGACAGGTCCAGGGTGCCGCGCTCGAGGTGGTCGATGACCCGGCCCGGGGTACCCACGATCACCTGCGCGCCTCGGCGCAGGCCCGCGAGCTGGACCCCGTAGCTCTGGCCGCCGTAGATCGGCAGCACCTGCAGGCCGGGCAGGTGCGTGGAGTAGCTGGCGAAGGCCTCGGCGACCTGGATGGCCAGTTCCCGGGTCGGGGCCAGCACCAGGGCCTGCGGACTGCGCTGGTCGATGTCGACCCGCCCGAGCACCGGCACCGCGAAGGCGGCGGTCTTACCGGTGCCGGTCTGTGCCAGACCGACCACGTCGCGGCCGGCCAGCAGCAGCGGGATGGTCTCGGCCTGAATGGGCGACGGAGTTTCGTACCCCACGTCCGTCAGCGCCTGCAGCACTCGATCGTCGATTCCCAGGTCCGCGAAAGTGGGCCCCGCAGCCGCGCTTACCGCGGGTTCGGACACAGGTTCGCTATCGTTGCTATGTTGACTCATTTGACCAGCAGTTTATACCACCGGAAGTGGGACGTCCCGGTGCAGTCCGTCACGTTGGTCTCACCGCGCGGCTACGCTGACCGGGCCACCCCGCCCCTCGATCAGGAAGCGACCCACTCGTGAGCGCATCGATCCCGCACGGCATCCCGACGCACTGGTACAACATCGCCGCCGACCTGCCGGTCGCCCCGCCCCCGCACCTGCACCCGGGCACCCGGGAACCGGTCACGCCCGAGGATCTGGCGGGCCTGTTCCCCTCGGGTCTGATCGCGCAGGAGGCGGCCACCGAGCGGTACATCGAGATCCCCGAGCCGATCCGGCAGGCCTACGCCACCTGGCGGCCCGCCCCGCTGATCCGCGCCCGCGAGTACGAGCGCGCGCTGGGCACCCCGGCCCGGATCTACGTCAAGTACGAGGGCGTGAGCCCGGTCGGCAGCCACAAGACCAACACCGCGATCGCCCAGGCCTACTACAACGCCCAGGACGGGGTCACCAAGCTGACCACCGAGACCGGGGCGGGCCAGTGGGGCAGCGCGCTGTCGTTCGCCTGCGCCCAGTTCGGGATCGACCTGGAGGTCTGGCAGGTCGCGGCCTCGTACCACTCCAAGCCCTACCGCCGGTACCTGATCGAGACCTACGGCGGCCGTGTGCACCCGAGTCCGTCACCGCTGACCGAGGTCGGCCGCGAGCTGCTGGCCGCCGACCCCGACACCCCCGGCTCACTGGGCATCGCGGTCTCCGAAGCGGTGGAGGTCGCGGCCGCCGACGTCAACACCCGCTACGCGCTCGGCAGCGTGCTCAACCACGTGGTGCTGCACCAGACGGTGATCGGCCAGGAGGCGGTCGAGCAGCTGCAGACCGCCGGCGAGACCGGCGCGGACGCGGTGTTCGGCTGCGCGGGCGGCGGCTCGAACCTGGCCGGCCTGGCCTTCCCGTTCCTGCGCGAGGTGCTCACCGCCGGCGCCGAGACCAAGCTCTTCGCGGTCGAGCCGGCGGCCTGCCCGTCGATCACCCGCGGCGAGTACCGCTACGACCACGGCGACCTGGCCGGGCTGACCCCGCTGCTGAAGATGCACACCCTGGGTCAGGACTTCATCCCGGACCCGATCCACGCCGGCGGGCTGCGGTACCACGGCATGGCACCGTTGCTCAGCCACACCGTCGAGCTCGGCCATGTTCAGGGTCTGGCGATCGATCAGCGCGACGCCTTCGCCGCAGGCGTGGAGTTCGCCCGCGCCCAGGGCATCGTGCCCGCCCCGGAGGCCTCGCACGCCATCGCCGCGGCCGCCGCCTACGCCCGGGAGCTGACCGAGCCCGAGGTGATCGTCATCGGCCTGTCCGGCCACGGTCAGCTCGACCTGCCCGCGTACCACTCGTACCTCAGCGGCGACCTGGACTCGACCGCCCCGCAGGACTGACAGCGACCGACCCCGGGCACCTGACCGACGTCCCCGCCCACCGCAGTCCGCGGTGGGCGGGGACGCCCGTCTTCGCATCCCGGTTCCCACCCATCGGGACGACTTCGGCGTTAGCTCCACCACTCCGGCCCGCGACAGTGATCCGACCGTGGTCTATCGTTGACCGCGACACACCGTGATGGTGGTCACTCGCTTCGATCCTTGAGGGGGATACCCGTGCGTGAACTCGCCGTTCCGGCCGCGTACACGATCGCTGACGACGCGTCACTGTCCGACATGGTCTTCGATCGGGCCGCGCAGTCGCCCGAATCGGTGCCCTTCCAGCGGCCCGACGCCGCCGGCTGGACCGATGTCACGGCCCGGCGGTTCGCCGAGGAGGTCACCGCGCTGGCCAAGGGCCTGATCGGTTCCGGTGTCGAGACCGGCGACCGGGTGGCCATCATGTCCGGCACCCGCTACGAGTGGGTGGCGCTGGACTTCGCGATCTGGACCGTCGGGGCGGTCACCGTGGCGATCTACGAGACCTCGGCGGCCGAGCAGGCGCGCTGGATCCTCGAGGACTCGGGCACGAAGATGCTGATCGTCGAGAACGACGCCTACCGCGAGACCACCGCGCCGGTGGTCGCCGAGCTGGACACCGTGACCACCGTGCTGCAGATCGACGGCGACGACGGCGCGATTGCACGGCTGCGCGCGGCCGGGGCCGAGATCTCCGATGCACAGGTCGAACAGCGGCGCAGCGCGGTCACCGCCAAGGATCCGGCGACCCTGGTCTACACCTCGGGCACCACGGGCCGGCCCAAGGGCGTGATGCTCACGCACTTCAACCTGTTGGCCGAGTCCGAGACCGTGGCCGACGCCCTGGGCACGATGATGGTCGAGGGCAAGTCCACCCTGCTGTTCCTGCCGATGGCGCACATCTTCGCCCGGGCGATCTCGGTGGCCGGGTTCTACAACCGCCTGACCATCGGCCACACCTCCGACCTGACGAACCTGGTGCCGCTGCTGGGCACCTTCAAGCCGACCTTCGTACTGTCGGTGCCGCGGGTGTTCGAGAAGGTCTACAACACCGCCAAGCAGACCGCCGAGGACGGCGGCAAGGGCAAGATTTTCGCCGCCGCGGAAGCCACCGCCATCGAGTGGAGCCAGGCTCAGGACACCGGCGGGGCGGGCCTGCTGCTGAACCTCAAGCACAAGCTGTTCGACAAGCTCGTCTACGGCAAGCTGCGCGCGGCGCTCGGCGGCGAGTGCGAGGCCGCGGTGTCCGGCGGCGGCCCTCTGGGTGCGCGCCTGGGGCATTTCTTCCGCGGGCTCGGCGTGACCATCTACGAGGGCTACGGGCTCACCGAGACCTCGGCGGCGATCACGGTCAACCGCCCCGGCGCCCAGCGCGTGGGCTCGGTGGGGCAGCCGGTGTCGGGCAACGCGGTGCGCATCTCCGAGGACGGCGAGGTGCTGCTGCGCGGCGACGTGGTGTTCAGCGAGTACTGGCAGAACGAGCAGGCCACCGCCGACGACATCCGGGACGGCTGGTTCCACACCGGTGACCTGGGCCGACTCGACGAGGAGGGCTTCCTCTACATCACCGGCCGCAAGAAGGAGATCATCGTCACCGCGGCGGGCAAGAACGTCGCCCCGTCCAACCTCGAGGACTCGATCCGGGCGCATCCGCTGATCAGCCAGGCCATCGTGGTCGGCGACGGCAAACCGTTCATCGCCGCCCTGCTGACCCTGGATCCGGAGTCGGTGCCCGGCTGGCTCGAGCGCAACGGCAAGCCCGCCGACACCCCGATCGAGAAGCTGGTCACCGATGCGGATCTGATCGCGGAGGTCGACGCCGCGGTCGCCGCGGCCAACGCGCAGGTCTCCCGCGCGGAGGCGATCAAGACGTTCCGGATCCTGACCACCGATTTCACCATGGAGTCCGGTGAGCTGACCCCGACGCTGAAGCTCAAGCGCAACGTCGTCCACGACAACTACGCGCAGCAGATCGCCGAACTCTACGGCGCCTGAAAAGCGCGACCCCGCCGCGTAAGGCAGGGAGCGAACACGGGGCCGGGCCGGGAGGAGATCCTTCCGGCCCGGCCCCGTGCGTATGTATCTAGTCGGCCGGTTCGGCCTTGGCCACCACCAGATCGACCAGTTCGTCCAGTGCCGCACCGGCGGCCTCGGAGTCCCGGTCGATCAGCCATCGCAGCGCGACCCCGTCGATCATCGTCAGCGCCAGCCGACCCACCGACTCCACCGGGCGGGTCCACCGCATCCGGCAGTGCTCGGCGGAGTTCTGCAGGAACTCGGTGGCCACAGCCTGGGTGACCTGATACTGCCGATCGGCCAGCGCCCGCGACCCGTCGGGGTTCTCCGCCGCCAGACGCAGCGCGTAGGTGGTGATCTCGTAGGTCAGGATCTGCAGCTGCGGAGTCTGCTCGATCAGCGCCCACATCGCGGCCAGCCCGTCGCCGAGCAGTTGGCGCAGTCCCTCCGCACCGGTGCCGGCCTCGGAGGCCTCCGAGGCACGGGCGTAGGTCTGCGAGATCTCCTCCCCCAGCGCGGCGACCACGTTGGCGATCGCCGCACCCATCAGCTCCTCCTTGCTCTCGAAGCAGTAGTGCACCACCCCCAGCGAGACGCCCGCGGCATCGGCCACCCGGCGGATGGTCACCGCCCCGAACCCCTCCGCTTCGGCCAGCCCCAGTGCGGCCGCCACCAGTTGAGCCCTCCGCTCCTCGGCCGGCAACCGCCTGGACGCGTCCTTGGCCATCGACACCCACTCCGTTCCTCGAGAATTGCGCTGGACAGCCGTCCAGTGGATACTCGGCCCGGTGACCTCCACTACATGGACGAACTGGGCCCGGACAGCACACAGCTCCCCTCACGAGGTCCTGTGTCCCACCAGCGTAGGCGACGTGACTCAGGTCATGCGCCAAGCCGCGCGGAGTGGGACACGGGTCAAATGCGTCGGCGCCGGCCATTCGTTCACCCCGATCGCGGTGACCGACGGGATCCTGCTCGATCTGTCGCGGCTGACGGGCATCGTGGCGGTCACCCCGACCGACACCGGCGCGGAGGTCACCGTGCGCGCCGGCACCCCGCTGCACCGGCTCAACCCGCTGCTGTGGGATCTGGGCCTGGCGATGGAGAACCTCGGCGACATCGACGCCCAGTCGGTGGCCGGTGCGATCGCCACCGGCACCCACGGCACCGGCGCCGCGTTCACCGGTCTGGCCGGGCAGGTGGTGGGCCTGCAGATCGTGCTCGCCGACGGCCAGGTGGTGGACTGCTCGGCGCAGACCGAACCCGAACTGTTCGCCGCGGCCCGGCTCGGCCTCGGCGCTCTGGGTGTGATCACCACGCTCACGCTGGCCTGCGTACCGGCCTTCGCGCTGGCCGCCGCCGAGGGCCCGGCATCGCTCGGCGCGGTGCTCGGCGATCTCGACCGCACGGTCGCGCAGACCGATCACTTCGAGTTCTACTGGTGGCCGCACACCGACCGGGTGCTGACCAAGCACAACACCCGGCTGCCCGGCGACACCCCGCTGCGTCCGCTGCCGCGGTGGCGCAAGGGTCTGGATGACGAACTGCTGTCCAACGGGGTGTTCGAATTGTCGAACCGGCTGTGCACGACGCTGCCGCAGACCACCCCGCGGATCAATGCGATCGCCGCCCGACTACTGTCGCAGCGCACCTTCCTGGACCGCTCCTACGCGGTGTACGCCACTCCCCGCCGGGTCCGGTTCCGGGAGATGGAGTACGCGGTGCCGGTCGACACGCTGCCGGCGCTGCTCGACGGGCTGGACCGGCTGATCACCGATTCCGGTGATCCGGTGTCGTTCCCGGTCGAGGTGCGGTTCGCCGCGGCCGACGGCGTCTGGCTGTCCACCGCGCACGACCGGGCCACGGCCTATGTGGCGATCCACCGCTACTGGCGCCAGCCCTACGAGCACTACTTCCGCGGGTTCGAAGAACTCGCGGTGGGACTCGGCGGGCGTCCGCACTGGGGCAAGATGCACTGGCGCACGGCCGACGACCTGCGCCCGGAGTATCCGCACTTCGACGATTTCCGCGCCGTGCGCGACCGGGTCGACCCCGATCGCCGCTTCGCCAACGCCTATCTGACCGCGGTGCTGGGCGACTGACCGCCGCGCCGCGGCCCCGCAGCGCTACCGTGCAGGTGATGGATGACAACACCGAGGCGATCGTGCGCATGTGCTGGGCCCGCCTGCTCGGCCTGACCGACACCGCGTTGACCCGGCCGGGACTGCTCCCCCACCCCGTGCCCGGCAGCGACCGGCTCCGGGTGCTGACACTGTTCGACACCACCGTGGTGCTCGGCGACCCGGCTGCGCTGGACCGGCTGTCCAGCGCAGCCGCCGCCCACTCGACGGCGCTGACCGCACTGCTGACCGCGCTCGGACCGGACGTGCGGTTGCGCGCCGATGTGCGCCTGCATCACGGCGCGGACTATCCGCCCGCGCCCGTGCTGCCGTCCCCGTCGTCGACCGACGAACCCGAGGCGCTGATCGACACCGATCCGGCGACCGCCGCGCAGGTGTGGTCGACGCTGCCGCCGGACGACCGGGCACCGGAGGCGGCCGACGAAGGGGCGCCGGAGACCGTGCTGACCCTGCTCGACGCCGATCACCGGCCGGTGGCCACCGGCGGCTATCGCATCCGCGCCGGGATGCTCGCCGACCTGACCGTGGTCACCGCCCCCGACCACCGGCGCGCCGGGCACGGGCTCACGCTCACCCGCGCACTGACCGAACACGCCCTGGACGCCGGCCTGATCCCGCAGCTGCAGCACACGGCCGGGGCGACCGGCGCGGCCGCACTGGCGGCCCGGGTGCCGATGGTGGCCACCGGTGCGCTGCTGGAGTTCACCGTGCCCGATGCGGTGACCGGCCCGTGAGAGCGTCCGCCGCGCCGGTCAGCGGCCGTGCCGACCCCGGTCCGGGGTGGGTGCGGCGGCTGCTGACCGACTGCCTGGCGCACCGTTCCGTGCTCTACGGCGCACTGGCGGTGTCGATCGTGGCCACGATCATCGACATCACCTTCCCCCTGCTCACCCGGGCCGCACTCGACGATGCGACGGCCGGGCGCACCCAGGCGATCGGCATGGTCGCCGCGGCCATCGCCGGACTGGCGGTACTGCGCTGGGCGATGCAGTTCGGTCGCCGTCTGCTCGCGGGCCGGTTGTCGCTGGACGTCCAGCACGATCTGCGCGTCCGGCTCCTGCGTACCGCGCAGACCCTCGACGGGCGCACCCAGGACCGGATCGCCACCGGTCAGCTGGTCTCCCGGTCGATCTCCGACCTGCAGGCCGTGCAGGGGCTGCTGGGCATGGCGCCGATGGTGCTGGGCGCACTGCTGCAGTTCGTGCTGGCGGTGTCGGTGATGCTGTGGCTCTCGCCGACCCTGGCCGCGATCACCGCGGCCGTGGCCGCCGCGGTCGCCGCGGTCGCCTTCCTGTCACGGCGCTCGCTGTTCGCCGCCACCTGGTCCGCCCAGCAGGGCGCCGCGGACATCGCCCAGCACGTGGACGAGACCGTCACCGGGGTGCGGGTGGTCAAGGGCTTCGCGCAGGAGTCGCGGATGACCGACCGGCTCACCGCACTGAGCTCGCGGCTCTACGGCCGCCGGCTGCGTGCGGCCCGGATCAACGCCCGCTTCTCCCCCACCTTGACGACGCTGCCGCTGCTGGGGCTGGTCGCTGTGATCGGTCTGGGCGGGATGCTCACCCTGCGCGGCACGGTCACCGTCGGCACCTTCCTGGCCTTCGCCTCCTACGTCACCATGCTCACCACGGTCGCCCGGATCGTGGCGAACATGGTCGTGGTCGCCCAGCTGTCTCAGGCTGCGATCGAGCGGGTGTACGAGGTGCTCGACACCGTCACCGCCCTGCCCGATCCGCCGCGGCCCGCGCCGGTGCCGACCGGGCCGCTGGCGCTGCGCTGGGACGCGGTGGACTTCGGGCACGGCCCCGACCGGCCGGTGCTCACCGACCTGGACCTGTCGGTGCCGGCCGGCAGCACCGTCGCGGTGATCGGCGGCTCCGGGTCGGGCAAGACCTCGCTGGTCGAGCTGGTCCCGCGCTTCTACGCCCCCGATGCGGGCCGCGTGCTGCTCATCGGCGCTAACGGCACGGAGGTCGATGTCGCCGACACCGCGGCCGCCGACCTGCGGGCCGCGGTGACGATCGTGTTCGACGAGCCGTTCCTGATCTCCGACACGATCGCCGCGAACATCGCCGCCGGGGATCCCGAGGCCGACGCCGAGGCGATCGCCGCGGCCGCACGCGCCGCCGAGGCGGACCGGTTCATCCGGGCCCTGCCCGACGGCTACGACACCGTGATCGGCGAGCGCGGGTTGTCGCTGTCGGGCGGGCAGCGCCAGCGCATCGCGTTGGCGCGCGCCTTCCTCGCCGATCCGCGCGTGCTGATCCTCGACGATGCGACCAGCGCTCTGGACGCCGGTACCGAAGCCCGGGTGTTCGCCAACCTCCGGCGGCTGCGCACCGATCGCACCACGGTGCTGATCACCCACCGGCCGGCCACCCTGTCGGTGGCCGACACGGTGGCCGTGCTCGACCACGGCCGCATCGTCGCCCACGGCACGGTCGCGGAACTGTCCGCCGACTCCGCGCGCTTCCGCGCCCTGACCGGGGTGGGTGCGGCCGCCGACACCCCGGCGCCGCACACCGCTCCCGGCCCGGTAGCCGCCGACACCGAGTCGTCTGCGGCCGGTGACGTCGACCTGTTCTTCCCCGACGCCCCGCCCGCACCGACAGCCGACCGGGCGGGCGGGCCGGGCGCCCCGCCCGCGGTCGGCGGCCGCGGCGGAGGTGGCGGCGGAGGCGGGCGCGGCATGGCCGGGGCCCTGGGTAGCGGCCCGCCGTCCCCGCAGCTGCAGGCCGCGATCGACGCCCTGCCCCCGGCCGAGGATCGGCCGACCGACGATCCGGCGACGCTGACCGCCCCGGATCCGGACTTCCGTCTGCGCGGGATGCTGCGCCCGGTCGCGGGCCTTCTGGCCGTGGTGATCGCGTTGCTGGCCGCCGACACCCTGGCGGGTCTGTCCTTCCCGCTGATCACCCGGCGCGCCCTCGACGACGGAGTGAGCGCCGACCGGCCGTCGGTGCTGCTGGTCGCCGTACTGATCGGGATCGGTGTGGTGGCGGCCGACTGGCTGATCGTCGCCACGATGACGGTGCTCACCGCGCGCGCCGGCGAGCGGGTGCTGTTCGCGTTGCGGGTGCGCACCTACGCCCATCTGCAGCGCCTGGGCCTGGACTATTACGAACGCGAGATGTCCGGCCGGATCATGACCCGGATGACCACCGACGTCGACGCCCTGTCGACGTTCCTGCAGACGGGCCTGTCGACCGCGCTGGTGTCGCTGCTGACCATCGTCGGCGTGTCTTCGGCGCTGCTGGTCACCAACACGACCCTGGCGTTGGTGGCGCTCTCGGCACTCATCCCGCTGACCGTGGCCACGGTCTTCTTCCGCAGGGTGTCCTCCGCGGCCTACACCACCGCGCGGGAACGGGTGTCGACGGTCAACGCCGACTTCCAGGAGAACATCGCCGGCCTGCGCACCGTCCAGGCCTACCTGCGCGAGGACGAGACCGCGCTGCGGTTCACCGAGCGCTCCTGGTCCTACCGCCAGGCGCGCATGCGGGCCCAGATCGCGGTGTCGATCTACTTCCCGGGTATCAACATGCTCGCCGACCTGGCCCTGGCCGCGGTGATGTTCGTCGGCGCCCGCCAGGTCGCCGCCGGCACCACCAGCACCGGCACCCTGGTGGCGTTCGTGCTGTTCCTCGGTCTGCTGTTCGGCCCGGTCCAGCAGCTGTCCCAGGTCTTCGACGGCTATCAGCAGGCCCGGGTGGGGCTGCGCCGGATCGCGGACCTGCTGCGCACCCCGGCCGACCCGCAGGATCCGGCGGACCCGCTGCCGCTGCCGCAGCCGGCACCCGGACAGGTCGAGTGCGACCGGGTCGGCTTCGCCTACGCCGGAGCGACCCGCGCGGCGCTGGCCGATGTCGATCTGACGGTGCCGGCGGGCTCGTCGATCGCCCTGGTCGGGCCGACGGGGGCCGGCAAGTCGACGATCGTCAAACTGCTGGCCCGCTTCTACGATCCGACCGCCGGTGCGGTGCGGGTCGACGGAGTGGACGTGCGCCGGCACCGACTGACCGATCACCGCTCCCGACTCGGCGTGGTCCCGCAGGAGGGGCATCTGTTCGCCGGCACCGTCGCCGAGAACATCGCCTTCGGCCGCCCCGACGCCGACCGGGCCGAGATCGTCGCGGCCGCCGAGGCGGTCGGAGCGCTGACGATGATCGCCGGGCTGCCCGGGTCGATGAACCATCCGGTCGGCGAACGCGGCCGGGGTCTGTCGGCCGGGCAGCGTCAGCTGATCGCCCTGGCGCGTGCCGAACTGGTCGATCCGCATCTGTTGCTGCTCGACGAGGCGACCGCCACTTTGGATCCGGTCACCGAGCGCGCCGTGCTCGACGCCGGGCGCCGCCTCAGCCGCGCACGGACCTCGGTGCTGGTGGCCCACCGGCTGTCCACCGCCGAACGTGCCGATGTGATCTGCGTGGTCGAGGGCGGGCGGATCGTCGAGGCCGGTCCGCCCGCGCGGTTGCGCACCTCGAACGGCCCCTACGCGCGGCTGGTCCGGGCGGCCGAAAGCGCCGACCCGGACGCCGTCTCCGCAGCGCACGGCGGTTGAGCACCGCGGGTGCGGCCGCGTGCGCGCGGGGGTGTCGGTCGGCCGGCTCCGGCACCGGGCCGAGCCCGATCCGAAACACCGATACACGGGCGGGAACCCTCCGCCCCCACCTCTCTGATACCGGCTACGCTGTAGGGAGCATGCACACTGATCGGTGAGCGAAATGAAACGAGGCGAATACCTCCCGTGAGCAGCAGTTCGACGTCGCAGTTCGGCCAGAACCAGTGGTTGGTCGAGGAGATGTACCAGCGATACAAGGAAGATCCCTCCTCGGTGGACGCCAGTTGGCACGAGTTCCTCGCCGACTACACCCCCGGCACCAAGTCCGGAAACAACACCGTCACCACCCCCGCGACCCCGGCCCCGGCGGCGAAGGCTCCGGCCGCCCCGGCACCGGCCGCACAGAAGCCTGCGGCCCCGGCCGCGAAGGAGCCTGCAGCCCCGGCTGCCAAGGCCGCGGCGCCCGCCGCGAAGAAGCCCGCATCCCAGTCCGCCCCCAAGAAGGCCGAGCCCAAGCCCGCGGCCAAGGCGGCGGCCAAACCCGAGCCCGGTTCCAAGGCCCTGCGCGGCGCGGCGGCCACCGTCGCCCGCAACATGGACGCCTCGCTGTCGATCCCGACCGCCACCTCGGTGCGAGCGGTGCCGGCGAAGCTGATGATCGACAACCGGATCGTGCTCAACAACCACCTGGGTCGCACCCGCGGCGGCAAGGTCTCGTTCACGCACCTGCTCGGTTACGCGATCGTGCGCGCGCTGGCGGACGTGCCGGCGATGAACAACCACTACAGCGACGTCGACGGCAAGCCGCACATGGTCACCCCCGAGCATGTGAACCTGGGCCTGGCCATCGACCTGCCGGGGCGCAACGGTCAGCGTTCGCTGGTCGTGGCCGCGATCAAGAACAGCGAGTCGATGAACTTCTCGCGGTTCTGGGGCGCCTACGAGGACATCGTGCGCCGCGCCCGTGACGGCAAGCTCACCATGGACGACTTCTCCGGGGTCACCATCTCGCTGACCAACCCGGGCACCATCGGCACCGTGCACTCGGTGCCGCGGCTGATGCCGGGCCAGGGCACCATCGTCGGTGCCGGGGCCATGGAGTACCCGGCCGAGTTCCAGGGCGCGAACGAGGAGCGTCTGGCCGAGATGGGCATCGGCAAGCTGCTCACCCTGTCGTCGACCTACGACCACCGGGTGATCCAGGGCGCCGAGTCCGGCGAGTTCCTGCGCCGGATCCACCAGCTGCTGCTCGACGACGAGTTCTGGGACGAGATCTTCACCGATCTGCGGGTGCCCTACGAGCCGATCCGCTGGCGCGCCGACGAGCCCGAGGGCCCGATCGACAAGAACACCCGCGTGCTCGAGCTGATCGCGGCCTACCGCAACCGCGGCCATCTGATGGCCGACACCGATCCGCTGCGGGTGAACCCGGACAAGTTCCGCAGCCACCCGGATCTGGACGTGCTCAGCCACGGGCTGACCCTGTGGGACCTCGATCGTGAGTTCTCGGTCGGCGGTTTCGCCGGTCAGGACCGGATGAAGCTGCGTGACGTGCTCGGTGTGCTGCGCGATGCGTACTGCCGCACCATGGGCATCGAGTACACGCACATCCTCGACCCCGAGCAGCGTCAGTGGATCCAGGAGCGCGTGGAGATCCGGCACGTCAAGCCGCCGGTGGCCGAGCAGAAGTACATCCTGAGCAAGCTCAACGCCGCCGAGGCCTTCGAGACCTTCCTGCAGACCAAGTACGTCGGTCAGAAGCGCTTCTCGCTCGAGGGCGCCGAGACGGTCATCCCGATGATGGACGCGGTGATCGACCAGGCCGCCGAGCACGGCCTGGACGAGGTCGCGATCGGCATGCCGCACCGCGGTCGGCTCAACGTGTTGGCCAACATCGTCGGCAAGCCCTACTCGCAGATCTTCGCCGAGTTCGAGGGCAACACCAACCCGCGCACCAGCCACGGCTCGGGCGATGTGAAGTACCACCTGGGCGCCGAGGGCACCTACATCCAGATGTTCGGCGAGAACGACATCACCGTCTCGCTCACGGCCAACCCCTCGCACCTGGAGGCGGTCGACCCGGTCCTGGAGGGCCTGGTCCGAGCCAAGCAGGACATCCTGGACAAGGGCATGGACGGGTTCACCGTGCTGCCGCTGCTGCTGCACGGCGATGCGGCCTTCGCCGGACAGGGCGTGGTCGCCGAGACGCTGAACCTGGCGCAGCTGCGCGGCTTCCGCACCGGCGGCACCGTGCACATCATCGTCAACAACCAGGTCGGCTTCACCACCGCGCCGGAGTCCTCGCGCTCCTCGGAGTACTGCACCGATGTGGCGAAGATGATCGACGCACCGATCTTCCACGTCAACGGCGACGACCCCGAGGCGTGCGTGTGGGTGGCCAAGCTGGCCGTCGACTACCGCGAGCGCTTCGGCAAGGACGTGGTGATCGACATGATCTGCTACCGCCGTCGCGGCCACAACGAGGGCGACGACCCGTCGATGACCCAGCCGACGATGTACGACCTGATCGACTCCAAGCGCAGCGTGCGAAAGAGCTACACCGAGGCGCTGATCGGTCGCGGGGACATCTCGATGAAGGAGGCCGAGGACGCCCTGCGCGACTACCAGGGCCAGCTCGAGCGGGTTTTCAACGAGGTCCGTGAACTCGAGAAGTTCACCCCCGAGCCGAGCCAGTCGGTGGTCGAGGACCAGACGCTGCGCACCAGCCTGGTCACCGCCATCCCCGGCGAGCTGATCGAACGCATCGGCCGGGCCCAGGTCGACTGGCCGGAGGACTTCGCGGTCCACCCGCGCGTCAAGCCGGTGCAGGAACGCCGACTGGCCATGGCGCGCGGCGAGCACGAGATCGACTGGGCGTTCGCCGAACTGCTGGCCTTCGCCTCGCTGGTCGACGAGGGCCGGCTGGTCCGGCTGTCGGGCCAGGACTCGCGTCGCGGCACGTTCTCCCAGCGCCACTCGGTGCTGATCGACCGGGAGGACCAGTCCGAGTACGTGCCGCTGGCCAACCTGGGCAGCGAATCGGGCGGCAAGTTCATGGTCTACGACTCGGCGCTGACCGAGTTCGCAGGCCTGGGCTTCGAATACGGCTACTCGGTGGGCAACCCCGATGCGCTGGTGCTGTGGGAGGCGCAGTTCGGCGACTTTGTCAACGGCGCGCAGACCATCGTCGACGAGTTCATCTCCTCGGGTGAGGCCAAGTGGGCGCAGCGCTCCAACGTGATCATGCTGCTCCCCCACGGCCACGAGGGCCAGGGCCCGGACCACACCTCGGGCCGGATCGAGCGCTTCCTCCAGCTGTGTGCGGAGGGCTCGATGACGGTCGCGATGCCGTCCACCCCGGCGAGCTACTTCCACCTGCTGCGCCGCCACGCCCACGACGGCATCCACCGTCCGCTGGTGGTGTTCACGCCGAAGTCGATGCTGCGCAACAAGGCCGCGGTCTCCCCGCTGTCGGAGATCACCGATGCGAAGTTCCGCTCGGTGATCCAGGATCCGCTGTTCGACACCGGTGGCGGCGACAATTCGAAGGTCACCAAGATCCTGATGGTCTCGGGCAAGCTCTACTACGAGCTGGCCGCCAAGCGGGACAAGGAGGGCCGCACCGACACCGCGATCGTCCGGCTCGAGCAGCTCTACCCGCTGCCGCGTCGGCGCATCCGGGAGGCCATCGAGCAGTTCCCGAACCACACCGAGATCCGGTGGGTGCAGGAGGAGCCGAGCAACCAGGGCCCGTGGCCCACGCTCGGCCTGGCGCTGCCGGAGCTGCTGCCGGATCTGATGACCGGGATCAAGCGCGTCTCGCGGCGCGCCATGTCGGCCCCGTCCTCGGGTTCGACCAAGGTGCACGCCGTCGAGCAGGCCGAACTGCTGGAGGCCGCCTTCGAGTGACCGCACCGACCCGGTCGCAGAACTGAAGACCACGGGCCCGGTACCGCTGCACAAGCGGTACCGGGCCCGTGGTCGTCGTGGGGCCGGGCGGTGGGCCGATCAGCCGTCGACGGTCGCGCCCTGCAGCAGTCCGGCCACCAGCGCCGAGTCCTCCGGGGTCATCGCCAGCGCCGGCAACGCCCAGTTGAGCATGCCCAGCAGCTCGTCACGGCTCAGCGGCGGCTCCGGCTCCGACAACCAGGTGATCACCGTCTCCTCGACGAACGCGATCCATCCGCGCACCGCCAGCTGCACACGCGGGGTGACCGGGATGCCGATCAGCGGGATGCGTTCGAGCACCCGGTCGGTCAGTGCCGTGCGGGTCCGTTCGAACAGCTCCCGCATCTGCACGTCGGCGCTGGCCGTGCCGCGCAGCAGCGAGACGAAACCGTCCCGGTTGTCGGTGACGTAGTCCAGATAGGAACTCAGCGACTGCGCCAGCTGCGCGAGCGGCTCCAGCGTCGGATCCGGCTCGGTGGCCTCGATCAGCCGGTCGGACTGGTACTCCACCACCGCCATCAGGAATCCGTGCTTGGACCCGAAGTAGTGGAAGATCAGCCCGCGCGAGACCCCCGCCTGCTCGGCGATCTCCTCCACCGACACCTCGTCGATGGTGCGGGTGGCGAGCATCTCGGTCCCGAGATCGATCAACTGGGCACGGCGGGCCTCCGGGCTGAGCCGGGTACGTCTGTCCTCCACGCGGATCATCCTACGGGCCATGACCTCGACCTTACTGACCCGGAGTCAACGAGATGGTCGAAATCTATTGACTCCCGTTCAATAGCGTTTTACGCTGGGGTCATGACCCAAGCGACACAGAGCATCGACGGCGGGCCCACCGGTGCCCGCCACACCCGGATCCTGATCATCGGCGCCGGCTTCGCCGGCCTGGGTGCGGCGATCCGGCTCGACCAGGCCGGCCAGAAGGACTTCCTCGTCGTCGAGCGCGGCAGCGAGGTCGGCGGCACCTGGCGCGACAACACCTATCCCGGCGCGGCCTGCGACGTGCCCTCGCAGCTGTACTCGTTCTCCTTCGCGCCCAACCGCGAATGGTCGCGGTCGTTCTCCGGCCAGCCGGAGATCCAGGCCTACATCCGCAAGGTCGCACTGGAGTCCGGCGTGCTCGACCGGCACCTGTTCGACACCGAGGTCACCGGCGCCGAGTGGGACGCCGCAGCCCGCATCTGGCGGGTGGAGACCGACCGCGGTCCGATCACCGCGGACGTGGTCGTCCCGGCCGTCGGCGCGCTGTGCGAGCCGTCGCTGCCCGCCATCACCGGCATCGAGGACTTCGCCGGCACCGTCTTCCACTCCTCGCGGTGGAACCACGACGAGGATCTGACCGGTAAGCGGGTGGCCGTGATCGGCACCGGCGCCTCGGCGATCCAGATCGTGCCCGCGATCGCCGGCAAGGTCGCGCACCTGGACGTGTACCAGCGCACCGCACCGTGGGTGCTGCCGCGCGCGGACCGCAAGTACACCGCGATCGAGCGGCTGGCCTACCGGCACCTGCCCGGCATGACCCGGCTGGCCCGCGCCGGGGTCTACGCCCTGCGCGAGACCCAGGTGCTCGGGCTCACCCGTATCCCGTCGGCGCTCAAGCCGCTGCAGCTCGCCGCGCAGGCCCACCTGCGCATGCAGATCCGCGATCCGCAGCTGCGCGCCAAGGTCACCCCCGATTTCCAGATCGGCTGCAAGCGCATGCTGATCTCCAACAACTACTACCCGGCCCTGGCCCGGGAGAACGTCGACGTGGTCACCGACCCGATCCGCGAGGTCAAGGCCCATTCGATCGTCACCGCCGACGGCACCGAGCGCGAGATCGACGTGCTGATCGTGGCCACCGGCTTCCACGTCACCGATTCGCCGATGTTCGATCTGATCCGCGGCACCGACGGCTCGACGCTCGCGCAGAGCTGGGACGTGGCGGGCATGCGCGGCTACAAGGGCACCACGGTGCCGGGCTTTCCGAACATGTTCTTCCTGGTCGGCCCGAACACCGGGCTGGGCCACTCGTCGATGGTCTACATGATCGAATCGCAGATCAACTACGTGATCGACGCACTGGCCACCATGGACCGTGAGAAACTGGCCAGCGTGGAGGTCAGGCCCGAACCGGTGGCGCAGTTCAACGACTGGATCCAGCAGCGCCTGTCGACCTCGGTGTGGAACACCGGCGGCTGCGCCAGCTGGTACCTGGACAAGCACGGCAACAACACCACCCTGTGGCCGGGCCACACCTTCCAGTTCCGCAACGCCACCCGCACCTTCGACGTCACCGCCTACGACACCGTGCCGGTGTCCGCCGGCGCCGCCGACCGCAACCTGGAGGAGACCGCATCATGACCGACATCAAGGGCAAGGTCGCGGTGATCACCGGGGCCGGTTCGGGCATCGGCCGCGCGCTCGCGCTCCAGCTGGCCGACGGCGGGGCCAGGCTCGCGCTGTCGGACATGGACACCCTCGGTCTGGCCGAGACGGTGCGCCAGGTCGAACAGCGCGGGGCCCAGGTGCACTCCCAGGCACTGGACGTCACCCAGCGCGAGGAGGTGTTCGTCTACGCCGACACCGTCGCCGAGCACTTCGGGGTGGTGAACCTGGTGTTCAACAACGCCGGCATCGCCTACACCGGCGAGGTCGAGGTGATGCCGCTCAAGGACTTCGAGCGGGTCATGGACGTGGACTTCTGGGGCGTGGTCAACGGCACCAAGGCCTTCCTGCCCCACCTGATCGCCTCCGGCGACGGGCACTTGGTCAACATCTCGTCGCTGTTCGGGCTGCTGGCCATCCCCGGCCAGAGCGCCTACAACTCGGCGAAGTTCGCGGTGCGCGGATTCACCGAGTCGCTGCGCATGGAGATGCTGGCCGCCAAGCACCCGGTCGAGGTCACCTGCGTGCACCCGGGCGGGATCAAGACCGCGATCGCCCGCAACTCCACCGCCGCCGACGGCTACGCCCAGCAGGATCTGGCGACGTTCTTCGACAAGTACCTGGCCCACACCAGCCCGGAGGCGGCCGCGCGCCGCATCCTGAAGGGGGTGGCCGCCGACCGCGGGCGGGTGCTGATCGGTCTGGACGCCCGCGCGCTGGACCTGTTCCAGCGGGTGACCGCCTCGGGCTACCAGCGCATCACCTCGCTGGTGACCGACCTGGCCATGCCCGGCGGTAAGGACAAGGGCAAGGACCGCGTCCGGAGCTGATCGGCCGGTGACAGACGCATACGGCGGGGGCGCCACCTTTCGGTGGGGCCCCCGCCGTATGCGATCCGGTGCCCGGGTGCCGGTCCGGGGCGGTCAGAACCCGTGGGCGGGCAGCCACTGGGCGACGACCTCGGCCACGGTGGCCTCACCGTCGTCGACTCGGCGCACCATCGCGAACAGGTCCTCGGTGCTCAGTTCGCCGGCGACCTTGTTCAGCGCACGCACCTGCTCGTCGCCGAGCTTGGTGCTGCGGAACACCGGCACCACGTGCTGGCCGGGCAGCAGGTCCCGGTCGTCGTCGAGTGCGACCAGATCATGCGCGGCCACCGCCGGATCCTCGGCATGGCCGCCGGCCGCGCCGAGGCTGCCCCCGGCGAGCGCGGCCAGTGCCGCGTCCGCAGAGGTCTGCCAGCGCTGCTTGGCGAAGGTGCAGCCGTATCCGTCGGCCAGCGCCGCCACGGTGTAGTCCGGGGCCAGAAAGCCCGCGTCCAGGCCCAGCACCGCGTCCGCGCACTGCGGCGAGAAGGCGGACAGGGTCGGCTCGGGCAGTGCGGCGGCGGCCTGTGCGGTCACCACGACGGTGTCGCGGCGGGCCGCCAGCGCCGGGTCGGCCACCCGCAGGTGCTCGGGCAGCGCCCGGGCGAGCAGCTCCAAGCTCGGATCGACCGTCTCGGCCCGCGGGTCGACATCGGCGTCGACGTCGAGCGCCCCGTCGCCCGCGGCCGGTTCCTCGCCGAGCGGCTGGTAGAACTCCAGAGCCGCTCCGGTGTAGTCCGGCACCACCGACACCCGCCCGGAGTCCAGTGCGCGCAGCGCATCGGCCCGGTCCCCGACCACCAGATCGGTGTCGACCCGCACCCCGGTGCCGCGCAACGCGGCCGCGTAGAGCTCACCGATGATCTGCAGGTCGGTCTGTGCCGCCGCGCCGACGGTCAGATCCCCGGAGACCCAGGTGCCCTCCGACTCGTCCTGACCGCAGGCCGTGAGCACGGCCGCCGCGGCGAGTACCGCCGCGACCGCGCCGACGCCCCGGCGCCGGGTGCGCAGGGCCGTCATCAGCCCGCCGTCTCCGCCGCGACCGCCGCCCGCCCCTCGGGCCGGGTGGCCACACCCTCGGTGACGGCGGTGCGCGCCACCGCATCGGCCACCGCGGGTGCCACCCGCGGGTCCAGCGCCGAGGGCACGATGTGGTCTGGGGCCAGTTCGTCGCCGAGCAGATCCACCAGGGCCTCGGCGGCGGCGAGCTTCATGGCCTCGGTGATCCGGGTCGCGCCCACGTCCAGCGCGCCACGGAAGATGCCCGGGAACGCCAGCACGTTGTTGATCTGGTTCGGGAAGTCACTGCGACCGGTGGCCACCACCGAGGCGTACTTGTGCGCCACGGTCGGGTGCACCTCGGGGTTGGGGTTGGACAGCGCGAAGATCACCGGGCTCGGCGCCATGGTGCCCAGGATCTCCTCCGGCACGGTGCCGGTGGACAGCCCGATGTAGACGTCCGCACCGGCCATCGCCTCGGCCAGCCCGCCGGTGCGCCCGGCGGCGTTGGTCAGCTCGGCCAGTTCGCGCTTGGAGTCGTTCAGGTCCGTGCGGTCGGCGGAGATGATGCCCTTGGAGTCGAGCACCGTCAGATCCTCAATGCCGGCGGCGCGCATGATCTTCGCGCAGGCCACACCGGCCGCACCGGCGCCGGAGACCACCACCCGCAGCCCGGTCAGGTCCCGGTCGCGCACGCGCGCGGCCCCCATCAGCGCGGCCAGCACCACGATCGCGGTGCCGTGCTGATCGTCGTGCATCACGGGGCAGTCCAGCGCCTCGATCAACCGGCGTTCGATCTCGAAGCAGCGCGGCGCCGAGATGTCCTCGAGGTTGACCGCACCGAAGCTCAGGCGCATGCGGACCACGGTCTCGACGATCTCGTCCGGATCCTGGGTGTCGAGCACGATCGGGATCGAGTTCAGGCCGGAGAACGCCTTGAACAGGGCCGACTTGCCCTCCATCACCGGCAGCGAGGCGCGCGGGCCGATGTCGCCTAGACCCAACACCGCACTGCCGTCGGAGACCACCGCCACCAGCCGGTTCGTCCAGGTGTAGGTGTCGGCCAGCCGGTCGTCCTCGGCGATCGCCGAACTGACCTGCGCCACCCCCGGGGTGTAGGCGACCGACAGGGCGCGCTGGGTGTCCAACGGCGCCGTGGTCTCCACCGACAGCTTGCCGCCCAGGTGCCCGTCGAAGACCTCCTCGCGGGTCAGGTCCGCGGGGGTTGCCGGGGCGCTGCCGGCCGAGCCGTTCTGTGTGGGCACGTTCTTCTCTCCTGAAGTGACGATGGACAACGAGATACCCGGGCCTTTCCCGCTGCGCGGCGTCCGCACGGGAGCGGGCGCCGACCGCACCGGCGGCCACGATCTATTGGAGATACCTTACCGCCGCCGAGCCGAAGGTGATCAGCCCCACCACTGGGTCCACAGCACCGCGGCCACGATCACCGTCACCAGTACCGCCCCGGCGAGGACGATCGGCCCCGACCGCCGGTCGACGAACCACTGGACCACCAGTGCGCCGACCGCACCGAGAACGTGCACGGTCACCGACTCCGCACCGGGGCCCGGAAAGTCCCATCGGCCGCCGACGACCTGCGCACCGACGACCACCAGAGCGAGCACGCACAGCCCGGCGGTGAGCGCCCCGGACACTCCGCGCAGCAGCCGCAGCGCGCGCCCGGGCGGGCGGGCCCCGACTCCCGGATACGGCGAGACGTAAGTCTCATTCCGGCCTGCGGGATCGCCGGGCCACCCGGGCCCGGAGAAACGATCGTCTCGGCTCATCGCCCGGCCTCCGCAGCGGGTGCGGCGGGTGGGATCGGCGCCCCACCGGTGGCGCGGCCGAGCAGCCGGGCGTACTGGTCGGGTGCGGTGACGCATTGGCCGAGCCGGTTCGGCTTGTTGTCGCCGTGATAGTCCGACGATCCGGTGACGATCAGCCCGTGCCGAAAGGCCAGGCCGCGCAGTCGGCGGCGTGCGGCCTCGTCGTGTTCGGGGTGGTCGACCTCGATGCCGGCCAGCCCGGCGTCGACCAGTGCGCCCAGACCGGCCGGATCGACCGTGCGACCGCGTCCGCCGGCCGCCGGATGGGCGAGCACGGCCACTCCCCCGGCCGCGGTGATCAACCCGATGCCGCGCACCAGGTCGACGTCGCGGCGACGCCGGTGATACGGCCCGCCGGGGGCCAGCAGCCGGGTGAAGGCGTCGGAGATCGTCGGCACCACCCCGGCCTCGACCAGCGCGCGCGCCAGGTGCGGCCGTCCCCCGGCCGGCCCGGCCTCGGCGCAGACTCGGTCCGGATCGATCGGCAGCCCGTCGGCGGCCATCGACTCGGCCATCGTGCGCAGCCGGGTCACCCGCTCCCGACGCAACCGGGCCCGCTCGTCGGCGAACTCGGCGTGGTCGCGGTCGAACAGGTATCCGAGCAGATGCACCCCGACCCCGCCGCCGTCGGCGGCCCGCCCGCGGCACGACAGTTCGATGCCCGGCACCAGTGTCGGCGCCGTCGCCGACGCGCCGGTGGCGGCGATCGCCTCGCTCCAGCCGGCGGTGGTGTCGTGATCGGTCAGCGCGAGCACCGTCAGCCCGGCCTCACCGGCGCGGGCCACCAACGCGGCCGGGGTGTCGGTGCCGTCGGAACGCAGGGTGTGTGCATGCAGGTCGATCGCCTGCCCGGCGGTCACAACGAGACCGGCCCGCGCGTGGGGTCGGCGGTGTCGATGCCCGCATCCGACCACGCCTGGCGCAGCGCGTCGGCACCGCGCACC
>JAJYRZ010000222.1 GCA_021793835.1 Actinomycetes bacterium | reverse complement strand
CCTCCGCGGACCCGACGCGGCCGCCCGCCGGCGCCGCCGGGCGGCCCGCGCCGTACGCACCGGCGTCGCACCGATGGCGGTGCTGACCCTGCTGGCCGCCGGTGCGGCGGTCACCGGCACCGGCCCCTTCTCGTCGTCCGATCCGCAGACACAGCAGGTCGCCCGCATCCTCGGTGACGGCACCGTGATGGCGGCCGACGAGCAGCTGGTGATCGACGGGCGCGGCCACGGACACGGCCGCGGCATGGGGCAGTGGGGCGCCTACGGCTACGCGGCCGACCACGGCTGGGGCCACGAGCAGATCCTGGCCCACTACTACGGCGGCACCGAGCTCGCGCAGGCGGACACCGATCAGATCTCCGTGCGGCTGACCGCGCTCGACGGGCGCGTGCTCGAGGCCGTCTCCGACGGACCGATGACCGTGGCCGGACAGCACGTCGAGCCCGGTACCGCGGTGACCATGACCCCGACCGGCGCGGGTGCGCAGGTCGAACTGCGCGACGGCTGCGGCGGCGAACCGGTGTGGTCGGGCGAGACCGACGACCCGTGGCTGCGCCCGGCCCCGGACGCCGAGCCGCAGCCGATCCGGCTGTGCCCGGGCGCGGCCGACCCGGACCCGGGGGAGGGGGTCACCGGCACCACCTACCGCGGTGAGCTCGGTGTCGCGCTCGCCGACGACGGCCAGGCGCGCACCGTCAACCGGCTCGGCCTGGAGGACTATCTGCGCGGCGCCGTGCCGACCGAGTCCCCGGCCTCCTGGGGCGATTCGGGCGGCGAGGCCGCGCTGCGCGCCCAGGCCGTGGCGGCCCGTTCCTATGCGCTGACCCAGCAGCGCTACCCCTACGCCGACATCTGCGACACCCAGGCCTGCCAGGTCTACGGGGGCGTCGACCACGAGGACTTGCGCACCGACGCCGCGATCGCCGACACCGCCGGGCAGGTGCTCATGCGCGACGGACAGATCGTCACGGCCGAATACACCGCCTCGACCGGCGGCCGGTCGGCCGGCGGCGACTTCCCGGCCGTGGCGGACGAGGGCGATGCCCGCTCGCCGAACCACCGCTGGACCGACCGGCGCACCGCCGGCCAGATCGGCGAGGCGTTCGGCGTCGGCGACCTGATCTCGATCGAGATCGTCGAATCCGACGGACCCGCCGAGCCCGCACCGGAACCTGAACCCGAGCCGGAACCCGAACCCGAGCCCGCACCCGAGCAGGAACCGGAGTTCATGCAGGTCGCCGACACCGCCGACACCGCCGACGCGCCCGAGGACGAGGAGTCGGCCGCGGAGGCCGGCGCCCCGGCCGACGCCGCGGATGCACCCGAAGCCGATCCGGGCCGCATCCGGACCCTGCGGGTGACCGGCACCGACGGGGTCCGCGAGGTCACCGGAGACGAGGCGCGCCGGATCCTGCGGCTGAAGTCGGACTGGTTCACCGTCGGCTGACCGCCGGGCGGCCCGAGTCGGTCGCCTTGGGGTCGGCAGTGGCCGGTCTCACCGGGTGTCGTCCGCCTCGCTCCCGCGTGTGCACCCGCGCCCCGGCGGCCGGGTCCGTTACTCTCGGTCTTTGTGTCGACTCATATCTCTGCCCCCGCCGCCGGTGACTTCGATCTGATCGTCGTCGGCTCCGGGTTCTTCGGGCTGACCATCGCCGAGCGCGCCGCCAACGAGCTGGGAAAGCGCGTCCTGGTGCTCGATCGCCGTGATCACATCGGCGGCAACGCCTACTCCGAGGCCGAGCCCGAGACCGGCATCGAGGTGCACCGCTACGGCGCGCACCTGTTCCACACCTCCAACGAGCGGGTGTGGGAGTACGTCAACCGGTTCACCGACTTCACCGGCTACCGGCACCACGTGCGCACCATCCACGACGGGCAGGTGTACCAGTTCCCGATGGGGCTCGGCCTGATCTCCGAGTTCTTCGGCAGGTACTACACCCCCACCGAGGCGCGCGCGCTGATCGCCGAGCAGGCCGCCGAGATCGACTCCGACGAGGTGACCAATCTCGAGGAGAAGGCGATCTCGCTGATCGGCCGCCCGCTGTACGAGGCGTTCGTGAAGAACTACACCGCCAAGCAGTGGCAGACCGACCCGCGCGAGCTGCCCGCCGGCATCATCACCCGGCTGCCGGTGCGCTACACCTTCGACGCCGGCTACTTCACCGACACCTACGAGGGTCTGCCGGTCGACGGCTACACCGCGTGGCTGGAGAACATGGCCGCCCACGAGCTGATCGAGGTGCGCCTGTCCACCGACTGGTTCGACGTGCGCGACGAGCTGCGCGCCGCCTCCCCGGACGCCCCGGTGGTCTACACCGGGCCGCTGGACCGCTACTTCGACTACGCCGAGGGCCGCCTGGGCTGGCGCACCCTGGACTTCGAGCAGGAGGTGCTCGACGGGGTCGGCGACTTCCAGGGCACCTCGGTGATGAACTACGCCGATGCGGACGTGCCCTACACCCGCATCCACGAGTTCCGGCACTTCCACCCCGAGCGCGACTACCCGACCGACAAGACGGTGATCGTGCGCGAATACTCCCGCGCCGCCGAGGACACCGACGAGCCGTACTACCCGATCAACACCCCCCAGGACCGCGAGATCCTGGCCGCCTACCGCGAGCGCGCCAAGGCCGAGACCGCACAGCACAAGGTGCTGTTCGGCGGCCGACTGGGCACCTACCAGTACCTGGACATGCACATGGCCATCGCGAGCGCGATGAACATGTTCGACAACCAGCTGGTGGAGCTGCTGGAGCAGCAGCGGTGACCGCGCCCGCGGCCGCGCCGGTGGGTGACCGGCACACCGACCCGGCCGGGCGGGCCCTGCTCGCCCGGGTGCTCGCGCCGCGGCCCGGCGAACCGCTGGACGTGCGCCGGCTCTACCTGGAGGAGTCGGCCGGCAACCCGCGCCGCGCACACGCCACCAGCCGCACCTCGGTGCGCCTGGGCGCCGAGTCAGAGGTCTCCTTCGCCACCTACTTCAACGCCTTCCCGGCCAGCTACTGGCGCCGGTGGACCACCGTGGACGCGATCGTGCTGCGGGTGACGGTGCGCGGCCAGTGCCGGGTCGACGTCTACCGCTCCAAGGCCGACGGCTCGCGCATCGCGGTCACCGGCACCCGCGCCGAAGACCACGACGAGGCCGGCGAGACCACGATCGAACTGACCGTGGACCTGGGCCCGTTCGAAGACGGCGGCTGGATCTGGTTCGACGTCACCACCGAGACCGAGACCGAGGTGCTCGCCGCCGGCTGGTACGCGACTACGGCCGCCCCGGGCCGGGCCGCGGTCACCGTCGGCATCCCGACGTTCAACCGCCCGGTCGACTGCGTCAACGCCCTGCGCGCACTCGGCTCCGATCCGCGGGTGCTCGAGGTGATCGAGGCCGTGATCGTGCCCGACCAGGGCACCGACAAGGCCCGCGACCAGGCCGACTTCGCCGAGGCCGTCGCCCCGCTGGGCGAGAGGCTGCGCGTCTACGACCAGCCGAACCTGGGCGGATCGGGCGGTTACAGCCGCATCATGCTCGAGGCGGTGCGCGCCACCGACTGTGAACAGATCCTGTTCATGGACGACGACATCGAGATCGAACCCGACTCGATGCTGCGCGCACTGGCGTTCTCCCGGTTCTCCCGGGTGCCCACCCTGGTGGGCGGGCAGATGCTCAACCTGCAGGAACGCAGCCACCTGCACACCATGGGCGAGATCGTCGGCCGGCATGACTTCATGTGGGGTGCGGCCCCGCACGTCGAGTACGACCACGACTTCGCCGCCCGCCCGCTGCGTGACCGCGACGAGTCCAAGGACCTGCACCGGCGCATCGACGTCGACTTCAACGGCTGGTGGATGTGCCTGATCCCGCGCACCGTCGCCGAGCAGATCGGTCAGCCCCTGCCGCTGTTCATCAAGTGGGACGACGCCGAATACGGGCTGCGCGCCGGCAAGGCCGGTTTCCCCACCGTCACCCTGCCGGGCGCGGCGATCTGGCACATGGCCTGGTCGGACAAGGACGACGCGATCGACTGGCAGGCCTACTTCCACCTGCGCAACCGGCTCGTGGTCGCCGCCCTGCACCACGACGGACCGGTGACCGGGCTGCTGCGCTCGATGGCCAAGGCCACCGCCAAACATCTGCTGTGCCTGGAGTACTCGACCGTGGCGATCCAGAACCGGGCGCTTCAGGACTTCCTGGCCGGGCCCGAACACGTGGCCTCGCTGCTGGAATCGGCGCTGCCGACGGTGCGCGAGATGCGCAAGGAGTATCCGGACGCGGTCGTGCGCGGCTCGGCGACCGACCTGCCCCTGCCGTCCGGGGAAGGCGTGGGCGCGACGGGCGAACCGGCCGGCACGGTCGGCAAGGTGGTGCGCCTGGCCAAGGGCGTGCTGCGCAACCTGCGCCCGGCGGACGAATCCGCACACGTCACCCCGCAACTGAACGTGCCGACCCTGGATGCGCGCTGGTTCCTGCTCTCACAGGTCGACGGGGCCACCGTGACCACCGCCGACGGGCGCGGGGTGGTCTACCGCCAGCGCGACCGGG
>JAJYRZ010000221.1 GCA_021793835.1 Actinomycetes bacterium | reverse complement strand
CTCGCACACCTCGGTCAGGTCCGAGATCAGGTTCGAGGCCAGATCGCGGCTCATGCCCTCGCGGACGACGATGCGCAGCACCGCGACCTCTTCGGCGTCGGCCGGCATGGTGTACGCCGGGACCTGCCAGCCGCGGGCACGCAGCTCGTGCGAGATGTCGAAGACCGTGTAGCCGGCCGACTCGTCGGTGAGGTTGAACGCCATCACCGGGATCGCGCTGCCGTCGGAGATGACGGTCATGTTCGGGATCTGCGCGATCTGCTCGCTCAGCCACAGGGTGGTGTCGCGCAGCGCCTCCATGATCGTCTGGTAGCCGGAGCGGCCCAGACGGATGAAGTTGTAGTACTGCCCGACGACCTGGTTGCCCGGCCGCGAGAAGTTCAGGGTGAAGGTCGGCATGTCGCCGCCCAGGTAGTTGACGTGGAAGACCAGGTCCTCGGGCAGGTACTCCTTGCCGCGCCAGACCACGAAGCCGATGCCCGGGTAGGTCATGCCGTACTTGTGGCCGGAGACGTTGATCGAGACCACGCGCGGGTTGCGGAAGTCCCACTCCAGGTCCGGGTGCAGGAACGGCGCGACGAAGCCGCCCGAGGCCGCGTCGACGTGCAGGGGCACGTCCGGGCCGCCGCTCGCGGCGAGCTCGTCGAGGACCTTCGAGATCTCGCCGATCGGCTCGAACTCACCGGTGAAGGTGGTGCCCAGGATGGCGACGACACCGATGGTGTTCTCGTCCACGGCCTCACGCACCTGCTCGGCGGTGATGGTGTAGCGGCCCTTCTCCACGGGCAGGTACTTGGCCTCGACGTCGAAGTACTTGACGAACTTCTCCCAGACGACCTGCACGTTGGTGCCCAGCACCAGGTTCGGCTTGTCGCCCGGCTTGCCCGCGGCCTGCTGGGCCTGACGCCAGCGCCACTTCATGGCCAGGCCGGCCAGCATGACCGCCTCCGACGAGCCGATGGTCGACACACCGGTCGCCGCGCCCGGGTCGGTCTCCGACAGGCCCGGGGCGTTGAACAGGTCCGCGACCATGTTGACCGTGCGGGCCTCGATCGCGGCGGTGGACGGGTACTCGTCCTTGTCGATCATGTTCTTGTCGAAAGTCTCGGCCATCAGCTGCCCGGCCTCGTCCTCCATCCAGGTGGTGACGAAGGTGGCCAGGTTCAGCCGCGAGTTGCCGTCGAGCATCAGCTCGTCCTTGATGAACCGGTAGGCCGCCCCCGGGGTCATCTCCGAATCCGGCATCTTCAGCACCGGGATCGGGTCCTGGCTCATCCGGCCCGTGTAGGCCGGGGCGATCTCACCTGTCGGGTAGGTCCGATCGGCTTTCGACACGATTATCCTCCACACGCTAGGGGGTGATGCGCGGGTGACGGGTTCCCCACCCAGGCGCCTGCATAAATCACCCTAACAGGGCGTGGGGACACGTTTTAGGAAAATCCCATGCCGGATCACCGCCGGTCAGCTCCGTCGCGGCACGCCTAACCCCAGGGCGGTGAGATCGGCGGCCACGGCTTCCGGATCGGGCACCGAGATCGCATACAGCAGCTCGCGCACAGCGGCCGCGGCGAACACGTTCAGCCCGGTGAGCCGATCGGGCTCGTCGGTGTCCAGGGCCTGGCGGATATCGAAGCCGGTCAGCGCGGCGATCACCCCCGACAGCCCCGCGATCACCCCGGCGGTGTCGGCGGCCCGCAGCAGCAGCGGACCGGAGCCGTGGGCGAGCAGTGCGAGCGCATCGGCCAGGGTGTCGCGCGGCCACGACAGGTCGAGCCCGAATCCCAGGCCCGCCTCGATCGGCTCGGCCAGGACGGCAGCAGGATCGGCCCCCAACGTCTCAGGAACGACGATCAGCCGCTCACCGACGTCCGGGTGAGACCTGGTCAGCGCGATCGCCTCGCCCAGCTGATCCACCGCCACCGGCAACAGCGTCGCCCCGGCCTCGTCCCAGGGCGCGTCCAGACCGGCCGGGTCACGGTCCAGATCCACCAGGGTCCCGTCGCCCAGACGCTCGGTGGGCGGGGCGATCCGGCCCGGCATCATCCCGATGAGCCGGTCCATCTCGTCCACCGGCGCCGGCTCGGCCTCGGGCTCCGGCGGGGCGCTCGCCCGCACGGTGAGCCAGGCGTCCACGGTCAGCCGCGGCGCTCCGATCATCGAC
Organism: Actinomycetes bacterium; assembly: GCA_021793835.1. Taxonomy (GTDB): domain Bacteria; phylum Actinomycetota; class Actinomycetes; order Mycobacteriales; family Mycobacteriaceae; genus Tomitella. The sequence goes on along the minus strand of JAJYRZ010000221.1, from coordinate 2,470 downwards.
CGGGCCACCGGATCGTCCGGTTCGGCCTGCGCCCGGCCGGGCCGGTCGGCGACCAGCAGGCGGAAGGTCAGCGGGTCGTCGGCATCGGGCAGGGACGGCTGCAGGCTCAGCGGAATCGACACGCCCCCACTGTATGGCGCGCCCGAAGACCGGCCCGCGGCACCGCCGCGGCACCGGACCGACACCCGAACCGGTATCGTTCCGGGCATCAACCTTTAGTTCTAGATGGACTTCCGTCGGACGGTCGAGGGCGCGGCTGCGCGCCGGGCCCCGTCCGACCGAGGTCTGCTGCGGAGAGGACCGGCATGCACGGCGCGCCCACCACGGGGGAACGGATCGTCAGCGCGTTGACCCGGCCGAATCCGGCGACGGTGTTCACCGACGACGGCGTCGGGTCGACCGTCTCGCTCGCCCACCCGGCCGGCGACGGCACCATCGCGGTGATCGTCCCGCCCGATCAGGCGCTGCGCCCGATCGACCTGGGCCCGGGACCGGGCATCGCGGTCACCCTGCAGACGGTCGACCGGGCCGGCACCGCGGCCCCGGGACGGGCGGTGGTCAGCGTGCTGGGCCTGCTCAGCCACGACCGACGCGCCCTGCCCTCGGCACCGGCCGGGCAGGATCCGCTGACGATCTGTCGGCACGCCGCCTCCGCGCTGTACCGACTGCGCCCGGTCGAGGCCGTGTGGGCCGATGCGCACGGCACCGAGGCCGTCGACGCCCGGGTGCTCGCCGAGGTCGATCCGGACCCGTTCAGCCTCTCGGAGGCCTCCTGGCTGCACCGGCTCGAGCACTCGCACGCCGAGGTGCTGGCCTCGGTGACCGGCCGACTGCCCGCCGCGCTGCGCCCCTACCGCGCGCGCCCGGCCGGGCTGGACCGCTACGGGCTGGTGCTGCGCTTGGAATCGGCGCCCGACCAGCCCGCCCCGGCGCAGTCCGAGGTGCGCATCCCCTTCCGCGCCCCGGTCGACAGCCCGCGGGCCCTGGCCCGCGAGCTCGCCGCACTCTCGGGCGCCGGCCCCCGGTAACCCGGCGAGCCCCTGACCCACCCGGCCGGGGAGCGCATTAGCGTGACCGGTGTGTTGCAGCGATGGTGGCGGTGCCCGGCGCCCGCGGTCGACGCGGCGGTCGCGGACCGGCCCGAACGCCGCGCGATCCGCATCGAACTGGCCATCGTCCTGCTGCTGACCTACGGGGCGAGCGCGGCGTCGGCGGGGCTGGTGCTGATCGACGCCGCGGTGTCCGACGGCGGGATCGGCGGGGCGACCGTCGCGCTGAACGCCCGCCGTTCCTCGGTCGAGGCGATCGACTTCGGCCATCAGCTGCTCGCCGCCGTCCGGCTCTGCGCCATCGCCGGGCTCGCGCTGTATCTGCTGTGGCGCAGCGGTGCCGGTCCCCGGCTGATCGGCCTGGCCCGCGCCCGCGTCCGACCCGATCTGACCCACGGGGTGGCACTGGCCGCGCTGATCGGACTGCCCGGACTCGGGCTGTATCTGCTGGCCCGGGCCACCGGGCTCGCCGCCGAGGTGGTGCCGGCCGAGGCCGACGGGCACTGGTGGCGCCTACCCGTGCTCGCGCTGTCCGCGGTCGCCAACTCGGCGGCCGAGGAGACCGTGGTGGTGGCCTATCTGCTGCTACGGCTACGCGCCCTGGGCTGGTCGACCGGCCGGGCGCTGGCCGCCTCGGCGCTACTGCGCGGGGCGTATCACCTGTATCAGGGGATCGGTGCGGGGCTGGGCAACGTGGTGATGGGCCTGGTGTTCGGGCGCTACTGGCAGGTGACCGGCCGGCTGTGGCCACTGCTGATCGCGCATGCGCTGATCGACCTGGTGGCCTTCGTCGGATATGCGCTGCTGGCAGACCATCTGCCCTGGTGAGATCCCACCGGGGCGGACACGGACGTAAAATCCCTGCCGTGAACACCGACCGGGGGCCCGACCCCTCCGCCGCCGGCCCACCGGACGACCGTGACCGGCGCCGAGACCGCCCCGCCCCGCAGGGCCCGGCGCCGCGGCGCAGCGCCGAACCGCGGCGCCCCATCCACCCGATCGGCCAGGAGCCGCCCCGCCCTGATCCCCGCGGCGAGCGCCGCCCGATCCGGCCCATCGGCCAGGAGCCGCCCCGCCCCGATCAGCGCGGGGCCGACCCGGCGGCGCCCCGGCATGCGGCGCCGCCGCCGCGCCGGTCCATGCCGCCGAACGCCCCGGCCGAGACCACCCGACACCTGCCGCCCGGCGCCCCGGGCGGAGAGTCGGTGCAGGCCTGGTCGGCCCGCCCGCAGCCCGCACCCGGGAGCGCGCAGCCGCCCCCGCCACCGCCCGGTCACGGTCGGTACGCGCCCACCCAGGTGCCCGAACGCTTCGATCCGCGCGAATACCAGCGGCCCGGCGCCGCCCCGGGCGCCGCGCCGCGCCGCAGTACGCCGCCGCCTGCCGCGCCCCCGCCGGCGCCGCCGGCCACCCCGCGCCGC
>JAJYRZ010000220.1 GCA_021793835.1 Actinomycetes bacterium | reverse complement strand
TTATGCCTGCTTTCGGCAGCCTCACGGTGCTGCTGACCGATTCGGGCGTGTGCGAGGCCGCCGACGGCTTCGCCTCGGCCGGCGAGGCGCTGGTGCTCGACGGCACCACCGTGGGCGAGCTGTCCACGCTGACCGTCGACGAGACCGGTGAGGGCTCGCTGACCACCGACACCGCCACCGTCGTCACCCGCAGCGAGCTCACCGAAGGCCAGGGCACCGCACTGGTCGTCGCCGACGGCGACGACCGGGTCGCCTGCGGCGTGGTCGAGCTCGTCTGACCGGCAGTCGGGTAACCAGCCCCACCAGCCCGACCGGTCACGACACGATGACGGTGCCCTTCCGCGGTTCCCCGCGTCCGACCATCGGCGTGGAGTGGGAGCTCGCTCTGGTGGGCCGCGGCGATCTGGATCTGTCCAACGACGCGGCACGGCTTTTCGACGCGGTGCGTTCGGATCATCCCGAACGCACCGCGTTCGTGCATCAGGAACTGCTGCGCAACACCGTCGAACTGGTCACGGGCGTCTGCGACACCGTGCCCGAGGCGATGGCCGATCTGGCCGCGAGCCTGGCCGCGGTGCGCGCGGCCGCGGACCCGCTGGGCATCGACCTGATCTGTGCGGGCACCCACCCGTTCGCCCAGTGGGACCGCCAGCAGCTCCCCGAGGGCGAACGCTATGCCGAGCTGATCTCGCGTACCCAGTGGTGGGGTCGGCAGATGCTGATCTGGGGCGTGCACGTGCACGTCGGCGTCTCCCGGGCCGACCGGGTGTTCCCGATCCTGGGCGCGCTTCTGCACCAGTACCCGCATCTGCTCGCCCTGTCGGCCTCCTCGCCGATCTGGGCCGGCCACGACACCGGTTACGCCAGCAACCGGGCGATGATGTTCCAGCAGCTGCCCACGGCCGGGCTGCCCTTCCACTTCGACCACTGGTCCGAGTACGAGGGGTTCGTGCGCGACCAGACGGTGACCGGGGTGATCGATCACCTCAACGAGATCCGCTGGGACATCCGGCCCGCCCCGCACCTGGGCACCATCGAGGTGCGGGTGTGCGACGGGGTGTCGACCTTCGCCGAACTGGCCGGGCTCACCGCGCTCATCCAGTGCCTGGTGGTGCACTACGACCGGCGCCTGGACGCTGGGGAGACGCTGCCGTGGCTGCCGCCGTGGCATGTGCAGGAGAACAAGTGGCGTGCCGCCCGCTACGGGCTCGACGCCGAGGTGATCGTGGCGGCCGACAACACCGAGCGGCCGGTCACCGAGGATCTGGCCGATCTACTCGACCGTCTCGCCCCGCTGGCGGCGGAACTGGGCTGCGCGGACGCGCTCGCCGGGCTGGCCCGGATCCCCGAGCGCGGGGCGTCCTATCAGCGCCAGCGTGCGGTCGCCGGCGCCACCGGCGGAGATCTGCGGGCCGTGGTCGCCTCCCTGGTCGCCGAACTCGGCACCTGACCGTCCGGCGCCCGCCTGTCCCGGGGGACGTGCGGTCGGGCGTACTACCGGTCGGCCTGCGGGCCGGGCGCCGGCTCGCCCGGAGCATCGCCGCCGGGGCCGTGATCGTCTTCGCCCTCGTCGGAATCGTCGTCGGTGTCGAGCGGTGTGCCGTCGTCGTCGGCGAGCTCCTGGGCCGGCACCTGGGCGGGCATCTCGTCACGGGTCATCACCGAGGGGTGCATGCCGCCCTCGCGGTAGGCGGTGCGGCCCACCAGGTGCGCGAAGACCGGGGAGACGATGACGGTGAACATCCCGGCCAGCACCAGCATCCCGACGTCCGCGGAGTCGCGCAGTCGGATCACCGCGCCGATCAGCACCAGCACCAGGCCGAACACCTGGGTCTTGGTCGACGGGTGCATCCGCGAGATGGTGTCGGGGAAGCGCACCAGGCCGACCGCGGCGGTGAACGCGAAGATCGAACCCAGCAGCACCAGGGCGGCGGCGACGGCGTCGAGCACGGCGGTCATCGGCGATCACGCACCCGGAACCGCGGCACCGAGATCGAGCCGATGAAGCCGAGCAGGGCGAGCGCGACCAGGGCGGCCAGCACCCCGGAGTCCTGACTGAACGCGGCCCAGGCGCCGAGCGCCGACAGGCACACCGAGGCCACCATCTCCAGGGCGACCAGCCGGTCGAGGGTGCTCGGGCCGCGCAGGAGCCGGTACACGCACAGCGCGGCGGCTGCGACCAGGAAGGCCCCGGCGACGATGAAGGTGACGGTCATCGTTCTCCTCTGCTGCGCGGACGGTCACGGGGCACGTCGTCGATCCGGTCGGAGACCAGACCGGCGATCCGGCGACGCTGACGAGCCAGCCGGCGGCGGCGCCGCCCGGGCGGGGGCGTGGTCGGCGGGGGGATCGGCGCGCGTTCCTGCCAGTCCTCCTCGCGTTCGAAGGCGCGGATGAACAGGTGCTCGAGATTGGCGACCATCGCGTAGAAGCGGTCCACCTTGGCCGGGGTGTCCACGTCGAGCACGTGGATGTACAGATAGCCGGCCTTGCGGTCGATCTCGAGCACGATGGTGCCGGGCACGATGTTGATCGCGTCGATGAGCAGGCCCATCACCAGGTCCGAGCGGATGGACACATCGGCCCGCAGGATCGCGGTCTTGGGCGGACGGCCCGGCCGGCACGACAGCCACGCCACCTCCACCGAGGATTTGGCCAGGTCCACCGCGATGCGGCCGACCAGACGCAGCAGCGAGAGCGGATGGACCCGCCCCTCCACCGGGATCGGCGGCAGCGGCATCACCAGCAGCACCGCGAGCGAGACCAGGAATCCGCCGATGATGTTGCCCCAGGTGATCGACCCCCACAGCAGCACCCACACGGCGGTCAGCCACGCGATGACCCACAGCATCACCGCCAGGTCCCGGCCGGTGCGCGGCACGGCGATCCGATCGCGCAGACGCATCAGCGCTCACCGCCCTGGTCCAGGTGGTCGGCGTCGGGTGCGTCGAGCACGGCCTCGATGTAGCCCTCGCGGTCGATCAGGTTCTCGGCGGCGCGCTCGCTGTAGCCGACCAGCGGCCCGGCGAACACGGTCATCGCCAGCGACACCCCCACCAGGGCGACGGTCGGCAGCAGCATCAGCACCGGCATCCGGCCCACATCGGCGCGCTCGGCCAGCGCCACGTCCGGGGCGTCGTCGAGCAGCACCTGGGGTCGGGCGCTGACCAGGTGGCCCTCGGGGGCGTCGGCGCGTGAACGCCAGAACGCCTTGGTCCACACCCGCACCACCGCGTACAGCGTCAGCAGGCTGGTGATCACCGCCCCGGCGACCAGCACCCACGCCAGCACCGAGCCGTCGTCGGCGCCGGCCTCGAGCAGGGTGACCTTGCCGATGAAGCCGGAGAACGGCGGGATGCCGCCGAGATTGAGCGCCGGCACCAGGTAGAGCATGGCCAGCACCGGGCTGGTCGCGGCCAGGCCGCCCAGGCGCAGCAGCGAGGCCGAGCCGGCCTGGCGTTCGATCAGCCCGACCACCAGGAACAGCGCGGTCTGCACCACGATGTGGTGGGCGACGTAGTAGATCGCGCCGGTCAGTCCGATCGCCGAACCGAGCCCGACGCCGAAGATCATGTAGCCGATGTGGCTGACCAGGGTGAACGAGAGCATCCGTTTGATGTCCGATTGCGCGATCGCACCGAAGATGCCGAACAGCATGGTGGCAAGACCCGCGATCATCAGCACCGCGTCGAGCTCCCCGCCCGGGAACAGCAGGGTGTGGGCGCGGATGATCGCGTACACGCCCACCTTGGTCAGCAGCCCGGCGAACACCGCGGTGATCGGGGCCGGGGCGGTCGGATACGAGTCGGGCAGCCAGTTGTAGAGCGGGAACACCGCGGCCTTGATGCCGAAGGCCACCAGCAGCACCGCGAAGATCATCGACCGGGTGCCGGTGGGCAGCTCGGCCAGACGCTCGGACATCTGCGCCAGGTTCAGCGTGCCGGTGGCGGCGTAGGCGTAGGCGATGCCGGCCAGGAACACGATGGACGAGAGCATCGAGACCATCACGTAGGTGACCCCGGCCGAGACCCGGTCGCTGGAGGCCCCCAGGGTCAGCAGCACGAAGCTGGCGGCCAGCAGCACCTCGAAGCCGACGTAGAGGTTGAACAGGTCGCCGGCGAGGAAGGCGTTGGCCACCCCGGCCGCCATGACCAGGTACGACGGCTGGAAGATCGACACCGGTTGGTGTTCGTCGCCGTCCCGGATGCCCTGGCCGACCGCGTAGACCATGACCGTCAGCAGCACCACCGAGGCCACGACCAGCATCAGCGCGGACAGCCGGTCGGAGACCAGGGTGATGCCGATGGGGGTGGCCCAGCCGCCGACCTGCAGGGCGACGGGGCCGTGTCGGTCGGCGAAGACCAGCAGGGTCGCGGCCACCCCGAGCACGGCGGTGAGCACGGTGATCGAGGTGATCTGCTGGAAGCGCGGCCAGCGGCCCGCCGCCATGGTCACCGCCGCCCCGAGGAAGGGCAGCAGCACCGGCAGCGGGATCAGCGTGGTGATGATCGTGTGGTCGCTCACGGGCGCTCACCGGCGCCTTCGGGGCCGAAGGTGTCGCCCTCGGGGGTGTCCTCACCGGTGACCGGGTCGGAGCTGCGGTCGCGCGAGGGGTCCTCGGATTCGGGCCTGCCCAGC
>JAJYRZ010000219.1 GCA_021793835.1 Actinomycetes bacterium | reverse complement strand
TTCCGATCGGCCCGGCGGTCACCGGCGATGAGCACCCCGCGCGTGTGGGTCAACGCGACGATCGTGGTGCCGTGCGGCGCCGGATCGGGGGCCGGGGCGTCGGCTCCGGGCACGCTGGCGGGCAACAGTTCCGGGGCCGTGCGGCGCAGATGGTCGACGAACGAGGCCGCTCCGGCCGGCGGCAGGCCGGCCACGCCGAGCGGCCCGATCACTGCCCGCCCTTCTGCACATATGCGCGCACGAAGTCCTCGGCGTTCTCCTCCAGCACATCGTCGATCTCGTCGAGCAGATCGTCGGTGTCCGCGGCCATCGCGGCCCGCTGTTCCTGACCCGCCGGGCCGCCGCCGACCTGCTCGTCGTCACCGCCGCCGCCACCGGCCCGGGTCTGTTGCTGTGCCATGAACGCCTCCTGCCTGATGCCACCTGATCGACGGGGTGAAAGCCGTCACCTCGAACCTTACCGGCGCCGCTGCCGTCAGCGGGTCAGCGCGTCCACCAGCGCCGCGGCGTCGGCCGCCTCGGCGAACAGTTCCTCGACGTGGTCGCGGGTGCCCCGGCGCGCCTCGGGCATCGGCACCCGCACGTTGCGCGCGGTGCCGACGTCGAAGATCACCGAATCCCAACTGGCGGCCACGACCTGGTCGCCGTAGCGGCGCAGCACCTCGCCGCGGAAGTAGGCGCGGGTGTCGGTCGGTGCGTGGTCGACCGCATGGAGTACCTGCTCCTCGGTGACCAGTCGGCGCATCGAACCGCGGGCGACCAGGCGGTTGTACAGGCCCTTGTCCAGCCGCACATCCGAGTACTGCAGGTCGATCAGCGCCAGCCGCGGCGAGGCCCAGCCCAGGTTCTCCCTCTGCTTGAATCCCTCGAGCAGCTGCAGCTTGGCCGGCCAGTCGAGCAGATGCGCCGCCGACAGCGGATCGTCGCCGAGCAGATCGAGCACCTCGGCCCAGGTGGTGAGCACGTCGGTTCCGCGCTCATCGTCGGCGCCGGTGGCGCTGCGGTGCGCCGCGACCGCGTCCAGGTAGGCGCGCTGCAGCTCCAGCCCCGTCATGGTGCGACCGTCGACCAGCTCCACCCGGGCGGTGAGCGTCGGATCGTGGCTGATGGTGTGGACGGCGTGGACGGGATCACGCAGCGCGAGCGCAGACAGGTCCACCCCGGCCTCGATCACGTCGAGCACCAGCGCGGTGGTGCCGAGCTTGAGATAGGTGGAGGTCTCGGCCAGGTTCGCATCGCCCACGATCACGTGCAGGCGCCGATACTTCTCCGCATCGGCGTGCGGCTCGTCGCGGGTGTTGATGATCCCGCGCTTGAGCGTGGTCTCCAACCCGACCTCGACCTCCATGTAGTCGGCGCGCTGGGAGAGCTGGAAGCCCGGGGTCTGGCCCTGCTGGCCGAGCCCGACCCGGCCCGAACCGCACACCACCTGCCGGGAGGCGAAGAACGGCAGCAGCCCGTCGACGATCGACTCGAAGGGGGTCTGCCGGTCCATCTGGTAGTTCTCGTGACTGCCGTAGGACGCACCCTTGCCGTCGACGTTGTTCTTGTACAGCTGCAGGCGCGGGTTGCCGGGCACCGCTGCGATGTGCCGGGCCGCGGTCTCCATCACCCGTTCGCCGGCCTTGTCCCAGATCACCGCATCGAGCGGATCGAGCACCTCGGGGGTGGCGTACTCCGGGTGCGCGTGGTCGACGTAGAGCCGGGCGCCGTTGACCAGGATCATGTTGGCCGCACCGAGCTCGTCGGCGTCGATCACCGGGGCCGGCCCCGGCGTCGACAGGTCGAACCCGCGCGCATCGCGCAGCGGCGACTCCGGCTCGTAGTCCCAGCGGATGCGCTGACGGCTGGGCACCCCGGCGGCCGCCGCATAGGCGAGCACCGCCTGGGTGGAGGTGACGATCGGGTTGGCTGCGGGATCGCCCGGGGACGAGATGCCGTACTCGACCTCGGTGCCCATGATGCGCTGCATGCCGGTGAGCCTTCTCTTTCTCTACAGGTACTGGCCGGTGCCGCCGTCGATGGCGTCGACCGCCCGGGCGGAGGCGACCGCCCCGTCGTCGCCGGGGCCGGTCGAGACCAGGGTGCGGATGTAGACGATGCGTTCGCCCTTCTTGCCCGAGATACGCGCCCAGTCGTCCGGGTTGGTGGTGTTGGGCAGGTCCTCGTTCTCGGCGAACTCGGCGACGATCGCGCCCATCAGGTGCGCCAGACGCACCCCGGACTGGCCGGTGTCGAGGAGCTGTTTGATCGCGGTCTTCTTCGCCCGGTCGACGATGTTGGCGATCATCGCCCCGGAGTTGAAGTCCTTGAAGTACAGGATCTCCTTCTCCCCGTTGGCGTAGGTGACCTCCAGGAAGCGGTTCTCCTCGCCGGTGGCGTACATCCGCTCGACCACCCGGTCGATCATCTCGGCGACCGTGGCCTCCCGGTCCCCGCCGGCAGCGGCCAGGTCCTCGGTGTGCAGCGGCAGGTCGGCGGTCAGATACTTGGAGAAGATGTCGCGCGCACCGTCCGCGTCCGGGCGCTCGATCTTGATCTTCACGTCCAGTCGGCCCGGTCGCAGGATGGCCGGGTCGATCATGTCCTCGCGGTTGGACGCGCCGATGACGATGACGTTCTCCAGACCCTCTACGCCGTCGATCTCGCTGAGCAGCTGCGGGACGACCGTGGTCTCGACATCGGAGGACACCCCCGTGCCGCGGGTGCGGAAGATCGAGTCCATCTCGTCGAAGAACACGATCACCGGGGTGCCCTCGGACGCCTTCTCCCGGGCCCGCTGGAAGATCAGCCGGATGTGGCGTTCGGTCTCGCCGACGAACTTGTTGAGCAGCTCCGGGCCCTTGATGTTCAGGAAGTAGGAGCGGGCCGCGTCCCCGTCCTCCCCGCGCGCCTCGGCGATCTTCTTGGCCAGCGAATTGGCGACCGCCTTGGCGATGAGGGTCTTACCGCATCCGGGCGGGCCGTAGAGCAGCACGCCCTTGGGCGGGCGCAGCGCGTATTCGCGGAACAGGTCGGCGTGCAGGAACGGCAGTTCCACCGCGTCCCGGATCTGTTCGATCTGTGGGCCGAGCCCGCCGATGTCGGTGTAGCCGACGTCGGGCACCTCCTCGAGCACCAGGTCCTCGACCTCGGCCTTGGGGATGCGTTCGAAGGCGAACCCGGCCTTGGCGTCGACCATCAGCGAGTCGCCGGTGCGCAAGGGCCGGAAGTCCGGATCGGTGTCGTCGGACAGCAGCCGACCGGCCAGCCGCACCACCTTCTCGTCCTCGGTGTGGCCGATGACCACGGCACGGTCGCCGCCCGGCAGTACGTCGCGCACCTGGCAGATCTCGCCGACCCGCTCGTAGTCGGTGCCCTCGACGATGGTCATCGCCTCGTTCAGCCGCACCGCCTGGCCGGGCACCAGCGTCTCGACCGGCACGTTGGGCGAGCTGTAGACGCGCATGCGCCGACCGGCGGTGAACACGTCCGCGGACTGGGTCTCGGCGTCCCCGCCGATGAAGTATCCGTACGCCGAGGGCGGCTGGCCGAGCCGGTCGACCTCCTCCTGGAGCACGTGCAGTTGGCCGCGGGCCTCCTTCAGGGTCTCCATCAGCCGGGTGTTGCGCACGGTCAGCGCGTCGACACGCTCCTGCAGATCGGCTGCCGTGCGCTGGGCATCGGCGTACTCCATCGCGCGCGGTGTGGACTGTCCCTCAGGTGTGCTCATCGGCGCTCCTCCCCTGTTCGGTTTCCACGCTACCGGTCGGCGCCGACGGGTTTTCGGGCCGGTCTCAGCCCTTCCCGGCACGCCGCTCGGGCCGCGGAGTGACGGTGCCGTCGGCCAGCCGTCGGGCCGTGACCAGGAAGGCGGTGTGTCCGTGCATCCGGTGCGAGGGGCGCACCGACAGTCCGACCACGTTCCACTCGCGCACCAGCGACTCCCAGGCGCGCGGTTCGGTCCAGCACTCCTGGGTGCGCAGCTCCTCGACCACCCGCGAAAGCTGGGTGACCGTGGCGACGTAGACCACCAGCACCCCGCCGGGCACCAGTGCCCCGCGCACCGCCGGCAGCACCTCCCAGGGCGCCAGCATGTCCAGGACCACCCGGTCGACCGGGCCGCCGTGCCGTTCGGCGTCGAATTCGGCCAGATCGGCCACCCGCAGCTGCCAGTTGTCCGGGACGCCGCCGAAGAACTCGGCGACGTTGCGCTCGGCGTAGTCGGCGTGATCGCCGCGCACCTCGTAGGAGATCACCGTGCCGGTCTCGCCGACCGCGCGCAGCAGCGAGCAGGTCAGCGCGCCGGAGCCCGCGCCCGCCTCGAGCACCCGCGCACCCGGGAACACATCGCCTTCGTGCACGATCTGTGCCGCGTCCTTGGGATAGATCACCTGCGCCCCGCGCGGCATCGACAGCACGTAGTCGGTCAGCAGCGGACGCAGCGCCAGATAGGGCGAGCCGCTGGTCGATTCGACGACCACGCCCTCGTCGGAGCCGAGCAGATCGTCGTGGGCGATGATGCCGCGGTGGGTGTGGAAGGATCCGCCCTCGGCGAGGACCACCGTGTATTTGCGCCCCTTGCCGTCGGTGAGCTGGACACGCTCGCCGACGGTGAACGGCCGGCGCGGCGGGGTGGACTCGGAATCGGCGGCGGTCATCACAGGCACC
>JAJYRZ010000020.1 GCA_021793835.1 Actinomycetes bacterium | reverse complement strand
GCATCACGCTCGGCCCCGCGCCTGTGACCTGCCGGTCGGGGTCAGGCGACTAGAAGTCCCAGTCGTCGTCCGAGGTCGCCTCCTGCTTGCCGATCACGTAGGAGCTGCCCGAACCGGAGAAGAAGTCGTGGTTCTCGGCCGCGCCCGGATCGAGCGAGGACAGGATCTCCGGGGCGACGACGCAGTCGTCGGCCGGGAACAGCGGATCGAAGCCCAGGTTCGACAGCGCCTTGTTGGCGTTGTACCGCATGTACGGCAGCACCTCGTCGGTCCAGCCGATCTCGTCGTAGAGGTCCTTGGCGTAGTCGACCTCGTTCTCGTACAGCTCCATCAGCATCGAGTACGCGTAGTCGCGCAGCTCTTCCTGCCGGTCGGCGGACTCGTGCTCGAAGCCGCGCTGGAACTTGTAGCCGATGTAGTAGCCGTGCACCGCTTCGTCGCGGATGATCAGCCGGATGATGTCGGCGGTGTTGGTCAGCTTGCCGCGCGAGGAGTAGTACAGCGGCAGGAAGAATCCCGAGTAGAACAGGAACGACTCGAGCATCACCGAGGCGATCTTCTTCTTCAGCGGATCGTCGCCCACGTAGTAGCGCAGGATGATCTGCGCCTTACGCTGCAGGAACTCGTTCTCCTCGGACCAGTCGAACGCGGCCTGGATCTCGGTGGAGGTGGCCAGGGTGGAGAAGATCGAGCTGTAGCTCTTGGCGTGGATGGACTCCATGAAGGCGAAGTTGGTCAGCACCGCCTCCTCGTGCTGGGTGATCGAGTCCGGCATCATCTCGATCACGCCGACCGTGCCCTGCATGGTGTCGAGCAGGGTCAGGCCGGTGAAGACGCGCATGACCAGCAGCTGCTCGTCCGCCGACAGGGTCGACCAGCTGGGCACGTCGTTGGCCAGCGGCACCTTCTCGGGCACCCAGAAGTTGTTGACCACCCGGTGCCAGACGTCCAGGTCGGTCTGGTCCTCGATGGAGTTCCAGTCGATCGCCTTGACGCTGTCGATCAGTTTCGTGCTCACGCTGCCCCTGTTCCTGTGTTTGTCGCCCCCGGCCGCCGGTGGGATCCGCGACCGGTGGGACTGTGGATCCGCCGAGCCCAAGGTACACCTTGCCGGGCCGAAGCACAGCCTCAGGCGAGTGGCCTGGATCCCAAGTACCTGTGGTTCGATGAGCGGGAGGCACCATATGTGGTGGTCGGGCGGTCGGCAGTACGGTGGTGTGACCGGGCCGCACGCGGCGGCCCGGACGACCGAGAAGCACCGAGGCGAGGAGCAGGTCCCGATGAGCCAGGACGAACACATCGACGTGGTGACCGTCTACACCCCGGTGGAGGGGGCGGAGGGCGAGGTGCACAAGATCCTCGCCGAGCTGGTGACCAAGTCGCGCACCGAGCCGGGATGCGAGTCCTACGAGCTCTACGAGTCGACGGTGCTGGCCGGCACCTACATCACCATCGAGCGCTGGGCGGATCTCGCCGCGCAGGAAAGCCACACCCGCGGGCTGGCGGTGAAGTTCGCGGCCGCCGCGCTGCGCCCGCACTTAGAGGTGCTGCCCGTGCTGCACCCGCTCAGCCCGGTCCAGGTCTGATCGTGAGCACACATCGGCACGGGCGGGAGACTCCGTCGGTGCGCATCCTGACCGATCCGGCCGACGTCGACGCCGGGCTCGCGGTGTTCCGCACCGCGATGGTCGGTATGCGGCCCCGACCGCCGCACCCGGAGGGGGACGTGTTCACGCTGGTCGAGAAGGGCCGGATGGTCGGCGGCTTCATCGGCGATCAGCTCGTGGGGGCGGCCGATTCGACCACCGGGGAGCTCACCGTGCCCGGCGGGGCGCGGCTGGCCCACGCCGCGGTGACCCGGGTCGGGGTGCTGCCCACCCACACCCGGCGCGGGGTGCTCTCGGCGCTGATGCGCGCCCAACTCGGCGGCCAGCGCGACCGCGGGGTGGCGGTGGCGACCCTCCGGGCCTCCGAGGGCACGATCTACGGCCGCTTCGGCTACGCGGTGGCCAGCGAGCTGCGCACCCTGCGCATCGAGAAGAAGGACGCGGTGCTGCGCCCCGAGGTCGCGGCCGCGGTCGACCGGGGAGCGGTGCGGCTGGTCGACGCCGAGGACCAGGCGTTGCCGCAGCGCATCGTCACGGCCGTGCCCGCCGCGCGCCCGGGCACCATCACCCGCGGGGACCAGTGGTGGAACAACCGCCGACTGTGGGCCGAGGCGACGCCCGGGCCACGCTATCTGGCCGTGCACGGCGCCGCGGGCGCCGAAGACGGTTACGTGCGGTACCGGCCGGCCGACACGGCCGGCTGGTTCACCTCGCCGGAGCGCACCGTGATCGTCGAGGAGCTGTACGCGCCCTCGGCCGCCGCCCGGCGCGACCTGCTGGCCTTCCTGCTCGGCCTGGACCTGGTGGACGTGCTCGAACTGCCCGATCGGCCCGTGGACGACGCGCTGCCGCACCTGCTCACCGATCCGCGCGCCGCACGCACCACCGCAGTGGGCGATGAGACCTGGCTGCGGCTGCTCGACGTGCCGGCCGCACTGGCTACGCGCAGCTATGCCGGGACGCCCGGAGACGCGGTGATCCTCGCGGTCGACGACCCGCTGCTGCCGGCCAACACCGGCGTCTACCGGATCACCGCCGGCGGGGCCACGCCCGCCGACCCCGGCGCCGAGGTCGACGCCCGCGTGGACGTGGCCACGCTCGCCGCGGCCTATCTGGGCGGCACACCCTGGCGGGTGCTGGCCGAGGCCGGACTGCTCGGCGGCGCCGCGCCCGGCGACCGGGTGGTCACCGTGCTCGACCGGCTGTTCGCGGTGCCCGAGGCACCGTTCGCCGGGGTGATGTTCTAGCGCGCCTGCGCGGTCACCAGACGACGTCGACGCAGGCCAACCGGTCCCCGGCGGTGCCGGCCTCACCGTCGCCGGTGGCGGTGCCGTGCTCGTGGATCACCAGCGACTGGGCGCCGCCGTCCCGGAAGTTCCACGGCACCTGTGCGGACACCTCGGCGCTGCCCTGGTCGTCGGTGGTGAAGTCCAGCCACAGCTCGTTGTCCGGATTGGCGAACGCCGGATCGGTGGACGGCGCATCGGGCCCGGCCTCCGGATCGGCCTCGTCCTGATAGTGCGGACCGGAATCGGCCGGATCCAGGCCGCACCGGCCGACGTGGGCGTGCGCACCGAACTCGCGATCCGGCTCGAGCCCGTCGACCGTCAGCCGCACCGCGGTCTCGTCCTCGTCGGTGGTCACGGTCAGCATCGCCTCGGCCCCGACCGGGATCGCCTCCGGGTCGTAGGTCATCGCCGGGGCGGTGGCGTCCGGTTCGGCGAACACCGCGGCGGTCTGCACGGTGAGCTCCTCACCGTCGTCGGCCGTCTGCTCCTCGGTGACGGACACGGCCTCGTCGCCGGGGGCCTCGGCCGCGCCGTCGTCGGTGGAACCGCAGGCTGCCAGCAGCAGAGCGGTGGCGGTGACGGCGGCCAGGCCGCCGATGGTGCGATGCACGTGATCCTCCAATACCGGTGGGGTCTGTCACCTCGACGGTATCCGGGCGGGCGCCGCCGCCGCAGGCCCGGGCGCACACCCGCTCGGCTGCGCAGGTCATCGCTGCGCATACCGGTTCACAGCGCTCCTGTCCACGGGGGCCGCCCCCATGCGTGTGCACCGCGGTGCGACTTAGCGTGATCCGCGATCACGGCCTGCGGCGATCCGATCCGGTGGGATCTGCGCCGGGTGCGGGCCGACCGACCGGACAGGAGAGACGACGATGACACAGAATCCCTATCAGGGGCCGCGCAACCCGAACTCGGGTGGACAGAACCAGGGACAGGGCCGGGAGCAGAACCCGGGGCCGGGCTGGAATCAGAATCCGGGTCAGGGCTGGGAGCAGAACCAGGGCGGCGGTCAGGACGCGGCGGGCGGGTACGCCGGCGGCTACGGCTACGGCTACGGCGGACACCCCGGCCAGGCGCCGGATCCGTATGCGGGCGGTCAGACCCCGTATCCCGCCGCCGGATACCCGGGCGGCCAGGACCAGTGGCAGGCGCCGCCGAGCAACAACATGGTGTTCGCGATCCTGACCACCGTGTTCTGCTGCCTGCCGCTGGGCATCGTGTCGATCGTCAAGGCCAACCAGGTCAACGCCAAGGTCGCCCAGGGCGACCTGGCCGGTGCGACGAAGTCGGCGACCGATGCGCGCAACTTCGCGATCGCGGCCGCCGCGATCGGTGCGGTGTTCGGCCTGATCTACATCCTCGTCCTCGGGTTCGGCGATTTCTAGTCCGGCCGGGGTGCGCCCGGCGCCGGCCCCGGACATCGGTGGCCGGCGCCGGGCGCGATCGAGGTGCGGCCGATACGGGCCGCCGACCGTGACACTGGTGGCCGCGGCCGGTGCGGCGGCGGCGATCGGGTGGGCGGATCCGGCCACCCCGGGCGGGATCATCCCGCCGTGCCCGTCGAAGACGTTTCTGGGCGTGGTCTGCCCCGGCTGCGGCAGCACGCGGGCGATCCAGGCGCTGGTCGAACTCGATCTCGGTGCCGCTCTGGCGTACAACGCGCTGGCGGTGCTCGGCCTGGTGATGCTGGCGGTGGCGCTGGTCCAGTGGACCCGGGCGCGGGCCACCGGCCGGTTCCACCGGCGGTGGCATCAGCTGCGCTACGCGCCGGCGACGGTGCTGGTGCTGGTGCTCGGGTGGACGGTGGTGCGCAACATCCCGGTCGCGCCGCTGACCGCGCTGCAGGTCTGACCCCGGCAGCCGTGGCGGCGATCGTGATCGCCGCGGCCACCGGTCCGGTCGGGTGCGCAGGTCACAGCCGCCGATATATGGTGAGCCGGCCCCGCACCCGGCGTGGAACCGATCCGCGCCGGACCGGTGTCACCGGCCGGGGCCGACCGAGCGAAACGGGGTGTGGCCACGATGGCGCAGGAACCGGAAGACCGGCCGGACCAGCATGATCCGGAGCGGTGGCCCCGTTTCGGCGGCCCGCCCGATCCGTTCCCCGGCGGTCGGCCGACGGATCCCGACCAGTACAGCGCCTATCCGCCCGATCCGGGCCCCTATCCGGGCGGCGGACCTGCGCCGTATCCGCACGGCCCCTACGCGGGCGGCCCGTACCAGGGCGGGGGATACGGCTACGGCCCGTACCCGGGCGGGCGGCAGCGACCGCCGGACAACCACATGGTGTGGGCCGTGCTGGTCACCGTGTTCTGCTGTCTGCCGCTGGGCATCGTGTCGATCGTCAAGGCCAGCCAGGTCAACACCCGACTGTCGGTCGGCGACTGGGCGGGCGCGGTGCAGGCCTCCCAGGAGGCGAAGAACTTCGCGATCATCAGCGCGGTGATCGGCCTGCTGTTCTTCGTCGGCTACATCAGCGTCCTGTCCTAGCCGACCATCGCCTCCGCCTCGCCGTGACCACACCCATGGATCCGCGCCTCGGGCCGACCCCGCCGCCGGTGGCCGCCGCGCCGCGTGCGCGGTGGCGGGCCGTCGGTGCGCCGGCGGCCGTGGCGGCGATGGTGATCGCCGTGGCCGCGGCGATCCGCTGGGCCGATCCGTCCACCCCGGGCGGGATCATCCCGCCGTGCCCGTCGAAGACCTGGCTGCACGTGGTGTGCCCGGGCTGCGGCAGCACTCGGGCGATCGACGCGCTGCTGCGTCTGGATCCGGCCGGGGCGCTGGCCTACAACGCACTGGCGGTGCTCGCGCTGATCGGGCTGGCGGTGGCGTTCGCGGTGTGGACCCGCGGCCGGCTTCGCGGGGTCGCGCCGCGCCAGTGGTACCACCGCCGCTACGCGCCGCTGATCATGCTGGTGCTCACGCTCGGCTGCAACATCCCCGTGGCCCCGCTGACCGCCCTGCGCGTGTGACCGCGGGCGCCCGAGGGGCGCGGCGCAGGGAGCGGCAGGGGGCCGGCGGTGCGGGGGGCGGATCAGCGCGGGGCGTACCGCGCCGACACCGCGTCCGGGGCGCGCTCGGCGGCCACCGACGCGGCCCAGCGGTAGTCGGGTTTGCCGGCCGGGGAGCGGCGCACCTGCTCGACCCACCACAGCGCGCGCGGGGTCTTGTAGCCGGAGACACGGGTGCGCACGTGGCGGTCGAGCTCGTCGAAGTCGACCTCGGTGCCGGGCCGGCGGGCCAGCACCGCGGCCACGGCGTGCCCCATCCGCTCGTCGGGCACCCCGATCACCAGCGCGTCGAGCACCCCCGGATGGGATTTCAGCGCCGCCTCCACCTCCTCCGGATACACCTTCTCCCCGCCGGTGTTGATCGACACCGAGCCGCGGCCGAGCATGGTCACCGTGCCGTCGGCCTCGACGGTGGCGTAGTCGCCGGGGATCGCATAGCGGACCCCGTCGATCACCTTGAACGTCGCCGCGGTCTTCGCCTCGTCCTTGTAGTAGCCCAGCGGCAGATGGCCGGCGCGCGCGATGAACCCGATCTCGCCCGATCCGGGCTGGACCTTCCGGCCGTCCTCGGTGAGCACGCAGGTCGAGGCGTCGATCCGCACCCGGGGGCCGGCCGAGTAGGCGGCGTCCGCCGTCACCTTGGCCACCCCGGAGAAACCGGTCTCCGACGAGCCGATCGAATCGGTGATCACCACCTCCGGCAGGGCGCGGGCGTAGGCGCGTTTGAGGTCGGGGGAGAACTGCACGGCCGAGGAGGTCAGCGCCTTGAGCGACGAGGTGTCGTAGTCGCCGGACTGCAGGGCGGCGAGCATGGGCCGGGCCATCGCATCGCCGACGATGAACAGCACCGACACCTGGTGGTCCTGCACGATCTGCCAGGTGCGCGCGGCGTCGAACTCCGGATACACCACGGCCTTGCCGCCGGTGAGCAGCCCGGTGAGGATCGCCCACTGGCTGCCGCCGTGGATCAGCGGCGGGATCGGATAGCGCACCAGCTGCGGTGTGGCCGCGGCCTGCCGGGACTGGGCCCACTCGTCGGGCAGGTATTCGCCGGTGGTGATCGAGATGCCGCCGCCGAGCACCCGCCAGACGTCCTCGTGCCGCCACATCACGCCCTTGGGATGCCCGGTGGTGCCGCCGGTGTAGATCATGAACACGTCGTCGGCCGAGCGCTCACCGAAGTCGCGGACCGGATCCGCGGCCGCCAGCGCCTGTTCGTAGCCGGTGGCCGGCAGCGCAGGCGACAGCGCCGCGGCGACCTCGGCGGCGTTGCCGATCGTCTCGGCCGCGGTGTCGGAGGCCAGGTCGTCGATCACCACGGCGGCGCGCAGCTCGGGGCAGCGCGGGGCCACCGCGGTCAGGCGCTCGGCGTAGCGGGCCTCGCAGATCACCGCGACGGCATCCGAATCGGTGAGCAGATGTTCCAGTTCGGCCTCGACGTAGCGGAAGTTGATGTTGACCATCACCGCGCGCGCCTTCAAGATCCCGACCATCGCCTCGACCGCCTCGATGCGGTTGCGGGTGTACACCCCCACCTTGTCGCCGGGCGCGACGCCGCGGGCGCGCAGATGGTGGGCGAGCCGGTTGGCGCGCTGTTCCAGCTGGGCGTAGGTGACCTGCCGGTCGCCCGATTCGATCGCGATCCGGTCGGGGACCGCGTCGATCGTGTGCTCGATCATGTCCGCGAGATTGAAGGCCATGACCTACAGAATCTAGGGCGGTCGGGACCCGGGCGGGGCGGTTTCGCCGCACGCGAAGTCGAACGACCGTGCCGGACGGGAGTGGCCGGGCGGTTCACCACACGTCGGTCGGCACGAATCCGTGACTGCGCCCGTCGGCCCCGATCAGCCGCCCATCCGCTTGACCGAGCCGAGCACCACGGCCCGGTCGATCACGGTCAGCCCGGGTGCCTCGGCCGCCAGAAGCGACTCCAGCCGGGGCCCGTCGGCCAGGGTGTGCAGCCAGGCGCACACCATCAGCGAGGCCGTGTCGCCGGTGACCGCGTACAGCCCGCGGGTCTGCGGCATGGCCGCGATCCGCTGCCCCGTGGCCATCAGCTCGTCGGGCGGGACCCGGCACCACAGCCACAGCGCGTTCGCGGTGCCGGAGACCGACTGGGCCAGATCACACCGCAGCACCACCGCGCGGCGGGCGATCATCGCCTGCACCCGTCGGCAGGCGGTGCTGACGCTGCAGCCGAGTTGGCCGGCGATGTCGGTCAGCGACATCCGCCCGTCCTGGGCCAGCAGGGTGGCGATCCGGCGCTCGGTCTCGTCCAGCGCGGCGTCGGTGCCCGGCAGGGCCGGGACCTGGGTCGGCAGCTGGGCGCGCTGCTGGGCGTCCAGGGCGCCGACCTGCCAGTCCCCGCCGACGACGAAGGGGCGGGTGACCAGCTGGGTGCGGGTGTCACGCACCCCCTCCAGCGTGGCGATCCTCCCGACCACCAGCCGGTCGAGTGCCGCCAGATCGGGCACGGCGACGCCCACCATCAGATCGCGGCCGCCGGTGATCCGCTCGACGTGCACCGCCTGGGGCATCGCCGCGAGCGCCTCGGCCACCGCGGCGCCGTGCCCGGCGCTGCAGGTGACCTCCACCAGGCCGGGCAGCTGCGGGCCGCCCGGATGCACCGCGATCCAGGCCAGGCCCGCATCGGTCAGGCGCTTCCAGCGGCGCCGCGCGGTCGCCGCATCGATGCCCAGGACCGGACCCACCGTGGTCCAGGAGACCCGGGGATCGAGTTGCAGGGCGTTGATCAGCGCCAGATCGACCTCGTCGACATCGGCGCGGGGCGCGCTCGGGGTGGCATGTTCCTGCACGGCCGGTCGCGTCATGACAGGTTCCGGCAGATCTGTGCCTGTGGGTGTGCCATGCCCACACGATACGTCGGGTAACACCAACCGGCTCGGCGACGACGAGGCCGGTGAGACCGGATGACGAGGCGGGCGAGTAGGTGAGGCACATGGACGACGATCCGACCGGCAGGCACTTCTACATGTCGGGGCCCACCGCACTGACCGTGCTGGCGCCCGAGGCCGACGCCGCGCTGTCCGTCCTGGTCGACTGCGTGCCGGACTCCCTCGCCGGCGCGGCTGCCGTCGCGCGCACGGTGTGCGCACGCCCCTCGGGCTGCCGGCACCGACCGGACCGGGCGTGGTCGTCGGACCCGGCGCCACGGCCGCGCAGCGGGAGGCGGTCGAAGGGTTCGCCGAGCAGTTCAGTGCGGACGTCTCGGCCGTCGACCGGGTGCAGCGCGCCGTCCTGACCGACGCCTTCGGCGACCGGAGCCGCGACGTGGTCGCCGCGGTGTACGTCGCCGACTGGGCGCCGCGGGTGCGGGCGGGTCTCGATGCGCTGTTCGTGTCCGACCCGGACGGCCCGACCCCGCTGCGGGCACGGCCGACCACCACGCCCGGATCGGCGCAGCTGTGGGCGGCGATCGACGACTTCCGACGCGGCGTGGACCGCCTGTCGGCGGTGGACCCGCTGACCGCGGAACTGGTCCGGCTGCGCGCCGCGCGCCACCACGGTCGCCGACGGGGCGCAGCGCTGCGCAGCGGGACGGCGCCGGCCGCCGGCGACGAGCAGATGTCCGCGGCCGTCGACCACCACGCGGACCGGACCCTGTCAGGCCGCCACCGCGCGGCGCTCGCGCTGACCGACGCCCTGATCTGGCGGCCCGCGCAGCTGCCAGCCGAGGTGGTCGACGCGGTGCAGACGCACTTCACCGCGGCCGAGGCGGTCGGGCTGGTGCTCGGTGTGATGCGCGACGCCGGCGACAAGATCGCGGTGGCCACCGGCGCCGATGCGGCCCGGGCGGCCGACGACGCCGAGCAGGCCGGCGATGTGGTTTTCGTATCCGACACGGCTGCGGGGAGCCGACCAGCGGAGAACCGGAGGAGGAGTTCACGATGAACACGACGATGACAGCGGCGCACGGCCTGACCACGGGTGGATGCGTCCGCTCCCGCGGTACCGGGTCCGGCGGCGCCGCGCGCACCGGCGGCGACCGTATCGGCCGTATCGGCCGCCGCGGCGACACGGCGCGGCCGGCCGCGCGGGCGGTATCCGCGCAAAGGCTCCGGACCCTGCTCGCCGGCGCGGGGCTGCCGGCCTCGGTGCGGGTGGTCTCCAGCACCCGGTACCCGCATCGGTACCGGATCGCCGGCGACGGCTGGCAGGTGGTGGTCGAGCAGCTCCAGCAGGAGGTGCCCGTGCCCAGCGTCGGGGATCTGGCCGGCTGGTATGAGCGGTTCGACCGGCCGCGCTGGATGGTGCTGCACGATCCCCGGCTCACGCGGATCGGTGCGGTGGCGATGCGTCTGCGCGACGCCGACGTCGGGGTGCACACGGCCGGGCCGTGGCTGGACGTCTACGTCCGCGACGCGGTGATCGGCGTGGTCTCCCAGACCGATGCGCCGGACGTCGTGCGCACCGTCGCGGTGCTGCTCGCCGAGGAGATCGCGGCCGACCGGTGAGCGCCGCCCGGTCCCACCGTCCGGTCCCGGACGTGACGTGCGCCACCGGGGCTTCGTAGGGTCGGTCCATGGAATTCATCCTGGTCGACCGTCCCCGCCCCGAGGTCGCGATGGTGACCCTCAACCGCCCCGAGCGGATGAACGCCATGGCCTTCGACGTCATGGTGCCGCTGCGCGAGAAGCTCGAGGAGATCAGCGTCGACAACACGGTGCGCGCCGTGGTGCTGACCGGGGCCGGCCACGGCTTCTGTTCGGGCGCCGATCAGACCTCGGCAGGGCGCATCCCGCACACCGAGGGGCTCACCCGCGCCACGATCGCGCTGCGCTCGATGGAGGTGCTCGACCAGGTGGTCGAGACGCTACGACGGATGCATCAGCCGGTGATCTCGGCGATCAACGGCGCCGCGATCGGCGGGGGACTGTGCCTGGCGCTGTCGACCGACATCCGGGTGGCCTCCACCGACGCCTACTTCCGGGCCGCCGGGATCAACAACGGGCTCACCGCCTCCGAACTGGGCCTGAGCTATCTGCTGCCGCGCGCAGTGGGCACCTCACGGGCCGCGGACATCATGCTCACCGGGCGGGACGTGTCGGCCGAGGAGGCCGAACGCATCGGCCTGGTCTCCCGGCTGGTCGCGCCGGAGGACCTGATCGAGTCGTGCCTGGACCTGGGCGAGCGCATCGCCGAGTTCTCCCGACCGGGCATCGAGCTGACCAAACGCACCCTGTGGTCGGGTCTGGAGGCCGGATCGCTGAACGCCCACATCAACCAGGAGGGTCTGGGTCAGCTGCTGGTGCGCCTTCTGACCGGCAACTTCGAAGAGGCCGTCGCTGCGCGCAAGGAGGGCCGCCCCGCACGGTTCCACGACTGATCGGGCGCGCCTGCGTGCCGATGCGCAGGAATCCTGGCCGTCGGTCCGGCCCGGCTCCTACAGTCGATGAGGATGTCTGTACTCGCCTTCCGCCTGACCGAGACCGGCCAAATGTGGCTGGTCGACCGCCCCATCCAGATCGGCGTCTACATCCTGGTCGGCCTGATCCTGCGCTGGATCTTGAACAAGCTGATCGACCGGATCACCAAACCCCGCAAGATCGGGGTGGACAAGCATGAGCGCCCCTCGGTGCTGCGGGTACTGCGCGAGCGCGCCCCGCAGTCGTTGCGCGCGGAGGAGGCGCTGCGCGAGCGCCGAGCCCAACGCGCCGGCACCATCGGCTCGGTCCTGAAGTCGGCGGTGTCGTTCATCATCCTGATCTGGGTGGTGTTCCAGTCGTTGGCGATCCTGGGCATCAACGTCGCCCCGATCGTCGCCTCGGCCGGGGTGCTGGGTCTGGCGATCGGTTTCGGCGCCCAATCACTGGTGCAGGACTTCCTGTCGGGGCTGTTCATGCTGTTCGAGGACCAGTACGGGGTGGGCGATGTGATCGACACCGGGGACGCGATCGGCACCGTGGAGACCGTGGGGATGCGGGTGACCACGGTGCGCGACGAGTTCGGCACCCTGTGGTACGTGCGCAACGGCGAGATCCTGCGGATCGGCAACTTCAGTCAGGACTACGCCTACGCGGTGATCAAGCTGCCCGTCGCCCCGGCGGCCGACATCGATCTGGCGATCGAGGTCGCCGAGGAGGCGGCGGTCGCGGCGGTCGCCGAGGAGGCGCTGCGGCCCAGCGTGCTCGGCGCCCCGCAGATGGCCGGGGTGGACGCGGTGCGCGCAGACCAGGTGACCATCCGGCTGTCGGTGATGACCCGGTCGAACACCCAGTGGGCGGTCGAGCGCACCCTGCGCCGCCGGATCCTGGCCGCCTTCGAGGAGCACGGCATCGAGGCGCCGTATCCCAAGGGTGCGCTCCGGATGCCGCCCGACCAGGAGTAGTCCGCCCCACACGTCGCGGGCCCGCACCGCCGGTCGGTGCGGGCCCGCGACGTCGTTCTGCGGTGCTGCGGCCCGGGGACGTGCAGGTCAGCCGCGCTGGGCCTGCCACATCCAGTGCAGCTGTTCCAGCCGTGCGGTGACGGCGATCAGCAGATCCTGGGTCACCGGGTCGGTGTCCTCGGTGATCGCGATGCCGTTGCGCAGCCGCTCGATCACCCCGGCCAGGTTGTCGACGATCGCGTCGATCACCCCGGTGTCGGGGGACCAGCCGGCGCCGAAGCCCTTGGCCACGGTCGTCGAGGCGACCGTGTCGGCGCGCCCGTCGGGGGCGACACCGATCGCGGTGGCCCGCTCGGCGACGTCGTCGGTGAACCCGCGTGCGGCGTCGACCAACTCGTCGAGAGCCAGGTGCAGGGACCGGAAGTGCGGGCCGATCACCGTCCAGTGCGCCTGCTTGCCGATCAGCGACAGGTCGATCAGATCCACCAGGGCGGTCTGCAGGACGTCGCCGGTGGTGCGCTGGTCCTCGGCGGACAGCGGTGTGGTGACGGGGTCGGTCATGGTCGTCCTCCTGTTCACGGTCGGATCGCGGCGCGGGCGGTGTGCCGCGGCGTGCGGGGCCCGCGCCGCCGGTGACACCCCGGCAGGTTGCCCGCCGGGGCGGGCGGGTAAACCCCGGGTCTCGGCCTGCGGCCGCCGGCCGGGGAGGACCGCTACGCTGACCGGCATGACCGCCCAGGACGCCGCACCGCACCCGGACCTGCTGCGCACCGCCGCCGACACCGTCGCGGTGGTCGGCGCCGCGGGCGCAGGCACCGCCATCTGGCACGTCGACATCGGCCCGACCACGGGGCTGCCGCGACTGTGCGGGGCGTGGGTGCTCGAAGCCGACCGGTCCGCGCAGATCACCGCGCTGCTGACCGGCCGGTACGTGCTGGCCGTCGACGGCACCGATCTGGAGTCCGCGGCCTCGGGCGCGGAGCTGCTCGGCACGGTCGAACCGGCGCGCATCGTCGACGAGGTGACCGCGGAGATCGATCGGTTGCAGGAGGCCTTCGACGCCGAGGGGCGCAAGCTCGTCGCCCCGGTGTGGCCGCCGGTGCCCGCCCCGCCCGCCGACGCCGCGGCCGCCGCCGGCGCCGCCCCGCAGGGGGCGGATCCGGACGCGGCCGCCACCTTGGGCACGGCGCGCTGGCTGCGCGCGATCGCCGAGGCGTGGGCGAAGGTCGAGAGCGCCCGACTGGCCCGGCCCTTCCTGCGGGTCCACGGCGGCGCCGAGGCACGCAGCCTGCCGCTGACCACGCTGCCGTGACCTGCCGGGGCGGGCGGGCGGCAGCACCCACGTGCCCGAGGCACGGCCGGACCGGAACGGCAGGGAAGTAAATCGGCGCCGATCGGGTTGACTGGATATGAGGACCGCTGTCGCGCGAGCGACGGCCGACCAGAGCGCCGATCTCCGGCGACGAAGACCATCGACCCTGGAAGGACCGTCATGGGCAGGATCTACGCAAACGTGACCGAGCTGATCGGCCGCACCCCGATCGTGGAGCTGAACGCGCTGACCGAGGGCCTGCCGGGCCGGGTCGCGGTCAAGCTGGAGTTCTACAATCCGGCCCACAGCGTCAAGGACCGCATCGGGGTGTCGATCGTCGACGCCGCCGAGGCCTCCGGTGCGCTGCGCCCGGGCGGCACGATCGTCGAGGGCACCTCCGGCAACACCGGTATCGCGCTGGCCATGGTCGGCGCGGCCCGCGGCTACAGGGTCGTGCTGGTCATGCCCGACACCATGTCGATCGAGCGGCGCATGATGCTGCGCGCCTACGGCGCGGAGATCGTGCTCACCCCCGGGGCGGAGGGCATGGCCGGTGCGGTGGCCAAGGCCGAGTCCATCGTCGCCGAATCCGACAACGCGGTGCTGGCGCGTCAGTTCGCCAACCCGGCCAACCCGCAGATCCACTACGACACCACCGGCAAGGAGGTGTGGGAGGACACCGACGGCGAGGTCGACGTGTTCGTCGCCGGCATCGGCACCGGCGGCACCCTGACCGGGGTGGGCCGCTACCTCAAGGAGCGCAAGCCCGGCGTGCGCGTGGTCGGGGTCGAGCCGGCCGATTCGCCGATCCTCACCGGCGGCGAGCCCGGCCCGCACAAGCTGCAGGGTCTCGGTGCGAACTTCGTGCCCGAGGTGCTCGACCGGGAGATCTACGACGAGATCATCGACGCCCCCTATGAGGAGTCGATCGAGGTCTCGCGTGCCATGGCGGTGCGCGAGGGCGTCCTCGGCGGCATCTCCTCCGGCGCGAACGTGTGGGCGGCGCTCGAGTTGGCGCGGCGTGAGGAGAACGCGGGCAAGCTGATCGTGGTCGTGGTGCCCGACTTCGGCGAGCGCTACTTCTCCACCCCGCTGTTCGACCACATCCGCGACTGATCGTGCCCGGCCCGGCGGGGGTAGATGCGCCCCGCCGGGCGGGACCTGGCCGAGGAAGGACTGTGTAGTGAGTCTGTTGGCGATGCTGCGCGAGGACCTGGCAGCCGCGCGCGGCAACGACCCGGCCGCCCGGGGAGATGTGGAGAACGCGCTGGTCTACTCCGGGCTGCACGCGATCTGGTCGCACCGGATCGCGCACCGGATGTGGCAGGTGCGCGCCCTCCGCGGCCCGGCCCGGGTCTGGGCGCAGATCACCCGCTGGCTGACCGGCATCGAGATCCATCCGGGCGCGCGGATCGGGCGGCGGTTCTTCATCGATCACGGCATGGGCGTGGTGATCGGGGAGACCGCCGAGATCGGCGACGACGTGATGCTGTATCACCAGGTCACCCTGGGCGGTAAGTCGCTGGCCAAGACCAAACGCCACCCCACCCTCGGCGACCGGGTCACCGTCGGGGCGGGCGCGAAGGTGCTCGGCCCGGTGACCATCGGCGCCGACTCGGCGGTCGGGGCCAACGCCGTGGTCACCCGGGACGTGCCGGCCGACTCGATCGCCACCGGCATCCCCGCGGTGGCGCGCCCGCGCAAGACCGAGCAGCACACCCCGCTGGTCGATCCGACCAGCTACATCGACCCCGCCTTCTACATCTAGCCGGTTGCGCCGATGATCGATGTGCACACCGCAGACCGTTCCGTGGTGGTGATCGGGGCCGGGCAGGCGGGCCTGTCGGCCGCCCACCACCTGCGCCGCCGCGGTCTGGCGGCCGAGGAACTGACCGTGCTCGACGCCGAGGACGGGCCGGGCGGGGCGTGGCGGCACCGCTGGCCGTCGCTGACGCTGTCGACCGTCAACGGCGTGCACGACCTGCCCGGCATGGCGATGGCCGACACCCTCGGCGCCGGTGAGGACCCCACCGCGGTGACCGCGGCCAGCGCCGTGCCCCGCTACTACGCCGCCTATGAGCAGCGGGAGGGGCTGGCGGTGCGCCGACCGGTGCGCACGGTGTGCGTGACCGAGCCCGGGCCCGGCGACCCGGCGGCCGATCCGCGGGGCGGGCCCTACCGGATCGAGACCGACACCGGCGAGGTGCTCACCGCGCGCGGACTGGTCAACGCCACCGGCACCTGGACCCGGCCGTTCATCCCGCACTATCCGGGCGCCGCGACCTTTAGCGGCCGCCGGCTGCACACCCGCGACTTCCGCGGACCGGACGAGTTCGCCGGGCAGACCGTGGTGGTCGTCGGCGGGGGGATCTCGGCGCTGGACCACCTGGCCGACCTGGCCGGGGTGGCGCAGACCGTGTGGGTCACCCGCACCCCGCCGATCTTCAGCGACGAACCGTTCACCCCCGAGGTCGGGCGGGCGGCCGTGGCCCGGGTCGAAGACCGGGTGCGCCGCGGCCTGCCGCCCGGCTCGGTGGTGTCGGTGACCGGCCTGCTCTGGACCGACCGCTACCGGCGCGCCGCGCGCCTGGGCGCCCTCGACCGCCGGGAGATGTTCACCCGCATCACCGCCACCGGCGTGGCGTGGGACGACGGTACCGAGATCGCGGCGGATGCGATCCTGTGGGCCACCGGATTCCGCAGCTCCCTCGATCATCTGGCCCCGCTGGGGCTGCGCGGACCGGGCGGCGGCATCACCATGGACGGCCGCCTGGCCACCCGGGTGGCGGGCCGGCCGACCCTGCATCTGGCCGGATACGGCCCGTCGGCCAGCACGATCGGGGCCAACCGGGCGGGCCGGGCGGTGGCCGCCGAACTGCTCGCCGCCCTCGAACCCTGACGACCGGGCGCCGACCCGGCCATCCGGCCCGATCGGCAGGCCGTCATCTGCTAAGCTGGACGCAGGTCCTAAGACGGGTTCCGTCGAGGAAGACCGCCCACACGCTGGCCGTAGTTGAGCATCGTCTCGCTGCGGCCAGTTGTCATTGGTGGACGATCTCCTTCCGCAGTCCGGCCCGTTCTGCTCACTCCAGGGCGGCCAGCAGTTCGGTACAGGCCCGTTCACAGGACCGGCAGGCCTCGGCGCACAGCCGGCAGTGCGCGTGGTGTTCGGCGTGCATCTCGCACTCCTCGGCGCAGGCCCGCGCGATCGTCCGGGTGGCGGTCACCTGCGCCTTGACGATCTGCGGATCGGTGGCGGTGCGCCGAGTGAGGATCGCCGCGGTGGCCGCGCAGGCCTCGGCGCAGTCCAGATCGGTGCGGATGCAGGCGATCAGCTCGGTCACGTCCGACTCGGCCAGGCAGGCATCGGCGCAGGCGGTGCACGCGGTGGCGCACTCACGACAGGCCTGCAGGCACGCCGCCAGAGCCGGGCCGTCGATCGCGTCGAGGGCCGGGTGGGTGTCGAACATCCGATCCGCCATGGTCATGGGTTCCTCCGTTCGCGTAGCGCTCCGGCCGAGACGAGCGTGGCCGCGCCTACGACCGGAACGATGTCGGCCACCGGGTTCCCGTGCGGCCACTTCCGTACACCCGCATGCGTCGTTCGAGGCCGACCGCAAGCCTCACAGGTCACACCAGCCACACCCGTCCCAGCCTGGGGTTTTTCTGTGCAGCCGGGTGCCGACGCGCCCGCAGGTTCCGGTATCGTTCGCCTCGGGTGTGACGATCGACACAGGGAGTGGGATGATGAAGGTGCGCAGGGCGATCACGGCGGTGGCGGCTACAGCGGGGGTGGCCGGCGCGCTGATGGTCGCCGCCCCCGGGGCCGGAGCGGATCCGGGCTGCGCATCGCTGGAGGTCATCGCCGTGCCCGGCACCTGGGAGTCCGGTCCGGAGAAGAGCGCGATCGGGCACGGGATGCTCGAGTCGGTCACCGGCGGACTCGGGGCGGGCACCCGCACCCACTACATCGACTACCAGGCCACCGCCTTCCCCTGGGAGGGCGCGGTCTACGGCGAATCGAAGGCCGATGCGGTCGCCAAGGCCGACGGGCTCATCGCGCAGCTGGCCGGTGAGTGCCCCGATTCGCGCTTCGCGCTGATCGGCTACAGCCAGGGCGCGGATGCGGCCGGCGATCTGGCCGCCGCGATCGGCCACAACCGCGGCCCCGTCGGGCCCGAGCGTCTGGCCGGGGTGGGTCTGCTGTCGGATCCGCAGCGTTCGGTCGGCGACCACCTGGTCGGCCCGCCGGTGATCGGTCAGGGCGCCAGCGGCGCCCGTCCGGGCGGCTTCGGCGCGGTCGCCGGGGACGTGCGCACCTTCTGCACCCTCGACGACCTGTACTGCGCGGCCCCGCAGGACGACTTCGTCGGTCGGATCGCCGGGCTGGCCGTCCAGCAGCGTCCCGACGCCGGTTCGTCGGAGACCGAACGGTTCGCCCCCACCGGGCTGGACCTGATCGACGACCTGTTCAACGCCGGCGGCATCCCGCTGCTGCAGCAGCAGCTCACCGAGGGCGCCAACAACGAGCGCTACGACAAGGTCGAGAACTTCCTGGCCTCCGGCGCCCACCAGAACTACACGGACTACGTCGTCGACGTGGACGGCACCAGTGCCACCGCGTGGCTGACCCGCTGGCTCAATTCGCTCGCCTGAGCCCGCCCGGGCGATGATCGGCACATGGACGAGGTGTTCGAGGTACCCATCCGCGACGACGTGATCCGGCTCGGCCAGTTCTTGAAACTGGCGAACCTGCTGGAATCCGGGGCGGAGGCCAAGCTGATCGTCGCCGAGGGCGAGGTCGCGGTCAACGGCGAGACCGAGCTGCGGCGTGGCCGCCAGCTCACCGCCGGTGACGTGGTGACCGTGTTCGGCAACTCCGCGCGCGTCGGCGGCCCGGCCCCGGCCTGACCGCGCGGTCAGCGACGCGCGGCCGACCTGCCGGGCCCGGGCCGGTTCATGCGGCGGCGGGCGCCGGATCCGGTCCGCGCCCGGCGCAGACCAGCGCGCACACCGCCGCCGCCGGGGCGAGCCACAGCACGGGCGCGCCGAGTCGGGAGTAGGCGATACCGCCGGCGGCCGCGCCCGAGGCGAACAGCAGCCACCAGCGGAAGGTCTTCAGCCACGCCCACGGGTGCGCGGTGCCGATCCCGTCGACCAGCCGGTGCGCGGAGGTCACCAGGGTGCCGGTGACGTAGCTCAGACCCGTGTGCACCGCGGCGGTGCGCGCCAGCGCCGAGTTCATCACCCCGGTGCCCACGGCGATCACGAGCATCCCGGCGGTCGCCGAGGCGGCGACAGCCGTCGCGGCCCCGGCCGTCATCGCGGCGATCACCACGGCGAGCACGACGACGGTGGAGCGGTCCCCGGTCCAGCGGGCCAGGCCCGCCCCGAGCACGCAGCCGGCGAAGAACAGCCCCAGCAGCGCCCCGGTGATCGCGAGCGGATTCGGCGCGTCGGTGGTGGCCGAGGCGGCCATGATGGTGGTGTTGCCGGACATGAACGCCACGAAGCTGCCCTTGAGCACCACGAAGGCGATCGCATCGACGTAACCGGCCAGGGCCAGCAGGATCGCGGCCGTGGCGGTGTCGGAGCGGAGCGGCCGGGCAGGTCGCCCCGGCCGGGTCATGACGTGGTCACCGTCAGCACCCGGACCGGATGCACCGGCTTGGGGTCCGCCCCGCAGCTGACCGGACGCGCGGCGAGCGGGTCGATCACGGTGCGCACCGTGTAGTCCGGGCCGCCGTCGACCCGCACCGCGGTGGCGTGCACCTGCTCGGCCCGGTCCTCACCGGCCGGTTCGAGCGCAGCTTCACCCACGCGGACCGCGCCGGGGCCGTATTCGCGGCCGGCCTTCGCCTCGGCCCGGCGCACCGCGACCTCGGCCGCCTGCCCGTGCGCGTCGTAGCAGCTGCGCCCGCGCAGACCCTCCAGCGGCACCCGGCCGTCGGCGAGCCCGCGCGCGGCGGCCACCGCCTCGTCGGGGGCGAGCCGACCGTAGTTGTAGCCGGTCGGCACGGTGATCGACACCGCCGCGAAGCGGTGCCCGCCGGTGTGCGAGCACTCCCACACCGGCAGCCCGGCCGCGTCCAGTGCCGCGGCCACGGGCCTACCGTCGACCGCGCAGCACCGGTCGCGACGTCCGTGTGTGCACACCAGCGTCACCGGCCCGCCCGCCGGATCGCCGATGCCCGGGGCGGGGCCGCGCAGGGCCGACAGGTCCAGGTCGAGCAGATCGGCCGGGCGGTCGAGCGTGGTCTGCTCCAGCCAGGTGTGGGTGGGGGAGGAGGGGGCCAGCAGCAGCCGGTGCCCGGCGTCGGCGGGATCGATCCGGCCCGGCGGGCGGATCAGCAGCAGCCGCACCCCGGCCGCGTCGACCGCGGCCTCGAGCGCGGCGGAAAGCTCCGGATCGAAGGCGACCCCGTCGAACACATCCCGCCCCCAGGGCCCGTGATGTTCGAGCAGTACCCAACCGCCGACCTCGGTGGCGCTGCCGGGCAACGGTTCGTCCCGGGCGGAGAGCGTCGAGCACCAGTCGGTCCGATCAACCGCAGACATGACCCCATCATGTCAGTGCGCCACGCGGCCCGGCCCGCGACCGGTCAGACGAAGCAGAGCCCCTCGCCGCGGTAGGTCGGCGCGGCCTCGATGACCTTCCCGCCGCGCACCAGCTGCACCTCGGCGAAGCGTTCGAGCAGTTCGCCCGATTTGGCGTGCCGCAGCCACACCCGGTCGCCGATCGCCAGATCACCGGCCCCGTGCAGCGGGGTCTGCACCTCGCCGGCGCCCTCGTCGCGGTCCAGGCGCAGCCCGGCCGGCCACGCCGGCACCGGCGCCCGGTCCGGTCCCGGCACCCCCGAGGCGAGGTAGCCGCCGCCGAGCACGGTCGCGATGTCCGGGCCCGGGCGGCGCACCACCGGCATCGCATAGGCGATCGCCGGGGTCAGCCGTAGCGAGCGGTAGCGGTCGAACAGCACCGGATCGTAGAGCCCGGATCCGGCCGCGAGCTCGGTCACCGCACCGACGGCGGCCGTGCGCTGCAGCGATCCGGAACCGCCGCCGTTGACCAGCGTGAGCGGGGCCGCCCCGGCCGCGGCCAGGGTCTGCTCCACCGCCGCGATCACCGCGGGCAGCCGCGCGGCGATCTCCTTCAGCGAGGCGGCCTGCATGCCGCGCACCGCCAGCTGGCGCAGCGGCTTACCCGGCACGATGTCGCCGACCCCGGCGATGTGGCCCTCGTAGGCGAGCATCGCCGACAGGGTCACCCCGGAGGTCGCGGTGATCGTGCGGGTCAGCGCCGCGGCCTGGTCGGGGGTGCGGATCGGGGAGCGTTTCGGCCCGATCCGCACCAGTCCGCCGAGCGGGCGCCACCCCAGGTCGACCTCCAGGCACAGGTCGGCCTCGGCCGCGGTGTGGTGCCGGGCGATCAGCGCCACGTGCGCCGGATCGTCGACCGTCAGCCGGATCATCGCCCCGGTCTCGGCGCGGGCCCTGCCCACCTCGGCGATCGCGGCGGTGTCCACCGAGGGGTAGGCCACCAGCACGTCGCCGAACCCGGCGCGCGCCAGATGCACGGCCTCGGCCGGGGTGAACGCCATGATGCCGCGGAAACCCGGATGGGAGTCCAGGACGTGCCGCAGCACCGCGGTGCAGCGGATCGACTTGCTCGCCAGCCGGATCGGCGCTCCGCCGGCCGCGGCGACGAGGAAGCGGGCGTTGGCGTCGACCGCGTCCAGATCGATCGCGGCCACCGGGGCGCCGGTGCGCGGGACCGCGGCCTCCAGCCGATCGAGTGCTGCGTTCATCGCCCGGCCGTTCAGGCGCCGGCGGTCTCGTCGCGCACCACGATGCCGTCGGCATCGCTGTAGAGCATGTGGCCGGGCACGAAGTCCACCCCGCCGAAGCTGACGGTCACATCGCGCTCGCCGTCCCCGGTCTTGCCGGACTTGCGCGGGTTGGTGCCCAGCGCCTTGACCCCGATGTCCAGGGTGCCGATGACCGCGGAGTCGCGGATCGCGCCGTGCAGGATCAGCCCCGACCAACCGTTCTCCACACCCAGCCCGGCGATCAGGTCGCCGACCAGTGCGGTATGCAGCGAACCCTGGCCGTCGACGACGAGGACCCCGCCGTCTCCGGGGGTGCCCAGGATCGACTTGAGCAGCGCGTTGTCCTGGAAGCACTTGACGGTGGTGATCGGCCCGGAGAAGTTCGTCTTCCCGCCGAAGGAGATGAACTGGGTGTCGCAGCTGCGCACCTCGGGGCCGATCTCGTCGACCAGATCGGCGGTGGCGGGGTTGTGCGGTGCGGTCATGACGGCCTCTTTCCTTCGTCTCGCCTGCGGCTCGGTGCTGCCGGGATCGGCCCCCACCCTAACGCCGCGGCGGGCGGGGTGCGGCAGGCGCGCCCGCAGAACTTACCGGCCGGTAACCGCATGCGACCGGCGCCGAGGCCGGGGTGCGGGCCCGCGGTCAGGGCCCGTCGCGCAGGCTCGCCAGCGCCCCGATCACCACCAGCGGGGCCGCCGCGACGAGTATCGCGGTGCGCACCGGCGCCGGCACCGACCAGACGGTGACCGCGGTTCCGACGACCATCACCGCGATCAGCAGCGCCGCACCGAGCGCGGCGGTGCGGACCGGGCGACGCGGAGACCTCACGGTCTCCGCGTACCCGCTGCCGCCCGCGATCAGTCCTGCCGGGTGAAGTACTCGAGCACCAGGCGGTCGAAGGCCTCGCGCTGCTCGATCATCGCCCAGTGGCCGCAGTTGGAGAACACGTGCAGCTCGGCGTTGGGCAGCTGCCGGAACGCGAAGTGCGCACCCTCATAGGGCAGCATCCGGTCGTCGCGGCCCCAGATCAGCAGCGTCGGCTGGGTGATGCCCGCGGCCCGGGTCCACAGCGGGGCGGTGCGGAACTTCGGGTTGAAGATCGAGCCGAACACGCCCATGGCGCGCTCGATCGCGCCCGGCTCGAGGGCGGCGGCCATGCGCGCGTCGATCAGCTCGTCGCTGACCACCTCGCGGTTGCCGACCATCGTGTCCACCCAGGCCTCCATGCCCTCGCGGGTGGGGTTCTTCAGGAACTCGAACAGCCGGCGCGAGCCCTCCGACGGGTTCGGGGCGAACAGGTTCTCCGCCAGTCCGCCCGGGCCCATCAGCGCCATGCGGCGGATCTTCTCCGGGGTGGCCAGCGCCGCCTCGCAGGCGACGTTGCCGCCCATCGAGTTGCCGACCACGTCCACCTGCTCGATGCCGAGCTCGTCGAGCAGGGCGGCCACCGCCTCGGCGGCCACCACCGGGTAGGAGGCGTCCCACTCCAGTGCGGGCGAGCCGCCGAAGCCGGGCATGTCGAGGACGATCGTGCGCCGGGCGGCGCCGAAGGCGGCGAAGTTGCCGGAGAAGTTCGACCAGCCGCTCACCCCGGGGCCAGAGCCGTGCAGGAACAGCACCGGGGTGCCCGGCAGGTCGGCGCCGGTCTCGTTGTAGTGCAGTTCGAACCGGCCGGCGGTCACGGTGCGGGAGGTGGACTGGAAATCGGTCTGCGCGCTCACAGGTGGGCCTCTCGGTCGACGATGGTGGCTCGACCACAAGGTTAGAACACGTTCTACCGACGCGGTGCGGTCCGGTCGCCCCGTCCCGCCCGCCGGACCGGCCGGGGCTATCGGCTGAAGCGGTCCTCGTACTCGTTGATCAGCGCCGCGTCACGCCGGCGCACCCAGGCATCCGCCAGTGCCGGGTCCATCCCGTGACGCATGAGCCGGCCGCGCCGATACATCGGGTTCAGCGCCACCGACAGCGGCAGGAAGGACAGGAACATGATCGCGGTGACCCCGGCCAGGATCACCGGCTCGGCCGGGATCAGCCACAGAAGACCCAGCACCACCACATAGGGCAGCAGGAAGCGGATCGAGGTGCGCACGGCGGCGCCGCGGCCGCCGAGATCCTCGGCGACCCAGTCGTTCATCGACTCGGGCAGGGTGCGGCCGTAGCTGTAGGTCACGTACTGCCACGGGGAGGGGCGGGTGCTGCTCATGTTCCTTCGTCCACCGGCGTGATCGCCCCCGGTCTCCACCGCGCGCCCCGAGCGGGGCGGGTGCGCCGGGCGCGCCGACCAGTCTACTCGGCGCCCGCGCGCGGTCGTCATCGCCGAAGTATGTGTGACCGCGGGTAGTGTGACGGTCACGACCATCCCCCTTCCGTGGCGTGTGCGACGGGAGGCGGGCAGACGGAACACTCTGGAGGATCCATGGCCGCGCCCACCGCAGACACCTTCGCCCGACTCGCCCGACTCGTCGCCCTGCCCGAGCGCGCCGATCGGCCCACCCGCGAGATCCGCGAGGTGTTCACCGGTCGGCCCCTGGCGACCATCCCGGTCGGCGACGGCGCCGACGCGGTCGAAGCGGTCGAGCGGGCCCGCATCGCGCAGCGGCTGTGGGCCGCGCGCACCCCGGCCCAGCGTGCCCAGGTGTTCTACCGCTTCCACGACCTGGTGCTGGCCAACCGCGAGGCGCTGCTGGACATGGCGCAGGCCGAGACCGGCAAGGCCCGCTCCTCCGCATTGGAGGAGGTCCTCGACATCGCGATGA
This sequence comes from Actinomycetes bacterium, assembly GCA_021793835.1. GTDB lineage: Bacteria > Actinomycetota > Actinomycetes > Mycobacteriales > Mycobacteriaceae > Tomitella. The sequence continues at coordinate 1,312 of JAJYRZ010000020.1, read as the reverse complement.
CCGCCCGGCACTACGCGCGCACCGGCCCGAAGACCCTGGCCTCGCGCCGGGTGCCCGGCATGATCCCGGGCGCGACCAAGACCGTGGTGCGCCACCAGCCCAAGGGCGTGGTCGGCATCATCTCGCCGTGGAACTACCCGATGACCCTCGCGGTCTCCGATGCGGTGCCCGCGCTGCTGGCCGGCAACGCGGTGGTGCTCAAGCCCGACAGCCAGACCCCGTACTGCGCGCTCGCGGTGGTCGAACTGCTCTACCGGGCCGGTCTGCCGCGCGAGCTGTTCGCGGTAGTGCCCGGCCCCGGCGCGGTGGTGGGCACCGCGCTGGTGGAGAACACCGATTTTCTGATGTTCACCGGCTCGACCGCCACCGGCAAGCTGCTCGCCGAGCAGGCCGCGCGCCGACTGATCGACTACTCGGCCGAGCTCGGCGGCAAGAACGCGATGATCGTCGCCCGCGGGGCGAACCTGAAGAAGGTGGCCGACGCCGCGGTGCGCGCCTGCTTCTCCAACTCCGGCCAGCTGTGCATCTCCATCGAGCGCATCTACGTCGAACGCTCCATCGCCGACGAGTTCACCGCGATCCTCACCGAGCGGGTCAAGAACATGACCATGGGCCCGGGCTACGGTTTCGGCGTCGAGATGGGCTCGCTGATCTCGCAGTCCCAGCTCGACACCGTCACCGCACACGTCGAAGACGCCGTGGCCAAGGGTGCGACCGTGCTCGCCGGTGGCAAGGCCCGCCCGGACCTGGGCCCGCTGTTCTTCGAACCGACCCTGCTGGCGGACGTCACCGAGCCGATGACCTGCTTCGGCGAGGAGACCTTCGGCCCGCTGGTGTCGATCTACCCGGTCGACTCGATCGACGAGGCCGTCCAGCGCGCCAACGACACCGAATACGGGCTCAACGCCAGCGTGTGGGCGGCCACCGGCGCGGCCGGTGAGGCGATCGCGGCCCGGCTGCGCGCCGGCACCGTCAACGTCGACGAGGGCTACGCCCCGGCCTGGGGCTCGACCGCCGCCCCGATGGGCGGGATGGGCGAGTCCGGTGTGGGCCGGCGCCACGGCGAGACCGGGGTGCTCAAGTACACCGAGGCGCAGACCGTGGCCACCCAGCGGGTGACCGGCATGGCGGGCCCCAGCTGGATGCCGCCGAAGCTGTGGGCCAAGACGCTGCCGGTGGCCATCAAGGCGATGAGCTACCTGCCCGGCCGCTAGCTGTACTCGGCCGTCACGTTGGTGACACCCGGTGGGCGGGGGCGTGGCCTCCGAGTGCGGTGTGGCGGCGCTGATTGTTGTAGTACTCGAGCCAGGGT
>JAJYRZ010000019.1 GCA_021793835.1 Actinomycetes bacterium | reverse complement strand
GCACCGCGGTGCCGGCCTACGCGGGCCTGGCGCTGGGCTCGGCCCACACCGAGGCCGACGTGCGGGCCGGGGTGGACTGGGCGGCACTGGCCGCGGCCCCGGGCCCGCTGGTGCTGCACGCCGCGGCCGGCTACCTGGCCGAGACCGCCTCCGCGCTGGTCGAGCACGGCATGGCCCCGCAGACCCCGGTGGCGATCACCGTCTCGGGCACCACGCGCCGCCAGCGCACCGTCGAGGCCACCTTGGCCACGCTCAACGACGCCGGCGCCGACCTGGTCGGCCCCCTGGTGCTCACCGTCGGCAAGCTGGTCAGCACCCGGCACCGGATGTCGTGGTGGGAGTCGCGCGCGCTCTACGGCTGGACCGTGCTGGTCCCGCGCACCCGCGATCAGGCGGCGGTGATGAGCCGCAAGCTGGTCACCCACGGGGCGATCCCGAAGGAGGTGCCGACCATCTCGGTCGAGCCGCCGCGCAGCCCGGCGCAGATGGAGCGCGCCGTCAAGGGGCTGGTGGACGGGCGCTACCAGTGGGTGGTGTTCACCTCCGCCAACGCGGTCAAGGCCGTGTGGGAGAAGTTCCAGGAGTTCGGTCTGGACGCCCGGGCGTTCTCGGGTGTGCGCATCGCGTGCGTGGGCCGGGCGACCGCCGATCGCGTGCGTGCCTTCGGCATCGAACCGGAGCTGATCCCCGAGGTCACCATGCAGACCAGCGAGGGACTGCTGGCCGAGTTCCCGCCGTACGACGAGGTGCTCGACCCGGTCAACCGGGTGCTGCTGCCGCGTGCGGACATCGCCACCGAGACCATCTCCGAGGGCCTGACCGATCGGGGCTGGGAGGTCGAGGACATCACCGCCTACCGCACGGTGCGCGCCTCGCCGCCGCCGGCGGAGACCCGCGAGATGATCAAGACCGGCGGTTTCGACGCGGTGTGCTTCACCTCCTCGTCGACCGTGCGCAACCTGGTCGGCATCGCCGGCAAGCCGCACGCCCGCACGATCGTGGCCTGCATCGGCCCGAAGACGGCCGAGACGGCCCGCGAGTTCGGGCTGCGCGTGGACGTCGAACCGGAGGTCTCGGAGATCGGTCCGCTGGTCGAGTCGCTGGCCGCGCATGCGGCGAAGCTGCGCGCCGAGGGGGCGCTGCCGCCGCCGCGTAAGAAGTCGCGGCGCCGCTGACCACCTGCCGCCTATCCTGGGGCGGACCAGGCTGATCGGTCGGGGGAGAGGGGCGCGGTCGTCCGCGCCCCTTCCCACCCTGACCGGTGCGGCCGGGATCGCATGTCCGCCACGTTCGCTTCAGGAGGTCGCCCGTGTTCCCCGACCATCGTCCCCGCCGGATGCGCACCACCGCCGCGATGCGCCGGCTCACGGCCGAGACCGTGCTCCGGCCCGAGCATCTGGTGCTGCCGATGTTCGTCTCCGACGCGATCGCGGAACCGCGCGAGATCACCTCGATGCCGGGGGTGTATCAGCACACCGACGTGACCCTGCTGCGGGCCGCCCACCGCGCGGTCGAGGCCGGGGTGGGCGGGCTGATGGTCTTCGGCGTGCCCGGACACCGGGATCCGACCGGCTCGGCCGGCGACGATCACGACGGGGTGCTCAACCGGGCGCTGCGGGCGCTGCGCCGCGAGTTCGGCGACGACACGGTGATCATGGCCGACACGTGCCTGGACGAGTTCACCGATCACGGCCACTGCGGGGTGCTCAGCGTCGACGTCAACGGGCGGGAGCGCATCGACAACGACCAGACCGTGCAGCGCTACGTCGACATCGCGCTCGCCCAGGCCGAGCACGGGGCGCACGTGGTCTCCCCCTCGGGGATGATGGACGGGCAGGTGCAGGCCATCCGGTCCGGGCTCGACGCGGCCGGCTACCGGCACACCTCGATCCTGGCGTACGCCGTCAAATACGCCTCCGCCCTGTACGGCCCGTTCCGCGAGGCCGTGGACTCCCAGCTGACCGGGGACCGGCGCACCTATCAGATGGATCCGGCCAACCGGCGCGAAGCCCGGCGCGAACTCGACCTGGATCTGGCCGAGGGCGCCGACATGGTGATGGTCAAACCGGCCTCGCTGTATCTGGACGTGCTGCGTGAGACGGCCGATCATGCGACGGTGCCGGTGGCGGCCTATCAGGTCTCCGGTGAGTACGCGATGATCCATGCGGCCGGCGACCGCGGCTGGCTCGACGCCGAGGCGATGATGGACGAATCACTGCTCGCGATCCGGCGGGCCGGCGCCGACATCGTGCTGACCTATGCGGCCACCGAGGTCGCGGAAAGGCTGGGTTCATGAACGATCTGCCCCCGTTCCCCGGCAGCGGCCGGACCCCGTTCCCGGCGGCCGAACCCCCGCAGCGGCCCGAGGTGCCGCAGGACCTGCGCACCTCGGTCGAACTGTGGTGGGCGGTCGCCGTGCTGGGCGCGGTCGTGCTGATCACCCAGATGTTCTTCTCCGCCGACATGCGCGAGCTGATGTGGGAGATGCTCGAGACGCAGAACGACGCGCTGTCCGACGATGTACGGCTGTCCGACGACGAGCTGGACTCGATGATGACCATGGTCAAGTCGATCGCGACCGTGATCGGGCTGCTGATGGTCGGCGCCGTGGCCGGACTGGCGTGGCTGATGCGCCGCGGCAAGCGGTGGGCGCGGATCCTGCTGACCATCGTGGCGGTGTTCCTGGCGCTGCAGGCGCTGATGACCTTCACCGCGGTCGGGGTCGGCGGTGCGGCCGCCGTGGTGGCCGCGGTCGGCACGATCCTCGGTGCGGTAGGGGCCGTGGGGGCGACGGTGCTGTCGTATCGCCAGCCCGTCTCGGCCTATCTGGCCGCCCGGCGCCCGCGGTGACCGCGGACCCGCACGGGTCGGCGGCGCCGGTGCTGTTCGCCGAACCCGGCGGGCGGTGGGCCACCCTGCTGGGCATCCCGGTGTTCGTCGTCGTCGGCCTGGCCTACGACGCCTGGTGGGGGTCGGGTCTGCGCTGGTTCGTCTGGGTGCTCGCCGGTCTGGTGCTTGCGGTGATCGGCGCCTGGATCGTGCATGCGGCCCGCGAACACACCTCGGTCGAGCTCACCGGCGATCAGCTGCGGCAGGGCACCGAGTCGGTGCCGGTCGCCGAGATCGTCAAGGTGTTCGGGCCCGCCCCGAAGGCCAAGCGGGCCGACGATCTGGAGCGGTGGCAGCGCGGCCGTGCCCTCGGTGAGATCTCCCGGGTCCCGCGCGGTAGGCGCCCGGTCGGGCTGCAGCTGCGGCGCGGCTCGGTGGTGCAGGCCTGGGCGCGCGACGACGCCGCGCTGCGCGCCGCACTGACCGATCTGGTCGAGAAGCGCCGGGAGCCGCGCCGATGAGCCGGGCGACGGTCGTCATGGCGATCGAGGTGGCGGTGGGCCTCGGCGCGCTGGTGGCCGCGGTGATCCTGGGGGTGTCGGGGGTGTCCGCGGGCGGCGGGCCCAATGCGCTGCCCGACGGGCAGACGCTCGACACCCCGGTCTTCCACGGCCCCTGGATCGTCTCGTCCTTCGTGCTCGCCGCGGCCGCGGCCCTGCTGCTGATCGATGCGGCCGTGCGCGCGCGGCGCCGCCGCACCGACCGCTTCGCTACGCGGTAGAAGGCGCCGAGATCAGCGGGCCGGGACGAACCGCACCGGGGTGCCCGGGGTCAGCTGGGCGGCCCGGGCCACCGCGGCCGCGGTGAGCACGGCGATCACCGGATAGCCGCCGGTGACCGGATGGTCGGCCAGGAAGATCACCGGCGTCCCGCCACCGGGCACCTGCACCGCACCGGTGACCATGCCCTCGCTCGGCAACTCGCCGGCGACGGATCTTTCGAGCGTGCGCGGGGCCGTCAGCCGCACCCCGACCCGGTCCATCGTAGCGGTCGTCGTCCAGAGCTGGGACAGCAGCAACCGCCGGGCGTCGGGGGTGAACCAGTCGGCGCGCGGGCCCGGGAGGACGGCCAGTGGCACCGGCCCGGGCGCGCGGTACGGCCGGGGGAGCGCCTCGACCGGGGGCAGCAGGCGGTGGGCGCGGCCCGCGGTGATCCGATCGCCGGTGCGCAGCGGTCGCGGCCCGAGACCGGCGTGGCTGTCGTAGGCGCGCGAGCCGAGCACCGGCTCGGCCTCGATGCCCCCGCGCACCGCCAGATAGGACCGCAGCCCCGCGGTCGGCGCACCGACGGTCACCGTGTCGCCGGTGGTGAGCACCAGCCGGGCGTACGCACCGACCGGCCGGGGCGCGCCGCCGCCTGGGCCCAGCAACACCGGGGCGTCGGCACCGGTGACCGCGATGATCGCGCGGCTCTGTGCGACCAGGGTCAGTCCGCCCGCGGTCACCTCCAGACCGGCCGCATCCGGATCGTTGCCGACCAGTCGGTTTCCGGCCTGCAGCGCGGGCAGATCGGCCGCGCCCGACCGGCCCACCCCGAACGCACCCATCCCGGGCCGGCCGGCGTCCTGGATCGTGGTCAGGGCGCCGGGGGCGCGGACATACAAAACGGTCACCGGGCCACGAACCTGACCGCGCGCCCGGGCCGGATGAGTGCGGGCGGATCGGCCCGGTCGTCCCACAGCACGGCCGAGGCGCGGCCGATCAGCCGCCAGCCGCCGGCGGTGGCCCGCGGATACACCCCGGTGTAGGGGCCGGCCAGTCCGACCGCACCGGCCGGCACCCTCGTGCGCGGGGTGGCCAGCCGTGGCACGTCGCGCTCCCATCCGGCACCGCGCAGATACCCGAAACCGGGGGCGAAGCCGGTGAAATCGCAGCGCCACAGCGTCGCGGTGTGCGCGGCGACCAGCTCGGCAGGCGTCATCTCCAGCGCCTCGGCAGCGGCGGCGAGGTCCTCGCCGTCGTAATCGACCTCGATCAGCAGCGGCTCCGCCTCCGGCGCGGCCGCAGCCGTATCGCCTTCGGTGGTGCCCAGACCCGTCGCCCAGGTGCGCAGCGCGGGCGGCGTACTCGCCGCGGGATCGAAGCACACGAGCACCGTGCGGGCCCCGGGCACCAGATCGGTCACCGCGCGGGGCAGATCGGCCCGGGCCCGGGCCAGCCAGGCGTGGACGGCGGCCGCGGCACGGGCGTCGGTGCCGGCGAACTCGACCAGCAGGGCGGCAGGGCCGCAGTCCAGGACCCGCACGGCGCCGCTCACCGGAAGGGGCGCACGTCGATCCGTGCGCCGGCCAGTGCGCTGCGCACCGCACGCGCGATCTCGACCGCGCCCGGGGAGTCGCCGTGCACGCAGATCGTCTCGGCGGTGACCGCCACGGTCGAACCGTCGATCGCGGTCACCGTGCCGGCCTCGACCATGCGCACCATGCGGGCCGCGATCTCGCCCGGGTCGGCGAGCACCGCGCCGGGCTCGGTGCGCGGCACCAGCCGGCCCTCGGGGGTGTAGGCGCGGTCGGCGAAGGCCTCGGCGACCGTGCGCAGCCCGGCGGCCGCGGCGCGGGCCAGGAACTCCGAGCCCGGCAGGCCGAGTACCGGCAGATCCGGGTCGTAGGCGCGGACCGCGGCGACCACCGCGTCCGCCTGTTCGGGGTGGTGGACGATCGCGTTGTACAGCGCGCCGTGCGGTTTGACGTAGCCGACCCGGCCGCCGCGGGCGCGGGCCAGACCGTCGAGCGCACCGATCTGATAGATCACGTCCGCGGTCAGATCGGCCGGGGCGATGTCGATGAACCGGCGGCCGAAACCGGCCAGGTCGTGATAGCCGACCTGGGCGCCGATCGACACGTTCCGGTCCACGGCCGCCCCGACCGTACGGAGCAGGGTCGACGGGTCGCCGGCGTGGAATCCGCAGGCGATGTTGGCGCTGGTGACCAGTTCGAGCACCGCGTCGTCGTCACCGAGCCGCCAGGTGCCGTAGCTCTCGCCCAGATCGCAGTTGACGTCGATCTGTGTCATGGCCTCACCACCTCGTACCCCGTATCGCCCGGCGCCTCCACGATCTCACGATCGGGGCGCCGGTGGAGCCGCGGACGGACCCAGGCGTAGGCGCGGGCGGCCAGATAGATCACGAACGAGATGGTGGTGACGAACACCGACACCGGCACGCCCGGGGCCAGCGAGAGCACGATCCCGCCGACCACCGAGACCTCGGCGAACAGGATCGACAGCAATGTCGCCTTGGCCGGGGAGGCGGTCAGGTGGGAGGCCGCGGCCGCCGGGGTGATCAGCAGCGAGAGCACCAGCAGCGCACCGACGATCTGCACGCCCATCGCCGCGGCGATGCCGACCAGCACCGCGAAGATCATCGACACCAGCCGCATCGGGACCCCGCGGGCGGCCGCGACGTCCGGGTCGACGCTGGCGAACCAGACGGGCCGGTAGATCACGGCCGTGCCGATCAGCACGACCGCGGCCGACCAGATCAGCGCGGTCAGCCCGCCGGAGTCCACGGTGACCACCTGGCCGACCAGCAGTGAGAACTTGTTGCTGGTGCGTTCGGGATTGAGCCAGATGAACAGCACCGACAGCCCGAGCCCGAAGGCGAGCACCGCCCCGATCACCGCGTCCTGCTGCCGGGCACGGGTGCCCAGCAGTCCGAAGGCCACGGCCGCGAGCACCGCGCCGGCGACCGCGCCGACCCCGACGGAGATGCCGAACAGCAGCCCGAAGGCGGCGCCGGCCATCGACAGTTCGCTGGTGCCGTGCACGGCGAAGGACATCTGACGCGAGACGATCAGCGGACCGATCACCCCGGAGACCAGGCCGATGATCGCAGCCGCGATCAGTGCGTGCTGGACGAAGTCCAGGCCGAGCAGATCGGCGGTGAGGTCGAAGGACCACAGGTGGGTCCACAGCTGAGAGAGCCGTTCGTTCATCGCGGTCCCTCACCTGTCGCGGCGAGCAGACCGGCCGGATCGACCATCGTCGAGCTCGCGCAGTCCGGATCGAGCCGATCGGGGGTGCCGACCACCACGACCCGGCCGCGCACCCGCACCACGTCGATCTCTGCGCGATACAGCTCCGAGAGCACCTCGGAGGTGAGCACCTCGTCGGGGGTGCCGATGGTGAACCGGCCGTCGACGATGTAGAGCACCCGGTCGACCATCGGCAGGATCGGGTTCACCTCGTGGGTGACCAGCAGCACCGCGGTGTCGGCCTCGTGGCGGCGGGCGTCGATCAGCCGGGCCACCATCTGCTGGTTGGCCAGGTCCAGACTCAGCAGCGGCTCGTCGCACAGCAGCACGTCCGGATCGCCGACCAGTGCCTGGGCCACGCGCAGGCGCTGCTGCTCGCCGCCGGAGAGCCGGCCCACCGGCGCATCGGCGTAGCGGGTCGCACCGACCTGGGCGAGGGCGGCGGACACCGCGGCGGTGCGGGCGCGCCGCCCGCGCAGGCCGAGCCCCCAGCGGTGCCCGTCGAGGCCGAACCCGACCAGGTCGCGGCCGCGCACCGTGGTGTCGGCGTCGAGCATCTTCTGCTGCGGGATGTAGCCGATGCGGCGGTTGCCGGCCTGCACGGGCCGGCCGGCCACCTCGGCGCGGCCCGAGGTCAGCGGCTGCAGGCCGAGCAGGACCTTGAGCAGACTCGACTTGCCCGAACCGTTGGGGCCGAGCACCGCGATGAACTCGCCGGGGTCCACCGCCAGTTCCAGGCCGGACCACACGGTCCGGTCGCCGTAGGACAGGGCCGCCTCACGCAGCTCGATCACCGGCGCGCTCACCGGACGACCGCCTCGTCGAGCCCGTCGATCACGGCCGAGGTCCAGGTCAGATAGTCCATGCCGGTCGGCAACGATTCGGACACCTCGATCACCGGCACGCCCGCGTCCTGCGCCGCGGCGCGCACGGCCTCGGTGGTGGGGTTCTGGGTGTGGGTGTTGTAGACCAGTGCGGCCACCTGCCTGTCTTCGAGCATCGTGCGCACCTGCGCCAGTTCGGCCGGCGACGGGTCGGTGCCGTGCTCGATGGCCTCGCCGAACTCTGTCGGGGTCAGATCGGGGATCCCGCCTGCGGCCAGCAGGTGGCCGAGCACCGGTTCGGTGGACAGCACCGGGGCCGGTTCCGCGGCGGCGAGGACGTCCAGGCGTGCGGAGAGCGTGTCGAGTCCGGCGGTGAACTCGGCCAGGTTGTCGGCGTAGTCCGCGCCGTGGTCCGGGTCCAGGTCGGTCAGTCCTGCGGCGATCCGATCGGCCGCGGCGGCCACGGTGGCCGGGTCGAACCACAGGTGTTCGTTGTCCGGATCGCCCGCCGGGCCCGCAGTCTCCAGTGCGGCGACGTCGATGAGTACCTCGGGCGGATCGATCGAGCCGAGGATCTGGGTCATGAATCCGTCGTAGCCGCCGCCGTTGACCACCACCAGGTCCGCGTCGCGCACGGCGAGCACCTCCAGTGCCGAGCTCTGGTGTTCGTGCGGGTCGGTGCCCTCACCGATCAGGGCGTCGACCGCCACGTGCGCACCGCCGATCTGCTGGACGATCTCGGCCCACACCCCGGTGGAGGCCACGGCGGTCACCGCCGCGTCGGTCGGTGCGGTGCCGGTGGCCGGGGCGCAGCCCGCGGCAGTGGCGGTGATCGCGGTCAGTGCGCCGGTGGCCAGCAGTGTGCGCACCGGTGTGGTCGACGACATGGGAGACCCCCGAGACCCTTAAAGGAAATGATTGTCATTACAGAGTAGCGCACCGCCGGTGCGGAGCATTCCCCCGCAGGCCGTGATCCGCGACGCTTTCTTCGGACGTGCGGGAGCGGCTGGCGGACAGTCGGGTCGGCCGCCGGGCGCTGGGGGGTTTGCTAGCCTGCGCGCATGTCCGTCTCGGCGTTGTCGGAAAGCGCGCAGAACTATCTCAAAGCGGTGTGGAGCCTGGGGGAGTGGACGGACGACCCCGTGACGGCCTCGACGATCGCCGCGCGCGTCGGCGTGCGGATGTCCACTGCCTCGGACGCGGTGCGCAAGCTTGCGGAGCAGGGGCTGGTCGACCATGAGCGCTACGGCGCGGTCCGGCTGACCCCGGAAGGACGGCGGCACGCCGTGGCCATGGTGCGCCGTCACCGGCTGATCGAGACCTTCCTCGTCGAGGTGCTCGGCTACCGGTGGGACCAGGTGCACGACGAGGCGGAGACCCTCGAGCACGCGGTCTCGGACTTCCTGGTCGAGCGGATCGACGCCCATCTGGGCCGGCCCGAACGCGATCCGCACGGCGATCCCATCCCGCGCGCGGACGGCACCGTGCACCGGCCCGATGCGACCCGGCTCTCCGGTCTGGCGCCGGGGGCCCGGGCGGTGGTCGAACGCATCGCCGACGACGATCCCGAGTTGCTCAACCACCTCGCCGATCACGCCGTCGGTTTCGGCGTCGCCATCACGGTGCGGCCCTCCGCGCCGTTCTCGGAGACCGTCGAGATCGAGGTCGACGGCCCCGACCCGGCCCAGTTGGCGCTGGGGCGTGCGGCCGCCGACGCGGTGTGGGTGCGCGTGCTGTCCTAGTCGGCGGCCGACGGACGGTATCCGGCGGGCCGGTAGGTGCGGGAGACTGCCTCGTCGTTCAACGTCGTGGCGACGGGACCGTCGGCGACCACCTGCCGGTCCAGCAGCAGCACCCGGTCGAAATAGTCGGTCACGGTGCGGAAGTCGTGGTGGACGACGACGATCGTGGCGCCGGCCGCCCGCAGTTCGTGAAGGACGTCCACGATGATCTGCTCGCTGGTCGCGTCCACCCCGACGAACGGCTCGTCGAGCAGGAGGAACGACGGCTGCTGCGCCAGCGCCCGGGCGAGGAACACCCGTTGCTGTTGACCGCCGGACAGCCGGGCGATCTGCCGCCCGGCCAGGTCGGCCAGCCCCACCCGGTCGAGGGCCGCCGCCGCCACATCGCGCTGGCTACGCCCGGGACGGCGCAGCCAGCCCAGCCGCGGATAGGTGCCCAACAGCACGGTACCGGCGACGTCGATGGGAAAGTCCCAGTCGACCTCGCTGCGCTGGGGCACGTAGGCGATCGAGCTGCGGACCGCGTCCACCGGACGGCCGGCGAAGCGCACGCGGCCGGCGGCCGGGACCAGACTGAGGAACGCGCGCAGCAGCGTCGACTTGCCGGCCCCGTTCGGGCCCATCACGGCGGTCGCGGTTCCGGCCGGAAACGTGGTGTCGACCGCGGTCAGCGCGGGCTCGGCGCCGTAGTGCACGCTGATCCCCGCGGCGGTGATGCCGCCGCCGATCCCGGCTCGGCCGCGGCGACCGGGTTCAGGCGCCAAGGCCGGCCTCGATCAGCGTCAGATTGCTCTCGAGCATCCCCAGGTAGCTCGCCCCCTCCGCACCCGGCTCCCCGAGCGCATCGGAGTAGATCACCCCTGCGATCGGGACGCCGGTCTCGTCGGACACGGTCTGCATCGGCCGGGTGTCGACGTTGGATTCGACGAACAGCGCGGGCACACGGTCGTCGCGGACCAGGTCGATCAGGGCCGAGATCTGGTCGGGGGTGCCCTGGCCTTCGGTGTCGATCGCCCACAGATAGCCCGGGGTCAGCCCGTAGCGGGCGGCCATGTACTGGAAGGCGTTCTCGCTGGTGACCAGGATCCGACGGTCCTCGGGCAGCGCCGCGACGGTGTCGGCGTAGCGGGCGTCGAGCCCGGCCAGTTCGGCCAGGTAATCCTCGGTGCGCGCGGTGTAGTAGGGCTCGCCCGCCGGGTTGGCGGCGATCAGGCCGTCGCGGATGTTCAGCGCGTACTGCGCGCCGAGCACGGGGTCGAGGAAGGCGTGCGGGTTGATGCGGTCGTCGCCGCCGCCGGGATCGTCGTCGAGCAGCATCGGCTCGATGCCGTCCGAGGCCTCCACCACGGTGTCGTCGCCGAGGTCGTGCCCGGAGACCTCGGCGAGGTCTGCGAACCAGTTGTCGCCCGTCTCCATGTTCAACCCGTTCCAGACCAGCACCGACGCGTCCGAGGCCTGTTGGAGGTCGTCCGGGCGCGGGGTGTACTCGTGGGGGTCCTGCCCGAGCGGGACGATGCTGTGCACCTGCACCCGCTCGCCACCGATCTGCTCGGTCATGTCGCCGAGGATGGAGAACGTGGCCACGACCGCGACGGTGTCGTCGTCGCCGGCCGTATCGGTGCAGGCGGCGAGGAGTGCGGCCGCGGCGAGAAACGGCACCGCGCGGCGGCGCAGGGAGCAGCGTGAGGTCATGTCGGGTTCCTTTCGGCGTGGGTCGGCGTCGAAGCCGGGGTCAGACGGAGGCGGTGGCGGAGCGCGCCCGGCCGCGGCGTGCGGTCAGCCGGCCGGTCACCACGCCTTGGCGGGGCGCGAAGAGCAGGGCCGCGATGAACAGTGCGGCGCCGGCCAACACGATCACCGCTCCGGACGGCAGGTTGAAGCGGTAACTGGCGTACAGGCCCAGTAGGGCGCTGATGCTGCCGGTCAGCGCGGAGGCCGCGATCATCCGGCCGAGGTGTTCGGTCAGCAGGTAGGCGGTTGCGGCCGGGGTGACGAGCATGGCCACCACGAGCACCACACCCACGGTCTGCAACGACACGACCGTGGTCACGGTGAGCAACGTCATCACCAGGTAGTGCAGCTTGGTCACCGGCAGCCCGTACGCGGCCGCCATGACCGGATCGAAGGAGCTGACCTGTAGTTCCTTGAACAAGGCGAGGATCGTCAGGACCACGACGGCGGCCACCCCGACGGTCGACCACAGTTCGGCCGGACGCACGGCGAGCACGTTGCCGAACAGGATCTTGGTCAGGTCGGTGCCGGAGGGGAACACGGTCATCAGCACCACTCCGAGCGCGAACATCGCCGTGAACACGATCCCGATGGCGACGTCGGCGCGGAGCCGACTGTGCTGCTGGACGTAGCCGATACCGGCGGCCGACAGCAGACCGGCGACCAGGGCGCCGGGGACGAAGCTGATCCCCATCGCGAACGAAGCGGCGATCCCGGGCAGCACCGCGTGGGAGATGGCATCGCCCATCAGCGCCAGCCCCCGCAACACGGCGAACGCGCCCACCGTGCCGCACAGCGCGCCGACGACGACCGCCGTCACCAGTGCGCGCTGCAGGTAGGTGTATTCGGTCAAGGCGGTGAAAAAGTCCACGGCGATGCGCTTCTCTCCATGGGGGCGACGGCTCTCGGTACGGGGCGGGCGGCCCGGCGGTACATCGTTCGGGCGCCACGACAGGCAAGAGTACGCCATGGGTTAATAAAAAGTTCGACAGCCCGAACTTATGTCTTTCGTGCGGAGGAAATGATGCCGATGGTCTGCGAAGTCCGCCGAGCGGTCCGACCGGGTACAGGAAGGAGTCGCGCGGGGTACAACGAGAGGACCGACCGGCCGGCCGTCGCATCACATGAGGAGAGCCAGTGACCGCATCGCCCACCGTCCCGTTCGCCGGGCTGCCGATCATCGACACCCACATCGGGTTCCGGGAGCCGGGCACCGGCGAGTACGACTTCATCACCCGCCAGACCAAGGACCGGGCCTCGCGCGAGGAGTTCGCCTTCCCGGCCGAGTACATGTTCACCGGCGTCCCCGACGGGCTCGACACCGATGACCCGGTCGGCGAGACGCTGCGCCGGATGGACGCCCACGGCATCACCCGCGGCCTGGTGTCGGTGGCCAAGGAATCCGGACGCGTCGCGGTGCGCCGGCATCCGGACCGGTTCATCGCGCAGGGGTCGCTGGTCGATCCGAACGACATCATGGGCACGCTGGAGCGGATGACCCGCGAATACGAGGAGTTCGGGATCCGGGCGGTCAGCTCCTTCGCCGCCGGCACGTTCCCGCAGGTCGCGCTGAACGATCCGCAGATGTACCCAATCTACGCCAAATGCGTCGAGCTGGGCATCCCGATCTTCGCGTGCGCCGGTATCGCCGGGCCGCGGGTGCGTTCGGCGGTCCAGCACGTCGAGCTGATCGACGATGTGATGTTCGACTTCCCCGACCTGGTCTTCGTCACCCGGCACGGGTGCGAGCCGTGGGAGGAGCTGGCGGTCAAGCTGATGCTCAAGTGGCCGAACCTGTACTACTCGACATCGGCGTTCGCGCCCAAGCACTATCCGCTGGCGATCATCGACTACGCCAACACCCGGGGCGCCGACAAGATCATCTACGCCGGCTACTTCCCGGCCGGGCTGAGCCTGGAGCGGATCTTCGGCGAACTTCCCGCGGTGCCGCTGCGCGACGAGGTGTGGCCGAAGTTCCTGCACGACAACGCCGCCGCCGTGCTCGGGCTGGACGTCCAGGGGTAGACGCGGCGCGGGCCGGGACCGGGACGGTGTGTGCCCCGGTCCCGGCCCGCGCCGGTGGATCGCCCGATCAGCTGCAGCCGCTGGTGGCCCCGCAGCCCGAGCAGGCGAAGCAGGATCCGGCCCGCTGCATCGGGGTGCCGCAGGTCATGCAGATCGGGGCGTCCGGGGTGATCACTCCGTGCGTGCCGATCGGGGCCGTGGAGCCCTGCTCGGGCGCCGCCTCGTCGGTCTCGCGCTCGGTCGCCGCGGCGGGCGGCACCGACTGGGCGTAGGAGGTCAGATCGGCCTCGGAGTCCTCGCCGCCGGCCGGGGCGTAGCTGCCGGTCTCCAGGTGCCGGGTGCGTTCGGCGACGGTGTGGATGCCGGCCGCCGACCGGGTGTCGAAGTCCAGGTGATCGAGCGCCAGGCGGCGGAAGACGTAGTCCATGATCGACTGCGCCATCCGGATGTCCGGATCGTCGGTCATCCCGGCCGGCTCGAACCGCAGGTTGGTGAACTTCTCCACGAAGGTCTCCAGCGGCACCCCGTACTGCAGGCCGATCGACACCGCGATCGAGAACGCGTCCATCACCCCGGCCAGGGTCGAGCCCTGCTTGCCGAACTTCAGGAAGATCTCGCCCAGCCCGCCGTCCTCATACGACCCGGCGGTCAGGTACCCCTCCGCCCCGCCGACGGAGAACGAGGTGGTCTGGCTCGGGCGGCGCCGCGGCAGCCTGCGCCGCACCGGGCCCCCGGCCGCGGTCGCGTCGCCGCCCGCCAGCCCGAGCGCCACCGGATCGAACAGCCCGCCCGCGGGTTCCGCGGCGGGGTCGGCCGCAGTGGGTGCGGCCGGTTCCTTCGCCCCGGATCCGCTCGACAGCGGCTGGCCGACCTTGCAGTTGTCGCGGTAGACCGCGAGTGCCTTCAGACCCAGTTCCCAACCGGCCCGGTAGACCTCGGCGATGTCGGCGACCGTCGCCTCCTCGGGCAGGTTCACCGTCTTGGAGATCGCGCCGGACAGGAACGGCTGGCAGGCCGCCATCATCCGCACGTGCCCGAGCGCGGAGATCGAGCGACGCCCGGTGGCGGTGTCGAACACCGCGTAGTGCTCCGGCGCCAGGCCGGGGGCGTCGACGACGTCGCCGTGTTCGGTGATGTGCGCGATGATCCGCTCGATGTCGACCTCGTCGTAGCCCAGGGTGGCCAGGGCGCGCGGGACGGTCTGGTTGACGATCTGCATCGAATCGCCCGAGGCGAGCTTCTTGAACTTCACCAGCGAGAAGTCCGGCTCGATGCCGGTGGTGTCGCAGTCCATCATGAAGCTGATCGTGCCGGTGGGGGCGAGCACCGAGGCCTGTGCGTTGCGGTAGCCGTGCTCGCGGCCCAGCCGCAGTGCGCCCTCCCAGGCCTCCTCGGCGCGCAGCTGCACGGTGTCGTCGAGCGCACCGACCGTCGGCAGCGCGGCGGTGGCGTCGTGGTGCTGACCGATCACCTTCAGGTGCGCTTCGCGGTTGAGTGCGAAGCCGTTGTAGGGGCCCACCCGCTCGGCCAGTTCGGCCGAGCGGCGGTAGGCCACCCCGGTCATCAGCGAGGTGATCGCCCCGGCCAGGGCGCGCCCGCCGTCGGAGTCGTAGCCGTTGCCGGTGGCCATCAGCAGCGCACCGAGGTTGGAGTAGCCGATGCCCAGCTGGCGGAAGTCACGGGTGGTCGCGCCGATCCGCTCGGTGGGGAAGTCGGCGAAGCTGATCGAGATGTCCATCGCGGTGATCACCAGTTCGACGGTGCGCTCGAACAGCGCGACATCGAAGGTGCCGTCGTCGCGCAGGAACTTCATCAGGTTCAGCGAGGCGAGGTTGCACGAGGAGTCGTCGAGCGACATGTACTCGCTGCACGGGTTCGAGGCGGTGATCGGCCCGGTCTCGGGGTTGGTGTGCCAGCGGGAGATGGTGTCGGAGTACTGGATGCCCGGGTCCGCGCACTCCCAGGCCGCCTGCGCGATCGACTGGAACAGGGTGGGGGCGTCGACGGTGTCGACCACCTCACCGGTCAGCCGGGCGCGCAGCCCGAAACGGGCGGCGTCGGTGCCGGTCTCGGCGCCGGCCGCACGCATGAACTCGTCGGTCACCCGCACCGAGTTGTTGGCGTTCTGGTACTGCACCGAGGCGATGTCCTCGCCGCCGAGGTCCATGTCGAAACCGGCCTCGCGCAGGGCCCGGATCTTGTCCTCCTCGCGGGCCTTGGTCGCGACGAACTCACCGATGTCGGGGTGGTCGACGTCGAGCACGACCATCTTCGCCGCCCGCCGGGTCGCACCACCGGACTTGATGGTGCCGGCCGAGGCGTCCGCACCGCGCATGAAGCTCACCGGCCCGGAGGCGTTGCCGCCCGAGGACAGCAGCTCCTTCGACGAGCGGATGTGCGAGAGGTTCACCCCCGAACCCGAGCCGCCCTTGAAGATCAGGCCCTCCTCGCGGTACCAGTCCAGGATCGACTCCATCGTGTCCTCGACCGACAGGATGAAACACGCGCTGACCTGCTGGGGGCTGGCGGTGCCGACGTTGAACCAGACGGGCGAGTTGAAGCTGAACATCTGGGTGATCAGCGCATACTTCAGATCGTCGCCGAAGGCGTCGGCCTCCTCGGCGTCGAAGTAGCCGTGCTCCTGACCCGCCCGCACATAGGTGTCGATCACCCGGTCGACGACCTGCTTCAGGCTGTGCTCGCGCTGCGGGGTGCCCAGGGCGCCGCGGAAGTACTTGCTGGTCACGATCGCCACCGCGTTGTCCGACCAGTCGACGGGGAACTCCACCCCACGCTGCTCGAACACCACCTCGTTCGTGCGCCAGTTGCGTTGCACCACATCGCGGGTGCCCCACTCCACTTGGTCGTAGGGGTGGATCCCCGCGGTGGTGAATACGCGGTCGGTGGACATCGTGGTCATCCGAAAACCCTTCGCAGCAGACGGCTGGTGGTGGGGGATGCGCGGCGTGCCGCCCGGCACGCCCACACCCCCGTATGCACTAGATGTGGTGCTCGATCGAAAGCCGAGCCCTACATGTGGGAGATCCTACGCGCGGGGTCGGACACGTTCAAGGATTTCCGGCGACACGACGGCGACGCGCCGAGGCGGCCCGGCCGGCCGCCCCGGCGCGCCCGGTCAGGGGCGGGAGAGCAGCAGCGCGCAGCGCAGCAGACCGAGGTGGCTGTAGGCCTGCGGATGGTTGCCCAGGGCGCGTTCGGCGACCGGATCGAACTCCTCCGACATCAGACCGGTCGGTCCCGCGGCGCCGGCGAGCTGGCGGAACAGCTCTTCGGCCCGGTCGCGTCGACCGATCAGCAGATAGGACTCGATCAGCCACGCGGTGCACAGGTGGAAGCCGCCCTCGATGCCCGGCAGGCCGTCGTCGTGGCGGTAGCGGTAGACCGTCCCGCCGCTGCGCAGAGCGGCCTCGGTGGCCACCACGGTGGCCTCGAACCTCGGATCGTCGGCGTCGATCAGGCCCGACAGGCCGATGTGCAGGGTTGCCGCGTCCAGGTCGACCCCGTCGTAGGCGTTGGTGTACGAACCGGCCTGCGGACTCCAACCGTTGGCCAGCACGTCCTCGGCGATCTGCGTGCGCAGCGGCGCCCAGTGCTCGGGCGCGGTCCGGCCGAACTCGGCCGCCAGCGCGAGCGCCCGGTCGACGGTCAGCCAGCACATGGTCTTGGAATAGACGTGGTGGCGCGGGGCCGAGCGGATCTCCCAGATCCCGTGGTCGGCCTCGGTCCAGCGCCGCTCGACCGCGGTGGTCATCGCCTCCACCAGCCGCCAGTCCCGGTCGGTCAGCGCGTCGGCGTCGGAGAAACCGGCTGCGCGCCGGGCCCGGGCCAGATCGGCGATCAGGTCGGTGATGGGACCGAAGACGTCCAGCTGGACCTGCTGGTTGGCCGCGTTGCCCACCCGCACCGGACGCGAACCGGCGTAGCCGGGCAGGTCGTCGAGCACGGCCTCGGGCGGCAGGGTGTCGCCGTGCAGGGTGTAGAGCGGGTTGAGCCGTTCGGGACCGGGCAGTTGATCGAGCACCCGGTGCAGCCAGTCCAGATAGGCGGTGGCCTCGGCCAGCGAACCGACCGCGACCAGGGCGGCGGCGGTCAGTGCGGCATCGCGCAGCCAGCAGTAGCGGTAGTCCCAGTTGCGCACCCCGCCGATCTCCTCGGGCAGCGAGGTCGTCGCCGCGGCCAGGATCGAACCGGTCTGGGCGTGGGTCAGCCCGCGCAGGGTTAGGGCGCTGCGCTTGGACAGCGAGGTCTTGACCGTCGGCAGGTCCAGCGATGCCGCCCAGTCGCGCCAGTGCGCTTCGGCGTCGGCGCGCCGGTCCTGCTCGGGGGCCGGGGCCGGGGCCAGATCCGTACTGCCCATACGCAATTCGAGCAGCACCGGATCGGCGCCCATCGGGATCAGGGCGGACGCGCTCTGATGGCGGCCGTCGTCGGTGATCTGCCAGTCGACCCCGGGGGCGCGCAGCACCATCGGATCGTTGGTGCCGTGCACGCGCAGCCCCTCAGCGGTGGCCTCCAGGTGCACCGGGGCCTGCCCGAACTCCGGCCGCGGGGCGAACTCCACCCGGGCCGTCCCGGTGCCGGTGAGCACGCGCGTGAGGTCGGTGCGTCCGTCGACCGTGTCGTGGGGCAGATAGTCGGTCACCGTCAGATCCGACCAGCGGGTCATCGTGGTCATGGTCGCGTCGACGTACTCCTGACCCAGCGGCAGACCGTCGTGATCGGGCCGGACGGAGAAGTGGCCGGCCGAGTTCCCGCCGATCAGCGAGGCGAACACCGCGGCCGAGTCCGGCGCCGGGTGACACAGCCAGGTCACCGAGGCGTCCGGGGTGATCAGGGCCTTGGCGTCGGGGGAGGCCAGCATGGTCAGCCGCTCGATCGGCACCGCGTTCTCCCCGAGCAGCCAGGCCCGCCGCTCGAGTAGCAGGAAGCCCAGCGCCACCGACACGTCCTCGGTGGAGCCGACGCGGAACTGCGCACCGGTGGGTTCGGGGCCGACCTTGACCCCGACGTCCGGGCCGCGCAGCCGCCGGAAGGCCTTCTCATCGGTGACGTCGTCGCCGAAGAACACCGTGGTCGAGGCCGCGCAGCGGCGCCGCAGCTCGTCCAGCGCGCTGCCCTTGTCGGTCTCGATCACCGACAGTTCGATCACCATCTTGCCGTCGGTGGTCTGCACCCCGGGCAGGGCGGCCGGGCCCGAACGGACCTCGGCCAGCGCCGCCTCGCCGTCGTCCAGGGAGGCGTTGCGCACGTGCAGCGCCACGCTCGCCGGCTTGACCTCCAGGTGCACCCCCGGCCGGTCGGCGGCGATCTTTTCGAGCTCGTCGACCAGCCGGGCCAGCAGGGCACGGGCCTCGGGTGTGATCTCCTGCAGGAAGCCGATGTCGAACTCCGAGCCGTGACTGCCGACCAGCGCCACCTCCGAGGGCAGGCGCGAGAGCGTCGCCAGATCCCGCAGGGCGCGCCCGGAGACCACCGCCACCGAGGTCGCCGACAGCTCGGCCAGGGCGCGGAGTGCGGTCACGGCCTCGGGGTGGGGGTGGGCCTGCATCGGGTCGTCGACGATCGGGGCCAGGGTGCCGTCGTAGTCGGAGGCGATCAGCAGCCGCGGGGCGCGGGCGGCGGCCCGCAGTGCGCGGCGCAGTTCCAGGGGCAGGGCATCGGTGGACAACGCGGCGACCTCGCTCAGGGGGCTGGGATGTGTCGGGCGGGCCGGCCACGGGCGTCCGGCCCGCACCCACTCTAAACGCGCTCCGGCCCCCGAGCCCGGCCATGGCCCGGGCAGGCGGGTCTTTTCAGGCGGGGATCAGCCCTCGGTGTCGGTGCCGGTCCGGGTCTGATCGATCGGGCGCGGCTCCTCGCCCATCACCAGGCGGATGGTCAGCGCCAGCCGGTCGGCCACGTCGGTCGCGCTCGCCCGCCGGGTCAGCCAGGCCACCAGGTTCGACATCCATACGTCCGAGATCACCCGGGAGATGTCGAGCTGGTGGGCGGTGGGCTCCTCGGCGTCGGTGAAGGCGCGCGCGAAGATGCGGTCGATCAGTTCGCCGACGTGCGCGACCTCCGCGGCCGCCGAGGCGTCGGCGAACATGAACGCGCGCGTCATCGCCTCGGTCAGCATCGGGTCGCGCTGCATCACCGTGGTGATCTGCGAGACCATCAGCTCGAGCCGCTCGCCGATCGGCATGTCCTTGGGCCAGGCCCGGTCGGTGCGCGAGTCGATGCGCTCGAACTCGCGTGACAGCGCGGAGACCAGCAGGTGCACCTTGGACGGGAAGTAGCGGTAGAGCGTGCCCACCGCGACGTCCGCGCGTTCGGCCACCGCGCGCATCTGCACCGCCTCGTAGCCGCCCTTGGAGGCCAGTGCGAGAGTGGAGTCCAAGATGCGCTTGCGGCGCTCGCGCTGGGCGTTGGAACTCAAGTCCCCATCACTCAGCGTGGACACGGCCGCCGAGGAGTCGTGCCGGGAACGCGGTGCCATGGATGCTCCTCACGATCGACGGGCCGCCGGAGTTCGACGGGCGCCGGGAATCATAGTAGAACACGTTCTAGGCGGGATGTGGGCTACCCGCCGGTGTCCGCTGACTGAGCCCGCCGGGTGCCGGGCGCCCACGCGGGTGCTGTAATGCGGACATACGAGCATTGTCCGGCCCTGGCGAAAGAGACGGGAACGAGAGTGGACTTCACTCACGAACAAGAGCAACAGGCGGTGGCCGAGGTCACCGCCCAGGTGTTGCAGGCGGCGCAGGCCACCGAGCTGCCCGCCGACGCGGATTACGATGAGGCCCTGTGGGCCCGGATGGCCGCCGAGGGGGTGCTCTCCCTGCCGCTGCCGGCCGCCGTGGGCGGTGACGATCTGGGCATCTCCGAGATCGGTGTGCTGCTGACCGAGGTCGGCAAGACCGCGGCCCTGGTGCCGGCACTGGAGACCTTCGCGCTCGGCGCCCTGCCGCTGGTGGCCCTCGGGGCCGATCCGGCGCGCTGGCTGGCCCCGGTCGCCGAGGGGGCGATCCTCACCGGCGCCTACGCCGAACCGGGCGCGGCCCTGCCCGCCGACCCGTCGACCACCGCACGTGCGGACGGCGACGGCCACCTGGTCTCGGGCCGCAAGATCTCCGTGCGCTACGCCGAACAGGCGGCCGCCGTGCTGGTGTCGACCGACGCCGGCATCGCGGTGGTCGACCCGCGGGCCGACGGGGTCGAGCTGATCCGCATCCACACCGCCACCGGCACGCCGGAGTACACGATGGTGCTCACCGATGTGCGCATCGACGCCGACGCGCTGCTGACCGGGGCGTCGCTGGCGGACGTCTACCGCATCGTGCTGGCCGGCACGGTCTCCTACGCCGCGGGGCTGGCGCTGGGCGTGACCACGCTGACCGCCGAGCACGTGGGCACCCGCGAGCAGTTCGGCAAGGCCCTGGCCAGCTTCCAGGCCGTGGCCCAGCAGATCGCCGACGTCTACGTCATCGCGCGCACCCTCGAGCTGGCCGCGACGGCCGCGGTGTGGAACCTGGCGGGCGAGCGCGGGGCCGACGAGGACCTGGCCACGGCCGCCTACTGGTTCGCCGACCAGCTGCCGGTGGCCATGCAGATCTGCCACCACCTGCACGGCGGACTCGGCGCCGACATCACCTATCCGATGCACCGCTACTACGAGCTGACCAAGGACCTGTCCCGGCTGGTCGGCGGCGGTGCCCAGCGGCTGGACATCCTCGGAGCGCTCGGCGCCCGCGAACTCGGTGTGGAGGTCACGTGTTCATCGATCTGACCGACGAGCAGAAGGCCCTGCAGGCCGAACTGCGCGAATACTTCTCGACCCTGATCTCGCCCGAGGAGGCCGAGATCATGGTCACCGAGCGGCACGGTCCGACCTACCGCGAGGTCATCCGTCGGATGGGCCGCGACGGCTGGCTCGGCGTGGGCTGGCCGAAGGAATTCGGCGGCAAGGGCTTCGGGGAGATCGAACAGCAGATCTTCACCAACGAGGCCGTGCGCGCCGACGTGCCGCTGCCGTCGGTGACCCTGCAGACCGTGGGCCCGACCCTGATGGTCTACGGCACCGAGGAGCAGAAGGAGAAGTTCCTGCCGGCGATCCTGGCCGGTGAGGTGCACTTCGCCATCGGCTACTCCGAGCCGGACGCCGGCACCGACCTGGCGGCGCTGACCACCAAGGCCGTGCGCGAGGGCGACGAGTACATCGTCAACGGGCAGAAGATCTTCACCACCGGCGGCCACGACGCCGATTACCTGTGGCTGGCGGTGCGCACCGGCACGGCCGATTCGCGCCACCGCGGGATCTCGATCCTGATCATGGACACGAAGGACCCGGGCTACTCCTGGACCCCGATCATCACCGCGGACAACGCCCACCACGTCAACGCCACGTACTACGAGGACGTGCGCGTGCCGGCGAACATGCTGGTCGGCGAGGAGAACCAGGGCTGGCGTCTGATCACCACCCAGCTCAACCACGAGCGCGTCATGCTGGGCCCCTCGGGCCGGGTAGGCGGGATCTACGACCGGGTGCGCGACTGGGCGCAGCGCCCGGGCCCGGACGGCGAGCCGCGGCTGACCCAGCCGTCGGTGCGCCGGGCACTGGCCGAGATCCAGGCCACCTACCGGCTCAACGAGCTGCTCAACTGGCAGGTCGCCTCCGCCTCCGGCGCGGTCGACATCGCCGACGCCTCGGCGACCAAGGTCTTCGCCACCGAGCGCATCCAGCGGGTGGGCCGGCTGGCCGAGGAGATCGTCGGCGCCTGGGGCGACCCGGCCGATCCGGAGACCGGGGACCTGCTGCGCTGGCTGGACGTGCAGACCAAGCGCAACATGGTCATCACCTTCGGCGGCGGGGTCAACGAGGTCATGCGTGAGCTGATCGCCACCGCCGGGCTCAAGCTGCCGCGGGTGCCGCGATGAGCGCCGGGCAGAGCGCCGAGGCGACGGCGCAGCAGATCCTGTCGGGGGCCGAGAAGGTCCGGGCCGGCGGGGCCAGCGCCCCGCGGGCCGGCCGCGACCCGATCAACCAGCCGATGGTCAACAACTGGGTCGAGGCGATCGGGGATGCGAACCCGATCTACACCGACGAGGCCGCGGCGCGTGCCGCCGGCCACCCGGGTGTGGTCGCCCCGCCGGCGATGGCGCAGGTGTGGACCATGCGCGGTCTGCACGGCGAGCGCACCGCCGACGATCCGCTGGGGCTGATGACCGAGATCCTCGACGAGGCCGGTTACACCTCGGTGGTGGCGACCAACTGCAACCAGATCTATCACCGCTACCTCACCCCCGGTGAAGAGGTGACGATCGAATCGGTCCTCGAGGACGTCGTCGGCCCCAAGACCACCGGACTGGGCGAGGGCTGGTTCTTCACCACCCGCAGCATCTGGCGCGACAACGCCGGTGAGGCGGTCGCGGAGATGGAGTTCCGGATCCTGAAGTTCCGGCCCGCGGCCGCGGACGACGCGCCGGCGGCCGGCCCCGATACGGCCGTGGCCGCCTCGGGCGCCTCGGTCGAGGACCTGGACGGGTCGAAGATGATGCGTCCGCAGGCCTCGCGCGACACCAAGTTCTTCTGGGACGGGGTCGCCGCGCACGAACTGCGGATCCAGCAGCTCGAGGACGGCCGGCTGCAGCACCCGCCGATCCCGGCGCTGTGGAAGGACAAGACCGAGACCACCGACTACGTCGTGGCCTCGGGTCGGGGCACGGTGTACTCGTTCGTCGTCCACCACGCCCCGCGCGTGCCGGGCCGACAGCTGCCGTACGTGGTCGCCCTGGTCGAACTCGACGAGGGTGTGCGCATGCTCGGCGAGCTGCGCGACGTCGATCCGGAGGCGGTCGAGATCGGTATGCCCGTCGAGGTCGACTTCATCGACTTCCCGGGCGACCCGGAGGTGCGCGGACAGGAGCCGTGGCACCTGTACTGCTGGCGACCGGTGGAGGAGAAGCGATGACCGTTCCCGTCAACCCGCCCGCCGTGGCGGTCGGCGATGTCCTGCCGGAGCTGAAGATCGAGGGCAGCCCGACGTTCATCGCGGCCTCCGCTCTGGCGACCCGGGACTTCGAGGACGTCCACCACGACCGGGACCGGGCGCAGGCCCGCGGCTCGAAGGACATCTTCGTCAACATCTTGACCGACACCGGTCTGGTGCAGCGCTACGTCACCGACTGGGCCGGGCAGAAGGCCCGCATCCGGTCGATCGCGCTGCGGCTGGGCGTGCCCTGGTACGCCTACGACGACCTGACCCTGACCGGTGCCGTGGAGTCGATCGACGACGACGGCCTGGTGACCCTCGCGGTCACCGGCACCGACTCGCTGGGCAAACACATCACGGCCACCGTCACCCTGGTGATGGACGGCACCGAGGAGGCATCGGCATGAGCACGCTGAGCGACAAGGCGGCCATCGCCGGTATCGGCGCGACCGACTTCTCCAAGGATTCCGGACGCAGCGAACTCCGGCTCGCGGCCGAGGCCGTCAAGGCGGCCCTCGACGACGCCGGGCTGACCCCGGACGACGTGGACGGCCTGGTCACCTTCACGATGGACACCAACATCGAGATCGCGGTGGCCCGGGCGCTGGATATCCCGGAGCTGAAGTTCTTCAGCCGCATCCACTACGGCGGCGGCGCCGCGGCGGCGACCGTGCAGCAGGCGGCGATGGCCGTGGCCACCGGGGTCGCGGACGTGGTCGTGGCCTACCGGGCGTTCAACGAGCGCTCCGGCATGCGCTTCGGTCAGGTCAACACCGCGCTGGTCGATCAGGTCAACGCCTCGGGCGTGGACTACTCGTTCTCCTACCCGCACGGGATGGGGACCCCGGCCGGCACCGTGGCCATGATGGCGCGGCGCTACATGCACGAGACCGGGGCGACCAGTGAGGACTTCGGCAGGATCGCGGTGGCCGACCGGGCTCATGCGGCGAACAACCCGAACGCCTTCTTCTACGGCAAGCCGATCACCCTCGAGGACCATCAGGCCTCGCGGATGATCGCCGACCCGCTGCACCTGCTCGACTGCTGCCAGGAGTCCGACGGCGGCGTGGCGATCGTCATCACCTCGCCCGAGCGGGCCAAGGACCTCAAGCAGCGTCCGGTGCGCATCCTCGCCGCGGCCCAGGGCAGTGCCCGGGACCAGTACACGATGATGAGCTACTACCGGCAGGAGCTCGCCGCCATCCCCGAGATGGGTCTGGTCGGCGACCAGCTGTGGGAGCAGTCGGGGCTGCGGGCCCAGGACATGGACATGGCCGTGCTCTACGACCACTTCACCCCGTACGTGCTCATGCAGCTCGAAGACCTCGGCTTCTGCCCGCGCGGCGAGGCCAAGGACTTCGTCCGCGAGCCGGGGGCGCTCGAGGTGGGCGGCCGGCTGCCGATCAACACCCATGGCGGCCAGCTCGGCGAGGCCTACGTCCACGGGATGAACGGCATCACCGAGGGCGTGCGCCAACTGCGCGGGCAGTCCTACAACCAGGTCGACGGCGCCGAGCGGCTGCTGGTGACCGCGGGAACCGGAGTGCCGACCTCGGGACTGGTGCTCGGGGTCTAGACAGTCCGCGACCGTCCGCATCCGTGCGGGACGGGTCGATGACGACCGGGTGTGGGCCGGCGATCTACGGATCGCCGGCCCACACCCTTTCTCATCGCCGAACCACGGGAGGGTGCGAGGCGCCGGGGAGGCCGGGAAGCGCCTGTCGACCGGTCCACGGCGGGTTTCGGCGGTCCTCCGGTGCCCGCCTGCACCTACCTGCCCACAGGAAACCTGTGCTGACCTGGTGATTTGGTGTTTTGGATTCTGTTCGCGTAACTTATGAGTCAGCCGGAGCGGCGAGCACGACCCCAGCTCGGAGCGAGATCGAAGAGCTGGGTTGCAAGAGCGTGCGAGTGTGCTACAGTGGCTGAGCAAGTTCGGCCGGGGCCGGGAGGAGTTCTTCCTCCTAGGTCCGGTGTGAGCGTGTTCTTTGAGAACTCAACAGTGTGTCGATGAATGTCAGCGCCAAAGAAATTTTGGTGCCTTCACATCAGCCTTTGTGTTGGTGTGGGGTTTTTGCCGGCTCTTCCCCTTTTTCCCTGTCTTGGGGTGGGTCGGTGATTTTGCTAGTTGTTTGAAACAGTTGGTTTCTTTCTTTCTGTGTGCCTATGACTGATTCGCCGGCTTTGTTCCTTCGGGGATGG
This sequence comes from Actinomycetes bacterium, assembly GCA_021793835.1. GTDB lineage: Bacteria > Actinomycetota > Actinomycetes > Mycobacteriales > Mycobacteriaceae > Tomitella. The sequence goes on along the minus strand of JAJYRZ010000019.1, from coordinate 125 downwards.
GTTGGTGGGTTTTAGGTTTTCAACGGAGAGTTTGATCCTGGCTCAGGACGAACGCTGGCGGCGTGCTTAACACATGCAAGTCGAACGGTAAGGCCCCTTCGGGGGTACACGAGTGGCGAACGGGT
>JAJYRZ010000018.1 GCA_021793835.1 Actinomycetes bacterium | reverse complement strand
CATCGACACCCCGGGCGAGGCGGACTACTACCGCCACGGCGGCATCCTGCAGTACGTGCTGCGCTCGATGATCGAGCAGGGCTGATGCTCCGCTAGATCACCGCGGTGAAAAAAGGGGCCGGGGCGCACCGGCCTGTTCTGCGGGACGCGCGAGCCACCAGGCCGCGGCGGCCAGCACCACGACCACGGCGCCCGCGCACCACACCAGGATCAGCCCGGCCCCGGGAGCCGTCTGCATCCAGTCGCTCTCCTGCACGGCCGCATCCCACTCTTCGCGCAGCGCGCCCGACATCGAGGTCCACGGGCCCGGGAACCGCCCGAGCGACAGCAGACTGTAGGCCAGGGCCACCGCCATGGTCGCCGCCACCGCGCCGTGGCGTCGGGCCCCCGGTGCGCGCGGGGTGACCACCGCGCCGATCCCGACCACCGCGGCCACGATCAGCAGCAGCGCGATCGCGGCACCGGGTAGCCAGGTCATGCCGAGCGACTGGAAACCGAACTCCAGCTCGATCGCGCCGACCGTGCCCGGTGCGACACCGAGGTCCTCGGCGAGTTCGGCCGCTCCGGCCGGAGAGAACTCCACATCGAGCACATCGAGATCGAAGGTCATCCGCAGCAGCGGCAGCGCCAGCCCGGTCACCCCGATCCCGCCGACGACCCCGTAGCCCAGGGCCAGCAGGGTCTGCGCGTCCAGTGCCCGTCCGGTCGCCCCCGTCGCGGCCATCAGCCCTGCTCCGGTGCGGAGGGGGCCTCGGCGGCGGGCTGCGCACCGGTCTGCGGCGCAGATCCCGGTGCCGGCGGCTGCTGCGGCGCCTGCCCGTGCCCGACGTGCTGCGGTCCGGCGGCCGGATACGGCTGCTGCACCTGCTGCGCCTGCTGCGGGTAGGCCCCGTAGCCTCCGTACGCGCCCGCCGGAGCTCCGTGACCCTGGCCCGGCACCGGCGGATACTGCGGTGCCTGCGCGTACTGCGGTGCCTGCGCGTACTGCGGGGCCTGGGCGAAGCGGGGCGCCTGCGGGCGCGGCCGGGTACCGGCCGGCGGCAGCACGTACAGCGCGATCGCGGCCAGGGCTCCGATCAGAGCGAAGGTGAACGCCAGGATCAGGCCGATCCCGGGTCGCACGGGCACGAAGGTGTCGATCAGGTCGCCGAGTGCGGACATGCCGGTCTCGGCCTGGAACTCCTCACGCACCGTCCCGGACAGCGAGGCCGAGGGCAGCGGGGTGACGATCATCATCATCAGTCCCACCACCGCGGCCACCACCGCGGCCAGCGCGGTCGGTCCGGCCTGGGCATAGCTGCGGCGCAGCGCCATCCCGCCGGCCAACACGGCCGCCAGGATCATCGCCGCCGGGACGGCGGACGCCATGATCGGTGAGGCGAACGGCACGGCGTCGAAGAAGCCCATGTGCACGCTCACCGAGTCGTCAGCGGTCGCGCCCGGGAACTCGGTGCGGGCATCGATGCCGGCCACCCCGTCCCAGTCGGCCGGGGCGATGCGCACCGAATACAGCGCGAAGAACGCCGATACGAAGGTGCCCAGCCCGGCGGCTGCGATCACCAGCGCCAGGATCCGGTTGCGATCCATCGTCCCCGCTCCCCCGCCCCCCGCGGGCGCCGGCGCACCGAATCCCACCGGACCGGTCGGTGTGGGCCCTGCGGCGGCAGCGCTCGGCGGCGGCATCTGTGGCACGGTCATCGATTCTCCCCCTCGGTATGGAAGCGTCCGCCGCTGATGCGTCGGACGCTGAGCATCATGGCACGGCGGTACCCACACCAGCGGCTGATCCGACACGGAGCGCACCTGGAACATAACGGGCGTACTGGAAAGCCACTATGATCGGTGGCGTGGCCGATGCCCGAGAAGACCGACGTACCGCCCGCCGCACCGAGATCCTCGACGGCGCCCGGCGGTGCTTCGGCGAGTTCGGATACGAAGGGGCGACCGTGCGCCGGCTGGAAGAGGCCACCGGGTTGTCGCGCGGAGCGATCTTCCACCACTTCCGCGACAAGGAGGCCGTGTTCCTCGCCCTGGCCGAAGACGATGCGGCCCGCATGGCCGACACGGTCGCCGAGCAGGGCCTGGTCCAGGTGATGCGGGACGTGCTCAGCCGCCCCGAGGACTTCGACTGGCTGGGCACGCGCATGGAGATGGCGCGCCGGCTGCGCACCGAGCCGGACTTCCGGCAGCGCTGGCTCGACCGGGCCCGTGAACTCAGTTCGGCCACCGGGCAACGGCTGCGCGCCCAGAAGGAGGCCGGGCGGCTGCGCGAAGACGTGCCCGCCGAGGTCGTGCAGGTCTACCTCGAGCTCGTACTCGACGGGCTGGTCAGCCGCCTGGCCGCCGGCTACGACACCGCCGACCTGTCGGCCGTGCTCGACATGGTCGAGGACTCGGTGCGGCGCCGGGACTGACCCGACCGTCCCAGCCGGCCCCCTAAGCCCCGCGCGGGCCGGACACACATGCCTCCGGCCCCCCACCATGGGGGCGCCCCCGTGGTGGCCCGCCGCCATCCATTCCAGACTCGATCACGTCGTCATCCACCGATCGGCGCACGGCGCCGACCACTTCCCGACGAGGTGATCTGATGTCCGGCCTTCCCACCGGCCGTTGCCGGGACACCCGGCTGCCCGGCAGCGGCCCACGGTCCGAACGGTTCTCGGCTCCGACCGCAGCGCCACCGTCTGCTCCCGCCCCGCGGGCCGCCGCGATGAGCGTTCCTCCCCAGCATCCGGGCCGCTGCGCGCTCTGATCCCGCGCGACCACCCTCCTTCCTCTCTCTTCGACTCACAGGAGTACCGATGTCCGAACCCTTGGCCAACGTGCTGCCCATCTATTTCGTCGCCGACCATTCAGGTTCGATGGGGCCTCATATCGACGCTTTGAACAACGCCCTGCAGGAACTGCTCGACACGATGCGCTTCGAGTCCTTCGCCGCATCGAAGGTCCGGTTCGCGGTGGTCGGCTTCAACAGCGCCGCCGGTGTCGTGATGCCGATCAGCGACCTACGTTTCGTCGAGGCCGTCCCCCAGTTCGAGGCCTACGGCACCACCGATTACTCGTCCGTTCTGAACCTGCTGGCCGCCCAGCTGCCCGCCGATGTGGCCGAGCTCAAGGCCCAGGGGCACCGGGTGTTCCGCCCGGCGGTGTTCTTCATGACCGACGGCTGCCCCACCGATACCGAGCAGCAGTGGCGTGCTGCGCTCGATCACCTGAACTCCCTACCGGCTCGTCCCACCCTGCTGTCCTTCGGCATCGGCGATGCGGACGACGGGGTGCTGGCCGCGATCGCGTCCCCGAACCTGGCGCACCGGTACAGCGGCACGGGCAGCCCGGCCGATGCGCTGAGCGCGGTCATCACCAGCCTGACCAATTCGGTCGTCCAGTCCGGCAACGCCCTCGGCGACCCGACCGCCGCGCAGGCCCTGCACTTCGAGCCGCCCGCCGATTTCGTCCGCATCGACATCGAAGAGGTGTGATCCGGTGTCCTCCTCTGGTTTCCTCGCTCGTCTCCGTCGCCGCTCCGCGCGACCCCGCCCCGCCGGTGCGGCCGATTCCGGGCTCGCCGGCCAGGCGCCCACACAGGTCTTCGAGCCGGCCGACACCCCGGCCGATCGGCCCGATGCCGACGGACTTCCCGCCGCGGGCCTGCCCGCGCACCGGCCGCTGACCCTCGGGCCCGTGTTCCCTTCCGCTCGGACCCCGGTGTCGGGCTCGGCCGCTCTGCCGTTCCGCCCGGACACCGTGCTCGACGGCTGGCGCGGCCCCGGCGGAATCGGTGTCAGTGCCGCATCGATCCGCGGGCAGGGCCATCGCCATCTGGGGCTGCCCCGCCAGGACGACCTGGCCGTGGTCGCCACCGCCGAGGGCACCCGGATCGTGGCGGCGGTCGCCGACGGCGTCTCCGCGGCCCCGCACGCCCACGTCGGCGCCACCGCCGCCACCCGGTATGCGGTGTCCTGGCTGCTCGACCAGTGTGCCGACGTCCCGGCCACCGAGATCGCCTGGCACCGGCTCGTCGCACAGGCCTCCTGGCAGGTCGTCGAGGCGGGCGTGCGGGTCGCCGAGGTCGGGCCGGACGCCGACCGGGCGGACCGGGAGGCGGCCGCCCGCGCGGTCGCGACCACACTGACCGCCGTGGTGCTCGACCGCCAGGACGACGGCGCCCTGATCGGTTCGGCCGTGACGATCGGAGACTCGGCGGTCCGGCTGCTGTCCGGGGACCGGTTCCTGTCGTGCACGGGTCGGCGGGACGAGGAACCCGAGGTGTTCGAGTCCTCCGCGGTGGTTCCGCTGCCGTTCTTCCCGGCCGACGAGGTCGACCCGATCCAGCTCACGGTCGAGACCGACGAGCATCTGCTGCTCGGCTCGGACGGCGTGTGGGACGCCCTCGGCGGTGGCGGCGGTCCGTTGGGCCGGGCACTGGCCACCACGCTGCGCCGCCCCGAACCGTCGCTCCTGGAGTTCGCGCAGGTCGTCGATTTCGTCAAGGACTCCTTCGACGACGACCGCACCCTGATCGCGATCTGGCCGGAGGTGGGCACCGATGACCGCGGTTGATCGGACACAGCTCGGCGTCGGGCCGGAACTGGCCCGCGGCGGGCAGGGCGCGGTGTTCGCCGTGGCGGACCCGACGATGGTGTTCAAGGAGTACTTCCCGCACATCCATCCGGAAGTCGATTACGACGTGCTCGCCGATCTGCCCGCCGCGTTCACCGCGCTGTCGGTGCGTGTGCGCAGTCGACTGGCCTACCCGGCACGCCTGGTCACCGGCCTCGCCGGGCCGAGCGGTTTCGTGATGCCGCGCATCCCGCACCGCTACGCCCTGCCCAACGGCAAGGACCTGTCGCTGCAGCATCTGCTCAACGGCCCCGACTTCGCCGTCACGCGCCTGGGCATCGCCCCCTACGATCTACAGGCCGTCTATCTGCTGCTCGCCGATCTGGCGGGCACGCTGGCAGAGCTCCACGCCGCCGGCATAGCGGTCGGTGACGTGTCGCCGAAGAACACCCTGGTGTCCTTCCATCCCCAGCCGACCGCCTTCCTGATCGACTGTGACTCGATGGTCGTCCACGGCCGCCAGGCCCTACCACCGGTGACGACTCCGGACTGGACCGCACCGGAGTCGGCCACGGCGCCCACGCCCACGGTCGACTCCGACGCCTACAAGTTCGGGCTGGTCGTGTTGCGACTGATCACCGGCGATCAGCAGTTCACCGATCCGGCGCGGCTGCCCCACACGGTGCCCGAGGTGCTCCGCCGCCTGACCACCCGCGCCCTGTCGCCCGATCCGGCGACGCGCGGACCGGTCGCGGACTGGATCGGCCCGCTGACCGCCGCCGCGACCACCGCGGCGGGCGTCCCGCTCGGCCCGGTGACCCCGCGTCCGAGCGGGCCTGTGCCCGTGCAGGCGCCCGTGGGACGCCATCACGTCACACCCGGGCCCGCCCCGGCCGCCGCCGGATCGGGCGCGGCCGGCCGCAGATCCTTGAGCACGCCTGCGATCTGGTCGTGGATCGGCGCGGCCTGCCTGCTGACGATGTTGGTGGTCGCCGTGATCACCGGCCGGCCCGACGACGCGTCGCCCGCCCGGGCCGCGCGAAGCTCGACCACCGCCACCTCGACCACCGACCACCCCGCGTACACCACCACGACACGGCCGACGACCACGACGACCACTCCGCGCACCACCACGCAGGCCCCGCGCACCACCACACCGTCGCGGGCCCGCAGCCTGCCCAGCGATCTGCGCAGCTGCCCCGACGCGCAGACTCCGTGGACCTACCGACCGTCGCCCACCACCAGTTACGTCCCGCTGTCGGTCGGAGTCGGCGCGACCACCCCTGCCACGCACTGCAACTTCGCCATGGAGACGGCGCGGGCGTTCGGCTCGGGCTCCGGGTCCCTCGACGGACAGACACGCTCGGTGGTCAGCCCGAACACCGGTAAGAGCTATCCGATGACCTGCCGGTCGGTCTCGTCGACGGACATCGTGCTGCGCTGCCATGACGGAGCCACCGCCGTGGTCTACTTCTACTACTGACCCGGTCCCCGGCCGGCCCCGCGCACACCGGCGTTCAGGCCAGGGTGATCAGTTCCAGGTAGTCCTCGGACCAGTGGTCCTCGGTCCCGTCGGGCAGCAGGATCACCCGCTCGGGATCGAGGGCCTCGGCCGCGCCCGGGTCGTGGGTGACCAGCACGACCGCGCCCTCATAGGTGCGCAGCGCATCGAGCACCTGTTCGCGTGAGACCGGGTCGAGGTTGTTGGTCGGCTCGTCGAGCAGCAGCACGTTGGCGGCCGAGGACACCAGCCCGGCCAGCGCCAGACGCGTCTTCTCACCGCCCGACAGGGTGCCGGCGGGCTGCTCGAGCTGCGGGCCGGAGAACATGAAGGCGCCCAGCAGGCCCCGCAGGTCCTGTTCGCCGGCGTCGGGGGCGGCGTGCCGGATGTTCGCCCACACGCTCGCCTCAGGATCCAAGGTGTCGTGTTCCTGCGCGAAGTAGCCGACCTTCAGGCCCCGGCCGGGTTCGATCCGGCCGCCGTCCGCGGTGATCTCCCCGGCCAGCATGCGCAGCAGCGTGGTCTTACCGGCGCCGTTGAGCCCGAGCACCACCACCCGCGACCCGCGGTCGATCGCCAGGTCGACACCGGTGAAGATCTCCAGCGAGCCGTAGACCTTGGTCAGCCCCGACGCCATCAGCGGGGTCTTCCCGCAGGAGGCCGGGCTGGGGAACTTGATCCGCGCCGACCGGTCCTCCACCCGCACCTCGTCGAGCCGGTCGATCATCCGGTCGGCCCTTCTCAGCATGTTCTGCGCGGCCGTGGCCTTGGTGGCCTTCGCCCCCAGGCGGGCCGCCTGCTTGCGCAGCGCCTCGGCCTTCTTCTCCGCATTGGCCTTCTCCCGGCGGCGCCGCTGCTCGTCGGTGGCCCGGGCGTCGAGATACTTCTGCCAGCCCATGTTGTAGACGTCGGCCTCGCCGCGCACCGCGTCGAGGAACCACACCTTGTTGACCACCGCACCGAGCAGCTCGACGTCGTGGCTGATGATCACCAGCCCGCCCTCGTGGGATTCGAGGAACTGGCGCAGCCAGGTGATCGAGTCGGCGTCGAGGTGGTTGGTCGGTTCGTCCAGCAGCAGGATCGTCTCCGACCGTCCACCCGAGCCGTCGGAGGCCGAGAACAGGATGCGTGCGAGCTCGACCCGGCGGCGCTGCCCGCCCGACAGTTGGCGCAGGGGCTGCTCGATCACCCGGTCCGGCAGTCCCAGGCTGTGACAAATCCGCGCGGCCTCGGCCTCGGCCTGATAGCCGCCGAGGCTGGAGAACCGGTCCTCGAGCCGGCCGTACGCGGCGATGGCCTTGTCGCGTGCACGCTCGTCGTCGGTCTCGGCCATGCGCTCCTGCGCGGCCGCCATCTCGCTCATCAACACGTCCAGCCCGCGGGCCGACAACACCCGGTCGCGCGCAGAGACCGCCAGGTCGCCCTCGCGCGGATCCTGCGGCAGGTAGCCCAGCCCGCCACTGCGGTCGACCCGACCGGCATACGGTTCGCCCTCGCCGGCCAGGATCCGCATCGTGGTGGTCTTGCCCGCACCGTTGCGTCCCACCAGGCCGATCCGGTCCCCCGGCTGGATGCGCAGCGCGGGTCCGGGTGCGTGCAGCAGGGTGCGGACCCCGGCGCGCACCTCCAGGTCGGTCGCGGTGATCACGTGGCGGTTCTCCTCAGATGCGGTAGGGCGACGGGCGGGGTCACACACCCGGCACGGCCGATCGCATCGCACCGGTCGGACCCCAACCGCCCAGTCTACCCGCCGCCGGATCGGCCCTGCGGCCACCGGGCAGCGCTTAGTGCGGCGGAGACCTGCCGGACCGGCGTGCGCGGCGATAGGCTGGCCCCATGAGCGATACACCGTCCGACCATCAGGATCTGACCGGGCGCGTCGCGCTGGTCACCGGGGGCAGCCGGGGCATCGGTGTGGCGGTGGCCGCCGAACTGCTGCGCCGGGGCGCGGCGGTGACCGTGACCGGGCGCAAGCAGCCCGCGCTGGATGCGGCCGCCGAACAGCTGACGCCGATCGCCGGTGCGGACCGGGTGCTGACCGTGGCGGCCAACACCGGCCACGACGAGGCGCGGGCCGCGGTGATCGCCACGATGATGGACCGGTTCGGTGCGGTGGACGTGCTGGTCAACAACACCGGCATCAACCCGGTGTACGGCCCGCTGATGGACGCCGATCTGGGCGCGGTGCGCAAGACCTTCGACACCAACGTCACCGCGGCGCTGGGATACATCCAGCTCGCCCACCGCGCACACATGGGCGCGCACGGCGGTGCGGTGGTCAACATCGCCTCGGTCGCCGGGCTGCGCTCGACCGGGGTGATCCCCGCCTACGGCGCCTCGAAGGCGGCCCTGATCCGGCTCACCGAGGAACTGGCCTGGGAGCTCGCCCCGAAGATCCGGGTCAACGCGGTCGCCCCCGGCATCGTGCGCACCGACTTCGCCCGTGTGCTGGTCGAGGGTCGCGAGGCCGAGGCCGTCGCCCCCTATCCGCTGGGTCGGCTGGGCACCCCGGAGGACATCGCCCGCGCGGTGGCCTTCCTGGCATCCGACCGGGCCGAGTGGATCACCGGCGAGACCCTGCGGGTGGACGGCGGGTTGCTGGCCACCGGCGGGATGTAGACGGGACCGCCCCCGGTGTTCGACCTGGTGGTCGTCGGGCTCGGTCCGGCCGGGCGCGCCCTGGCGCACCGCGCGGCCGCGGCCGGCCTGGACGTGGCCGCGGTCGACCCTGCCCCCGAGCGGGTGTGGACGCAGACCTTCGGGATGTGGGCGGACGAGTGGCCCGCATGGCTGCCCGCGGAGTTGATCGCCGCGCGCCTGCCCCGTCCCGCGGTGGCCACCCCCGCGGTCCGCACGCTCACGCGCACCTATCTGATCGTCGACACGGCAGGGCTGCATCGGACCCTGGCGCTCGACCGGGTCACCGTCCATCCGGCCCGGGCCGCCGAGCTGACCGACACGACGGTCGTCCTGCGCGGCGGGGAGCGGATCTGCGGGCGACACGTCGTCGATGCGCGCGGGCTGCGCGCCGGCAGCGGTGCAGCCGAGCAGACCGCCTTCGGGGTCATCCTGCCGACGGCCGAGGCGATCGGCGCGCTCGGCGGGCAGGCCGGCTGGTTCATGGACTGGCGCCGCGACAACGGCGCCGCGCCCGAGGCCGCGCCGTCGTTCCTGTACGCCGTTCCGCTCGGCGGCGACCGGGTGCTGCTGGAGGAGACGTGTCTGGCGGGCCGGCCCGCACTGGGTCTGCCCGAGCTGCGCAGCCGGCTGCTGGCCCGGCTCGACGCGCGCGGGGTGACGGTGCCGGCCGATCCGGAGACGGAGAAGGTGCGTTTCCCGCTCTATCGCACCGGCCCCGAAGCTGCGGGCCCGGTGGCGGTCGGTGCGCGGTCGGGCGCCACCCATCCGGCGAGCGGTTACACCCTGGCCACCGCCCTGGCCCAGGCGGATGCGGCGGTGGCCGCGCTGCGGGCCGGGCGGGATCCGGCGACCGTGTTGCGGCCCCGTACGGTGCGCGCGGTCGACGTGCTGCGCCGACGCGGCCTGGAGGCCCTGCTGGCGTTGCCGCCGGCCCGGCTGCCCGAGTTCTTCGGCGCCTTCTTCGGGCTGTCGGCGGCCGATCAGCGCGCCTATCTCTCGGGCGCGGCCGATGTGTCGGGGGTGCTGCGCGCCATGGCAGCGGTCTTCGCCGCCCTGCCCTGGTCGCTGCGGCGCCGGCTGGTCACCTCGGTGCTGCGCCGCCCGGATCGGAGGCCGGGCGGGCGGGCCGGTGCGGCGGCCGATCCGGAGCGCTGACCTCTCCGGCGGGCTGCGGGTGGGCCTGTGCCCCGGGGCCGCCTGTCCGGCCGTGCCCGGTCGGCGCGGCGTCGCCGGGCGTCGCGGTGTCGCCGAGTGTCGCGGCGGCCGCGAGCGCGCGGCCCTGCCGGATCGCCAGCAGCAGCAGCGCGATCAGCATCACGGTGTCGAGCACGATGTAGGCGTAGTGCCACACCGACTGGCCCGGATCCGCGCCGGCCAGCACCGCCGAGGTGCGGGCGTTCAGCGGTGGCCGCACGGCGGCCACCTTGACCACGTACGCCGCGATCGCGGTCCACATCAGCCACCGGGACCGGCCGGCGATCGCCGCACCGCGCGGGAGCAGGCAGGCCGCGAGCAGAGCGACGGCCAGGACGCCCTCGACCGAGTTCAGGGCGGTGAACACCAGTCGGCCGATGCCCAGGCCCAGCGGGACGGTGATGCCGGGCGCCTGGAACTTCAGCGGCGCCTCGATCACCGAGATCGCGCCGACCATGCCGATCCAGAAGACCGGGATCACCAGGCGCCACACCGGTATGAAGCGGTTCACACGCAGCCTTTCCGACGCGGTGCGCACACCGGTGCACACCGAGAGCGCCGCGGCGACCGACCCCGTGCGGGGTCGGTCGCCGCGGCGCTGATCATGGGTAGATCTAGACGGTGAAGCCGAGGGCGCGCAGCTGCTCACGGCCGTCGTCGGTGATCTTGTCCGGCCCCCACGGCGGCATCCAGACCCAGTTGACCTCCAGGTCCGGGGCCAGGCCGCTGCGCACGATGGCGGTGACGGTCTGGTCCTCGATGATGTCCGACAGCGGGCAGGCCGCCGAGGTCAGGGTCATGTCCAGCTTGACCACGCCGGTGTCCTCGATCTCGATGCCGTAGATCAGGCCCAGATCGAACACGTTGACCCCCAGCTCGGGGTCGACCACGTCGCGCAGGGCCTCCTCGACGTCCTCGAGGGCCGGCACGACCGCGGTGTCCACGGTCTTCTCTTCAGTCATGTCAGTGTCCTCCCATCACGGCATCGGCCGTCTGAAGCCCGGTGTCGGCTGATCCGACGACCCGGTTGACAGCGTCGGTGAACGCCATCCAGCCCAGCAGCGCGCACTTGACGCGCGCCGGGTAACGCGACACTCCCGCGAAGGCCACGCCGTCGCCGATGACGGTGTCATCGCCTTCCACGGTACCCCTGCTGGAGACCATCTCGTGGAACGCCGAGTGCACGGCCAGTGCCTCGGTGAGCGTCTTGCCGACCAGCTCCTCGTACATCACCGACGTCGCGGCCTGGCTGATCGAGCAGCCCTGCCCGTCGTAGGAGATGTCGACGACCGTGTGGTCGTCGCCGGCACGGGCCAGGTGCACCCGCAGGGTCAGTTCGTCCCCGCAGGTGGGATTGACGTGGTGGACCTCGGCGTCGTGAGGATCGCGCAGACCGCGCCCCTGCGGATGCCGGTAGTGGTCCAGGATGACCTCCTGGTACATCTGCTCCAGTCTCATCAGCCCTCCCCGTCGGCGGTGTCGAGGCCGAAGAACGCGCGCGCCCGGCGCACCGCGGCGATCAGCGCATCGACCTCCTCGGCGGTGTTGTACACCGCGAACGAGGCCCGTGCGGTGGCCGCCACCCCGAGCGTGCGGTGGGCCGGCCATGCGCAGTGGTGCCCCACCCGGATGGCCACCCCCTCGTCGTCGAGTACCTGGCCCAGATCGTGGGCGTGCAGGTCGTCGACCACGAAGGCGACCGAGCCGCCCCGGTCGGTGGTGTCGGTCGGGCCGATGATGCGCACCCCAGGGATCTGCTGCAGCCCGGCCAGCGCACGCCCGGTGAGCATGTGCTCGTGGGCGGCGACCGCGTCCATGCCGATCGCGTCCAGGTACCGCACCGCGGCCCCGAGCCCGACGACCTGCGAGGTCATCGGCACCCCGGCCTCGAAGCGCTGTGGTGCCGAGGCGAAGGTCGACCCCTCCATCGTCACCGTCTCGATCATCGAACCGCCGGTGATGAACGGCGGCAGAGCGTCCAGCAGCTCCCGGCACCCGTAGAGCACCCCGACCCCCGAGGGCCCGAGCATCTTGTGCCCGGAGAAGGCCGCGAAGTCCACGTCCAGCGCGGTGAGGTCCACCGGCAGGTGCGGGACCGACTGACAGGCGTCGAGCACCGTCAGCGCCCCGACCTTCTTGGCCCGGGCCACCAGCTCGGCCACCGGGGTGATCGCCCCGGTGACGTTGGACTGGTGGGTGAAGGCCACGACCCTGGTCTTGTCGGTCAGCTCGAGCGAGTCCAGGTCGATGCGCCCGTCCTCGGTCACCGCGTACCAGCGCAGGGTCGCCCCGGTGCGCCGGCACAGTTCCTGCCAGGGCAGCAGATTCGCGTGGTGCTCGAGCTCGGTGACGACGATCTCGTCACCCGGCCCCACGGCGAGCTGTCCGGCCCGGTCGTCGCCGAGCGCATAGGCCACCAGGTTCAGCGACTCGGTCGCGTTCTTGGTGAACACCAGCTCGTCGGGGCGGGTCCCGACGAAGGCCGCGATGTCGGCGCGGGCCTGCTCATAGGCGTCGGTGGCCTCCTCGGCCAGCTGGTGCGCCCCGCGGTGCACGGCCGCGTTGTGGTTGAGCAGGAAGTCCCGCTCGGCGTCGAGCACCTGCAGGGGCCGCTGGGCGGTCGCCCCCGAGTCCAGATAGACCAGGGGGCGACCGTCACGCACGGTCCGCGACAGGATCGGGAAATCCGCGCGGATCGCCACCAGGTCCAGGATCGGTGTGGTGGCTGTCATCGGTTTCAGGCTCCCGTCTCGACCTTGGCGAAGCGCTCGTAGCCGTGCTCCTCCAGCTCGTCGGCCAGGTCGGCCCCGCCGGACTCGACGATGCGTCCGTCGTTGAACACGTGCACGAAGTCCGGGGTGATGTGGCGCAGGATGCGGGTGTAGTGCGTGATCAGCAGCACGCCGCCGTTCTCCTGCTCGCGGTAGTGGTTGACACCGTCGGCGACCACGCGCAGCGCGTCGACGTCGAGCCCGGAGTCGGTCTCGTCGAGGATCGCGATCTTCGGCTTGAGCAGGCCGAGCTGGAGCACCTCGTGCCGCTTCTTCTCACCGCCGGAGAAACCCTCGTTGACGCTGCGCTCGCCGAAGGACGCGTCGATCTCCAGTGCGCCCATCGCCTCGCGCACCTCCTTGACCCAGTGACGCAGCTTCGGCGCCTCGCCGCGCACGGCGGTGACCGCGGTGCGCAGGAAGTTCGACATCGCGACCCCGGGGACCTCGATCGGGTACTGCATGGCCAGGAACAGTCCGGCCCGCGCCCGCTCGTCGACGTCCATCTCCAGCAGGTCCTCACCGTTGAGGGTGACCGTGCCGGAGACGATCTCGTACTTCGGGTGGCCGGCCACCGCGTAGGACAGGGTGGACTTGCCCGAACCGTTGGGGCCCATGATCGCGTGGGTCTCGCCCGAACGGATCGTCAGGTCCACGCCCTTCAGGATCTGGATGGGTTCGGCATCCGGATCGGACTGCGCGACGTTGACGTGCAGGTCCTTGATCTCCAGGGTGTTGATCTGGTTGGTCATCTCGACTCTTTCGTGTGACGGCGCCGTGCGCCGGAGTATGTCTGTGGGGCGGTCAGGAACCGGAGGCCGCGAGCTCTTCGTCGACCGTGGCGGTCAGGCGCTCGCGCACCTGCTCGACCGGGATGGCGGCGATGATCTCCTGGAAGAAGCCGCGCACCACGAGCTTGCGGGCCTCGACCTCGGGGATGCCGCGCGAGCGCAGATAGAACAGCTGCTCGTCGTCGAACCGCCCGGTCGTGCTGGCATGTCCGGCACCGGCGATCTCGCCGGTCTCGATCTCCAGGTTCGGCACCGAATCGGCGCGTGCCCCGTCCGAGAGCACCAGGTTGCGGTTGATCTCGTAGGTGTCGGTGCCCTCGGCGTCGGCGCGGATGAGCACATCGCCCACCCACACCGTGCGCGCATCGGGCTTGCCCGATCCCGGGGCACCCTGCAGGGCGCCCTTGTAGACCACGTTCGAGCGGCAGTGCGGCGGCTCGTGGTCGACCAGCAGGTGCTGTTCGAAGTGCTGGCCGGCGTCGGCGTAGTAGACGCCGAACAGCTTGGCCGATCCGCCCGGACCGTCATAGGTCACCCGCGGGTTGATCCGCACCAGGTCGCCGCCGAAGGTGGCGACGTAGTGGTCGACGGTCGCGTCCCGACCGACCCTGATGTGGTGTCCGGAGACCACCACCGCGTCCTCGGCGAAGTCCTGGATGATCACGACCGACAGGTGCGCACCGTCCTCGGTGATCACCTCGACGTTCTCGGCGTAGGTGCCCGATCCGACCTGATCGATCACGACCACCCCGCGCGAGTGCCGCTCGGCACGCAGCTGCAGGTGGCCGTAACCACCCTTGCCCTCGCCCGGTGCGGAAAGCGTGATCATCACCGGTTCGGAGAGCTCCTGCTCACGCCCGATGGTCACCACGGTCGCCGAGGCGAACGCGCTGTAGGCCTGGGCGGTGACCCGGTCGGCCGGCACGCCGGCGGTACCCAGCCGGGCGTCATCGCGCCCGACCGTCTCCACCTGCACGCCCTCCGGTGCGGAGTCGACCGTGACGGTCGGCTCCGCATCGGCGCCGACCTCGCCCTTGTGCAGACCGCGCAGCCGGCGCATCGGGGTGAACCGCCAGGTCTCCTCGCGACCCGACGGGATCTCGAAGGCCTCGACGTCGAAGGAGGTGAAGACCTCCCCCTTGTTCAGGCCGATCAGGGGGTTCTCCCCCGCCACGGCCCCGCGCACGCCCGTGGTGGCGTCGCTCGTCGCAGTTTCGGTGCTCACTTAGCCCACGGATCCTTCCATCTGCAGTTCGATCAGGCGGTTGAGCTCGAGGGCGTATTCCATCGGCAGCTCCTTGGCGATGGGCTCGACGAAGCCGCGCACCACCATCGCCATTGCCTCCTCCTCGGTCAGACCCCTGCTCATCAGGTAGAACAGCTGGTCCGCGGAGACCTGGGAGACGGTCGCCTCGTGGCCGAGGGTGACGTCGTCCTCCCGGATGTCGTTGTACGGGTAGGTGTCCGACCGGGAGATCTGGTCGACCAGCAGCGCATCGCACTCGACGTTGGACTTCGACCCGTGCGCACCCTTGTTGACCTGGATCAGGCCACGGTAGGACGAGCGTCCGCCACCGCGGGCGACCGACTTGCTCACGATGTTCGAGGTGGTGTTCGGCGCCAGGTGCAGCATCTTCGCACCGGTGTCCTGGTGCTGATCCGGCCCGGCGAAGGCCATCGACAGCACCTCGCCGTGCGCGTGCTCACCGGTCATCCACACGGCCGGGTACTTCATCGTCACCTTGGAGCCGATGTTGCCGTCGACCCACTCCATCGTCGCGCCCTCTTCCGCACGGGTGCGCTTGGTGACCAGGTTGTAGACGTTGGTCGACCAGTTCTGGATGGTGGTGTAGCGGCAGCGGCCGCCCTTCTTGACGATGATCTCGACCACGGCCGAGTGCAGCGAGTCCGAGGAGTACACCGGCGCGGTGCAGCCCTCGACGTAGTGCACATAGGCGTCCTCGTCGACGATGATCAGGGTCCGCTCGAACTGGCCCATGTTCTCGGTGTTGATCCGGAAGTAGGCCTGCAGCGGGATCTCCACGTGCACGCCCGGCGGGACGTAGACGAACGAGCCGCCCGACCACACCGCGGTGTTGAGCGCGGAGAACTTGTTGTCGCCGGCCGGGATGACCGAGCCGAAGTACTTCTGGAAGATCTCCGGGTAGTCGCGCAGACCGGTGTCGGTGTCGACGAAGATGACACCCTGCTCCTCCAGATCGTCACGGATCTGGTGGTAGACGACCTCCGACTCGTACTGGGCGGCCACGCCGGCGACCAACGCCTGCTTCTCGGCCTCGGGGATGCCGAGCCGGTCGTAGGTGTTGCGGATGTCCTCGGGCAGGTCCTCCCACTTGGTGGCCTGCCGCTCGGTCGAGCGCACGAAGTACTTGATGTTGTCGTAATCCAGATCGTCGACCGTGGCGCCCCACTTGGGCATCGGCTTGCGGTCGTAGATCTGCAGCGCCTTCAGGCGCAGGTCCAACATCCACTCGGGCTCGTTCTTGAGCTCGGAGATGTTGCGGACGACGTCCTCGTTCAGGCCGCGGCGCGCGGTCGCGCCGGCGTCGTCGGAGTCGGACCATCCGTAGGCGTAGTTGCCCAGCGAATCGATGGTCTCTTCCTGAGTCAACGGCTCGGCGTCGACCGGGCTGGTGGCCTGTTCCGGGGTGACGGTCATGCCAGCTCCTTCCGGAGTCGTGAACCTCCCGGGGCGGAATCGCGCCGGGTCGTACTGCTGCTCTGGGCAGCGGGGTCGGGCGGGCTCGCGTCCCCGTCGTCGGGGGCGCGAGCGGATGGAACACCCAGCGGCACGTGGGTCGTGCACACCGAGTCACCGTTGGCGATGGTCGCCAACTGCTGGATGTGCGTGCCGAGCAGGTCCTGAAAGGCGGCATGCTCGGCCTCGCACAGTTCGGGGAACTCGCCGGCCACATGCGAGATCGGGCAGTGGTGCTGACAGATCTGCACTCCCCTGCCCACCGCGCGCACGTTGGCGACGTGACCGGCCTCGGTCAGTGCCTCGGCGATGTTCTCCGCGATCAGTTCGAGACGCTCGTCCTCACCGAGCCCGGCGGGCACATCCTGCGCTGCACGCAGGATGTCGGTCACCCGCTCGCGGGCCAGTGCGGCCACGGCGTCGTCGCCGCCGATCCGGCGCAGCGCCCGCAGTGCGGAGCCGGCCAGATCGTCGTAGGTGTGTGTGAGCTTGGCCCGGGCGGCCTCGGTGAGCTGGAACCGCTTGGCGGGTCGGCCCGGTCCGGGTCGGCGCGCGCCGGCGGGGGCGACGGCCGCCTCCCCCTGCTCGATCAGCGCGTCGAGGTGGCGGCGCACGCCCGCGGCGCTGATCGCCAACTCCTTGCCGACCTCGGAAGCGGAGACCGGTCCGCGCTCGAGCAGGATCCGGACGACCTCCGCACGGGTGCCGCCCTCCTGACCCAGTCCGAGCGCGGGCACCACGACCGGACCCGGGGACGTGTCCACGTCCCGGGACTCGCTGTCATGGGCTCGATCTGATTTCACAACACCAGTGTGACGGAATTCCGAAAGCGCGTCCACCAAGGCAACCCTTTCCCACCGGAAGGAGGTGGCGCACATCACCGCCCCCCTGCTCTGGCCTAGGATCGGCACCCGTGAGTCCGCAGTCCGCGCCGCCGCGCTCCGGCGACGATTCCCACGCCCCCGCGCCGCCGGCCGCGAGCGGCGTCCGCGCACGGCTGCGCACCTTCGTCACCGGCCTGCACGTCGACGAGACCGATCCGGTCGGCGTGCCGCTGACCCCGGACGAGAAGGGCCGGCTGCGCGCGGTCCGGCGCTTCGGCGCGACGGGCACGGTGCTGATGGCGGTGGCCGCCCTCGGCGCCGGGGCCGGACCGGTGGTGCAGAACCCGGTCTACGGCCAGCGACTGTGGGGGCTGCCCGCACGCATGCCGTCGGTATCGCTGACCGTGGCCTTCACCGGCGCACTGATGCTGGTCGGCGCATGGCTGATGCTCGGCCGGTACGCCCTGGGCCGGCGCGGAGCAGACGGACGCACCCGGCGACTGAGTCGGACCGGCTTCGACCGCACGCTGCTGCTGTGGATGCTGCCGCTGCTGGTCGTGCCCCCGATGTACAGCAAGGACGTCTACTCCTACCTCGCCCAGAGCGAGATCGCCGCGCGCGGGATGGACCCCTACGAGCTCGGCCCCGCGCAGGCGCTGGGCATCGACCACACGCTCACCCGCACCGTGCCCAACATCTGGCGCGAGACCCCGGCGCCCTATGAGCCGCTGTTCCTGTGGATCGGCAAACTCATCGGTGCGGTGACCGGCGAGAACATCATCGCCGGAGTGCTGGTGCACCGGGCGGTGGAGATCGTCGGGCTGGTGCTGATCGTCTGGGCGCTGCCGCGGCTGGCCCGACGCTGCCGGGTCGCACCGGTGGCCGCGCTGTGGCTCGGGGCGGCCAACCCGCTGGTGCTGCTGCACCTGGTCGCCGGGGTGCACAACGAGGCCCTGATGATGGGTCTGATGACGGCCGGGCTGGAGCTGAGCCTGCGGGCCCTGGACGCCGCCGGTCCCCTGTCCGCCCGGGCCTGGCTGCTGTTCGCCGTCGGATCCGGGCTGATCGTGCTGTCCTCGGCGATCAAGATCCCCACCCTACTCGCCCTGGGTTTCACCGGGTTGGCGCTGGCGCGCCGGCTCGGCGGGCGGCTGATCACCGTGATCGCGGTCGCCGCCGCCCTGGCGACACTGACCGTCGCGATCACCGTGGCGGTCGCCTTCGGCACCGGGCTGGGCTTCGGGTGGCTCGACACCCTCGGCACCGCCGGCGAGGTGCGCAGCTGGTTGTCGCTGCCGACCCTGGCCGGTCTGGCGGCCGGCGGCATCGGCATCCTGCTCGGGCTCGGCGACCACATCTCCGCGGTGCTCACCCTCACCCACGCGCTCGGCCTGGCCGTGATGGCCGCGGTGAGCCTGCGCATGCTGCTGTGGGTCCACCAGGGCCGCATCGATCCGGTCGGCGGGCTCGGCATATCGATGGCGCTGCTGGTGCTGCTCTTCCCCGTGGCCCACCCCTGGTATCTGGTGTGGGCTCTGGTGCCGCTGGCCGCATGGGCCTCCCGGCCGATCATCCTGCGGCCGGCGATCGCCATCAGCGCGGTGATCAGCCTCGTCGGCCCGATGCCCAACGGTGCCGCCTACCCCCCGTTCATGATCGTGCAGGCCGCCACCGTGGTGGTGATCGCGGCGCTGGCGATCCTGTGGACCACCCGCAACCGGCTGCCCTGGCGCAGCGCCGTGGCCTGGGACGATCACGCCGCGCCGCAAACGCCTACAGTTGTTCATCGTGACTGACTCTTCACCCGCCCCGGCGTCCGATCGCCGCGCCGGGGCCGTGCCCGCGGTCGAACTGATCGACGTGCACCGCGCCTTCGGCCCCGTCCGCGCCGTGGACGGACTGGATCTGACCATGCGTGCCGGCACCGTGACCGCACTGCTGGGCCCCAACGGCGCCGGCAAGACCACCACCGTGGAGATGTGCGAAGGTTTCGCCTCCCCGGATCGGGGCACCGTCCGAGTGCTCGGACTGGACCCGGTGGCCGACGCGGCCGCACTGCGCCCGCGCATCGGCGTGATGCTCCAGGGCGGCGGCGGCTATCCCGGGGCCCACGCCGGCGAGATGCTCGAGCTGATCGCCGCCTACGCCGACGATCCACTCGACACCGACTGGTTGATCGACCTGCTGGGCATGCGCGACTTCCTGGGCACCTCCTACCGGCGCCTGTCCGGCGGGCAGGCCCAGCGGCTGTCCCTGGCGTGCGCCCTGGTGGGCCGTCCCGAGCTGGTGTTCCTGGACGAGCCGACCGCCGGGATGGACACCCAGTCGCGCAACCTGGTGTTCGAACTGATCACCGCGCTGCGCCGGGACGGAGTCTCGGTGCTGCTGACCACCCACCTGCTCGACGAGGCCGAACAGCTCGCCGACGAGGTGTTCATCATCGACCGCGGCCGGGTGCTCGCCGCGGGCACTCCCACCGAACTGGCCGAGGTGGGCACCACCGGCACCGTGACCTTCAGCACCGCCGAACCGCTCACGGCCGCCGATCTGGCCGCGGCCGGCGCGGCCGCGCTGACCATCGAGACCGTGGGCACCACCCGGCATCGGCTCACCGGGGTCACCGATCCCGCCCGGGCCGTGGCCGACCTGGCCGGCTGGTGCGCCGGCCGCGGAGTGCTGATCACCACCTTGTCCACCGACCAGGCCAGCCTGGAGGACGTCTTCCTCGACCTGACCGGACGGGAGCTGCGCGCATGACCATCCACGACACCGCCGCCGACACCGAATCGGCCGACACGCCCCGGTTCGCCCCCGGCACCTTCGCCCCCGCCCCGGGCGCCGGCCCGCGCGGCCGGATGCTCGCCGCGCAGACCCGGCTGGAGTTCCTGCTGATCGTGCGCAACGGCGAACAGCTGCTGCTGACCCTGCTGATCCCGATCACCATCTTGATCGGCATGACGCTGCTGCCGATCGGCGACTTCGACGATCCGCGGGTGGACCGGGTGCTGCCGCTGGTGCTGGCCACCGCGGTGATGTCCACCGCCTTCACCGGCCAGGCCATCGCCGTCGGCTTCGACCGCCGCTACGGCGCCCTCAAACGCCTGGGCGCCACCGCCCTGCCCCGCTGGGGGATCATCGCCGGCAAGTCTGCGGCCGTGGCGCTGGTGGTGCTCGGCCAGATGGTGGTGCTGTGTGCCATCGCGCTCGCCCTGGGCTGGCGTCCCACCGCGGTCGCCTTCGGCATCGGGATCCCGCTGATCGTGCTGGGCACCGTCGCCTTCGCCACCATGGGCCTGCTCATCGGCGGCACGTTCAAGGCCGAGATCGTCCTGGCGCTGGCCAACATCTTGTGGTTCGTCCTGCTCGGCCTGGCCGGGGTGCTCGTGCTCGACCCGGACGGCTCCGGCTTCCTGCACGGCCTGGTCTCGATCCTGCCGTCGGGCGCGCTGACCGCGGGTCTGCTCGACGCCGGCGCCGGCGCGGCCGCCCCGTGGGCGTTGCTGGTGCTGGCAGTGTGGGCGCTGGTGTGCGGCGCGGGCGCCGTGCGCTACTTCCGCTTCGAATGATCCGCTGACCTACCGGACCGCACCAGTCGGTGCCGGCCCTCGTCGTCGACGGCGGTCAGGCCGCGCGCGGCGAGCGCTTCGAGCAGCGGCACCGCGACCCGGCGGGAGGTCTGCCACTGCCGGCGCGCCCGGCTGACGGTGAACGGTGCGGGCACCCCGGCCAGGGCGGCCGCGGCCCGGTCCAGCGCCTCCGGCCCCAGATAGACCCCGGGGGCGAGCGCGGTCAGGGCCTGCGCGCGCACGCAGGCCGCGAGCGCCGCCCGGTCCAGTCCCAGTGCGGTCAGTTCGGCCGCGGTCGGCGCCGCGAACGGGTCGTCCGCCCAGCGCCTGCCCAGCTCGTCGAGGGCGGGCTGCACCGCGGCCGGCACCCGGCCGGCCCGCTCCGCCGGCAGCAGCCGCCCGGACTCGGCCACCACGCGGGTCGCCGCCCGGTCGGTGAGCAACGCCTCCACCAGCCCGGCGGCCGGCAGCGCGAGGGACTGTCGGGCCGCCTCGATCGGCAGTCCCGCGTCCAGGGGGAACCGCCGCGCATGGTCCTGCACCGCGGCGACCAGCCGGCCCGCCAGTTCCGGGACCGCGGCCCCGTCCAGCAGCCACTGCCCCTGGGAGATCGCGCCGGGAGGCGGGGTCGCGCCGAGGCGACGCAGCAGATCCGCGCTCATCACGGTGCGCCGGGCGAGTTCGGCCGCGCCGTCCGGCCGAGCGGGCGCCGCGGCCAGCACCGCGGCGCGGCGCCGTGCGTCGCCGCGGCGGGACAGCGGCGGCGGCGCCGGATCGAGCACCTGCGCCCCGCGGATCACACGCGATCCTGGATCGCGCAGCAGCAGCCGGTCCCCGGGCCGCAGCGGCAGCGCCCGGTCGGTGCGGATGCGCACGTGTCCCGCGCCGAGCGGGCGCACCCGCGCCGGCACCGCTCCGGATCCGCAGTGCACGATCACCTGTTCGGCCGGCCGGTCCGGGGCGTCCTGCCCCGCCGCCGGCATCAGGCGCAGATCGGCCAGGGTGGTCGGCTCCCACGCGTCCGGGGAGGTCAGCGCCGTGCCACGGGCCAGCCGGTCGGGGCCGGCGCCGCGCAGGTTGATCGCCACGCGCGCGACCGCGTCGACCCGGTCGGCGGCCTGCCCGAACACCTGCAGGCCGCGCACCGTCACCGCGGGGCCCCGGCCGTCGATCTGCAGGCGGTCCCCGCGGCGCAGCCGCCCGGCCGGCAGGGTGCCGGTGACCACCGTGCCCGCCCCGTCGACGGTGAACGCCCGGTCCACCCACACCCGCACGTCGGCCGCCGGGTCGGCCGCGGGCAGCCCGTCACCGAGCTCGGCCAGCGCCGCGCGCAGTGCGGGCAGGCCGGCGCCGGTGTGCGCGCTCACCGCGACCGCCGGCATGTCGGCCAGCGCGGTGCCGGCCAGGGCCGCACGCGCCTCGTCCTCGGCCAGCTGCGGATCGAACAGATCGCTGCGGGTCACCGCCAGCACTCCGCGGGCCACCCCCAGGCCGGTGAGCGCGTCGAGATGCTCCTGGGTCTGCGGCATCCAGCCGTCGTCGGCGGCGACCACCAGCAGCACGGCAGGCACCGGGCCCACCCCGGCCAGCATGGTGGGCACGAATCTGCGATGCCCGGGCACGTCCACCAGCGCGAGCCGGCGACCCCCGGGCAGTTCGGTGGTGGCGAACCCCAGGTCCACGGTGAGCCCGCGCGCGGTCTCGACGGCCAACCGGTCGGGATCGGTGCCGGTCAGGGCGCGGACCAGGGTGGATTTGCCGTGGTCGACATGCCCTGCGGTGGCGACGACGAACACCGATCAGCCCCGCTTCGGCGCGGGCGCGTCGGTAGTTCCCGAGCCGTGGGCGCGGGCGACCGCGACCACCGCGGCGGTGAGCCGATCCTCGTCGGCCGGGTCGATCGCCCGCAGATCGATCAGGCAGTGTCCGTCGCGGATGCGGGCGAGCACCGGCGGGGCGGCCGCGCGCAGCGGTGCCGCCCAGTGCGCCGGCACCGCGACCGCGTATCCGGGCAGCGCCACCTGCGGGCCGGCCCCGCCGCCCACCGCGCCTGCGGACTCGGTCACCGTCAGTGCCTCTGCCACCCCGGGTACCGCGGCCATCACCGCCGCCGCGAGCGCCGCCGCGCGGGTGCGCAGCACCGCCGGATCGGCCGTGAGCGCCGCCTCGGTGGGGGTCTGCGGGCCGCGCACGGTCGCTTCGAGTCCGGCCAGGGTGAGTTTGTCCACCCGCACCGCGCGGGCCAGCGGGTGGCGGCGCAGCCGCTCGATCAGATCGGCCCGGCCCAGCATCAGGCCCGCCTGCGGCCCGCCGAGGAGCTTGTCTCCGCTGGCGGTGACCAACGCGGCACCGGCGGCCAGGGTGGTCGCGGCGTCCGGTTCGTCCGGCAGTGCGCGGTGGGCGCGCAGCAGCCCCGAGCCGATGTCGGCCACGACCGGCACGGGCAGGTCGGCCAGCTCGGCCACCGACACCGTGGAGGTGAAGCCGGAGACCACGAAGTTCGACGGGTGGACCTTGAGCACGAAGCCGGTGCGCTCGTCGATCGCGCGGGCGTAGTCCTCGCGGCGCACCCGGTTGGTGGTGCCGACCTCACGCAGGTCCACCCCGGTGGCCTCGAGCAGTTCGGGGATGCGGAACCCGTCGCCGATCTCGACCATCTCCCCGCGCGAGAGCACGATGTTGCCGCCCGCACCGGCCAGCACGACCGCGGCCAGGGCGAGCGCCGCGGCCCCATTGTTGACCACGTGCACCGACTCGGCTTCAGGCACCGCGGCCGCGAGTGCGTCCAGGGCGCCACGACCGCGCCGCGACCGCGCGCCGGTGGCCAGGTCCAGTTCGACGTCGGTGTGCCCGGCGGCCAGGGTCACCGCCGCCCGCGCCCCAGTGGACAGCGCGGCGCGGCCCAGATTGGTGTGCAGCACCACCCCGGTGGCGTTGAGCACCGCGGCCGTGGTGGTCGGCGCGCCGGGCAGCGCCGCCCGTGCGACGTCGACGATGTCTTCGGGAGCGATCAGGCCGGCCCGCGCCTCCGCCTGGGCCGCGGCCAGGGCGTCTTTGACCATCGCTCGGCCGAGCACCGCGATCGATTCGGCCAGCGCGGGCGCCGCCAGCAGCACGTCGGTGCCGGGGATGCGCCGGCGCGGGTCCGGCTCGGCCGCGGGGAAGCTCATGAGGCGATCACCTTTCCTGCGGCCGCATGCACCCATGCGGGTTCGGAGATGGCGGAGGCGGACGGGAATCGAACCCGCCTGACCGAGATGCTCGGCCACGTCGGTTTTGAAGACCGCGGGGGCCACCAGGCGCCCAGACGCCTCCATGGCAAGAAACCAACCACCGACCGGCCCGATCCGTCAAGACGGCCCGGCCCCGGCCCGGCGCGCTCTCTACAGTGGGTTCATGACCGTCACCGACCCCGCCGCGCCCGTACCCCGCCTGACCACGCTCGGGCACGGCGGCGGCTGCGCCTGCAAGATCCCGGCCGCGACCCTGGAGACGATGGTCTCGGGGCTGATCTCGGCACCGGTGCACGCCCCGCACTGCGCACTGGTGGTCGGCCTGGACGACGGTGACGACGCCGCGGTGGTGCAGGTGCGCGAGGACCTGCTCGCGGTCGCCACCGCCGACTTCTTCACCCCGGTGGTCGACGACCCCTACGACTGGGGCCGGATCGCGGCGACCAACGCCCTATCGGACGTCTACGCGATGGGCGCGGTGCCGGCGGTGGCGGTGAACCTGCTGTGCTGGCCCACCGCCGTACTGCCTGCGGACATCGCCGCCGAGGTCCTGCGCGGCGGGGCCGATGTGGCCGGTGCGGCCGGGTGTCACCCCGCCGGCGGCCATTCGGTCGAAGACGCCGAACCCAAGTACGGGATGGCCGTGACCGGGTTCGTCCACCCCGACGAGTTGATGCGCAACGACACCGGCCGGGCCGGGGTGCCGCTGTCGCTGACCAAACCGCTGGGCATCGGCGTGCTCAACAACCGGCACAAGACCACCGGTGAGGTGTTCCCGCAGGCCGTGGCCGCGATGACCGAGTCGAATGCCGCGGCCGCGGCCGCCGCCCGCGCCGCCGGGGTGCGCTGCGCCACCGACGTCACCGGTTTCGGTCTGCTCGGCCATCTGCTCAAGACCGCGCGGGCCTCCGAGGTCTCCGCGGTGATCGACGCGGCCGCGGTGCCCTATCTCGACGACGCCCGCAGTTCCCTGGCCGCGGGGTACGTGCCCGGCGGCAGCCGCCGCAACCTCGACTGGGTGCGCCCGGAACTGGATTCGGATCTGGCCGAGGACGAGCTGCTGCTGTTGGCCGACGCCCAGACCTCCGGCGGTCTGCTGGTGGCCGGCGAGATCCCCGGCGCACCGGTGATCGGCGAACTCGTGCCGCGCACCGACCGGCTGCTGCGGGTGCGCTGACCGGACCGGAGACACCGATATGCCGTCCCGGCGCGCCTAATCCCGGGCCGGTCACTAAGGTCGGACCCGAGGTCGTCCGGGGGCGACCGTGCTACCGACAGCGGGCGCCGGCAGGCGTTCGCCTGCGCTCACCCGATCGAGGAGTGGTCAATGGGTAACGACACCGGGAACCGGCGTCGCCGCATCGTCATCATCGGCTCCGGCTTCGGCGGACTGTTCGCCGCCCGCAAGCTGAAGAAGGCCGATGCGGACATCACGATCATCAACCGCACCACCCATCACCTGTTCCAGCCGCTGCTGTACCAGGTGGCCACCGGCATCATCTCCGAGGGCGAGATCGCCCCGCCGACCCGGCTGATCCTGCGCAAGTACCGCAACACCACCACCCTGCTCGGCGATGTGACCGACATCGACATGTCGGCGCGCACCGTGACCTCGGAGGCGATGGGGATGACCACGGTCACCCCGTACGACTCGCTGATCGTCGCGGCCGGAGCCGGCCAGTCCTACTTCGGCAACGACCACTTCGCCGAGTACGCGCCGGGCATGAAGACCATCGACGACGCCCTGCCGATCAACA
>JAJYRZ010000218.1 GCA_021793835.1 Actinomycetes bacterium | reverse complement strand
GCCGGCGCCGGGGGTGCAGGCGGCCTGCACCAGCTGCTGGCACAGGCTCACCGAGCCGCAGCCCACGGCGACCTGCTCGGGGGCCAGGCCGTAGTTCTCGGCCAGCGCGGCGGTCAATTCCCGGGCCCCGGAGTCGGGGTAGCGGTTGACCGTCTGCACGGCGGCGGCGATCGCGTCTGCGACCGCGGGCAGCGGGCCGTGCACGGTCTCGTTGCTCGCCAGTTTCACCGCGCCCGGATCGGAGCGTCCGGGCACGTAGGCGGGCAGGTCGGCCAGGTCTGGACGGATGTGCGGTTCCACCCGGTCAGTATGACGGTCCGACCGTCGCCGGGCCGCCCGGGACCCGTTTTGCCTCGCTCGAGTGCGGGTGTGTAATCTATCGTCTGTTGGCTGGCAAAAGCAGCTGGGAGGCGTGCCAGAGCGGCCGATTGGGGCTCACTGCTAATGAGTTGCCCTCCGAAAGGGGGGCCGGAGGTTCGAATCCTCTCGCCTCCGCCGGATCGGATTTGCAATCCGGTCACGTTGAACTAAGGTTCAACACAATTGAAGATGCGCCCGTAGCTCAACGGATAGAGCACTTGACTACGGATCAAGAGGTTGCAGGTTCGAATCCTGCCGGGCGCGCACACAGAACCGCAGGCCAGAGTCTATTCTGACCTGCGGTTCTTTCGTTTTCGGCCTACCTGGACCGGCTCGGAGCCTCCGCGGGGATCCGGCATGAGCGGACTGTGCCGGGCAGCGGTGGGGCAGCAGACAGGCGCAGCGCATCGCGCGCCTGCCGACTCACTCGCGGTCGAGCAGGAAGTAGAAGTGCCGCCCGTCGGCGTCGAGCACCAGCTCGGGCCGGCCGTTCATGATGCCGAGCAGGGTGTCGTCGTCGACGCGTTTGAAATGGTCGAGCACCGGTTGGCCGTCGTAGACCATGGTGGCGGTGACCTCGCCGCGGAAGCCCACCGGCCACAGCGTCGCCCGCCCCTTGCCGAGGGTGGTGTTCGAGAACAGTCCGCCGTCGTCGTCGCGGCAGATCAGCGGATCGACCTCCCACTGGCTGCGCAGACGTTTGCCGTGCCAGGAGGCGGCGTGCAGGGCGCGCTCGAGCGGATGGCCGGTGTACAGGGCCGCCCCGGACCAGTCGCCGATCGCCTGGTCGACGTCGCAGACGGGCAGCCGGGCCCAGATGGCGTCGAGTTCGTCCGGGTCCACCCCTTCGGTCAGGGCGCGGAGTTCGGCCAGGCGCGCGATGTCGGCGGGGGCTGCGGAAGCGGAGGTCGAGGTGTCCATGGTCCCCATCGTGCCTCCACCCGAGGTGCAACGGATCATTATCGCCTGTTGCACCCGGAGTGTCGGCGTACCGTCGAGGCCGGGGCGCGCGGCAGTGCGCGCCGGGCGACCGGGCGAGCAGGGGAGGGACGCGGTGATCGTCTACACCGTCGGGCATTCGACCCGGCCGATCGAGGAGTTCGTCGCACTGCTCGGCACCTACGGGATCACCCGCGTCGTCGATGTGCGCACCGTGCCCAAGTCCCGCCACAACCCGCAGTTCGCGCGCGATGCGCTCGAGGCCTCACTGCCGGCCGCGGGCATCGACTACGTGCACCTGGCCGCGCTCGGCGGGCTGCGGCACAGCCGCAAGGACTCGCCCAACACCGGATGGCGCAACGCCTCGTTCCGCGGCTACGCCGACTACATGCAGACCGCGGAGTTCGCCGACGGCATCGACCGGCTGCGCGCGCTCGCCGCGGAGCGGACCACGGCGGTGATGTGCGCGGAGGCGGTGCCGTGGCGCTGCCACCGCTCGATGATCGGCGATGCGCTGCTGGTGCGCGGCGACCAGGTCTACGACGTCTACAGCCCGACCTCGGTCAAGCCCGAGACGCTCACCTCGTTCGCCGTGGTCGACGGGACGGCGATCAGCTACCCGCCGCCAACGCCGCCGCCAGCGTGATCGTCTCGGCCGGGTGGGTGCCCGGGATCCGTTCGGCACCCGGGGCCGCGCCCAGCCCGGCGATCTGGATGCCGATCGGCAGACCGTCGACGTCGGGGGCCGGCACCGAGATCGTCGCCGGGGCCAGCACCGACAGCGGGGCGCACATGCGCAGCAGTTCGGCGCGCACCGCGGTGCCGGCGATCTCCTCCTGCCCGATCAGCGGGGCCCGCACCCCGGCGGTGGGGGCGAGCAGCGCGGTGACGCCGCGCTCGCGCCGCAGCACCCGATCGGTCTCGGCGCGCAGCTCGGCGCGGGTGCGCAACGCCGCGATGTAGTCTACGGCCCCGTCGGACAGGTGCGCCTCGATCCGCCCGCGCACCCCCGGGGTGTAGTCGGCGGCGCGGGCGGCGATCGGTTCGGCGTGCACGGCGGCCGCCTCCGGTCCGCTGATGCGCGGATACAGCGCGGCCAGCTCCGCGGATCGGGGCAGGTGGACGTCGACGACCTCGGCTCCGGCCGCGCGCAGCCGCTCGGCCGCCCGGTCGACCGCAGCCGTGACCTCCGGATCGTGGGCGTCGAAGATCTCGTCGCGCAGCCGGCCCACCCGCAGGCCGGCCACCGGCCAGGGCGTGCGGGCCACCCCCGGGATCGCACCGAAGGCCAGGCCCGCATCGACCGAGTCGGCCGTCAGCAGCCCCACCCGGTCCAGGCTCGGCGCCAGCGGGAACACCCCGTCGGTGCGCAGCGCACCGGCTCCCGGCAGAAAACCGGTGACCCCGCACAGCGCGGCCGGCAGCCGCACCGAACAGCCGGTGTCGGTGCCCACGGCCAGCGGCACCACCCCGCGCGCGACCAGTGCGGCCGAACCGGAGGACGAGCCGCCGGTGATCCGCTGCGGATCCTGCGGATGGGCGGCCGGGCCGGCCGGGTTCTCCGCCCCGGTGTCGCCGTAGGCGAACTCGTGCAGGTGGGCCTTGGCGACCACGATCGCCCCGGCCTCGCGCAGCGCGGCCACGATCGCGGAGTCCTGCTCGGCGGGCGGGGCGTCGGCGCGCACCGCGCTGCCGCAGCGGGTGGGCAGCCCGGCCACATCGATGTTGTCCTTGACCGCGATCGCGACCCCGTGCAGGGGGCTGCGCCAGCGGTCGGCCGCCAACTCGGCATCGAGCAGCGCCGCATCGGCCAGGGCCTGGTCGTCGCAGCGCGCGGCCACCAGGTTCGCCCACGGCCCGTCGGCCAGCCCGTCCAGGCGCCGCAGCGTCTCGGTGACGTGGTCGGTGACGGTGCGTTCCTTCTTGGCCAGCTCCGTGGCCAGTTCCCGCAGGCTCATCCGCGCCACACCCGCCCCTCGGCCCCGGCGGTGCGCAGACGCTCGAGCCAGCCGTCCTCGCCCAGACGCAGATCTGTCAGCGGCGTGCGCTCCGTCGCCGTGTAGGCGGTGTGCCCGGCGTGACCGGCGGCCACCAGCGCCGCCAGGTCACCGTCACCGGTGCCGGACGGCCCGGCCAACTGCGTGCGGGCCGCGGTGAGCAGCTCCAGGGCCTGGTCGAGCACGCCGAGCAGGGCGGGCCCGTTGGCCTCGCACATCGCGCGCACCAGCTCCGGGGCGCTGCCGGCGACCCGGGTGCCGTCCCGGAAGGACCCGGCGGCGAGCGTCAGCGCCAGCGGGTCCTCCGCCCCCACGGCGGCGAGCGTCTCGGCGAGCACGTGCGGCAGATGCGAGATCCGTGCGGCGGCCTCGTCGTGGTCCGCCGATCCGGCCGGCACGACCACCGCGCGGCAGTCCGCGGCCAGCCGGGCCACCCGGGCCCAGACGTCCGGGTCGGCGCCGTCGTCGGCGGCGACCACCCACACCGCCTCGTCGAACATCGCGGCATCGCCGGCCGCCCAGCCGGAGTGGGCGGTGCCGGCCATCGGATGGCCGCCGACGAACCGGTCGGTCAGGCCGTGGGCGCGCACCGCCTCACGCACCGGGGCCTTGACGCTGACCACGTCGGTCAGCGCGCAGTCGGGGGCGTGCTCGGCGATCGCGGCGAGCACCGGATCGACGGCGGGCATCGGCACCGCGAGCACGATCAGCGCGTCCTCGGCCGCGGCGCGGGTCAGGGCCGTGGTCAGATCGTCGGTGACCTGGAAGCCGTCGGCACGCGCTTCGGCGACCGGGCCGGCCGAACGGTTGTAGCCGTGGGCGTCGCGGCCGGCCCGCCGCAGGGCGCGCAGCACGGAGCCGCCGATCAGTCCGAGCCCGAGCACGCACACCGGGCGGGGGTCGGGCGGGACGGCGGGATCGTTGTTCGCAGTGCTCACCGCTCCAGCGTCGCACACCCGGGCCCACCTGCGGCGGCGGGCGCCGGGCCGTCCGGCGGCCGCCACCGGGCGGCTCGGTCTACCGTGAGGCCATGGAGTCACGTCCTGCCGCACCTTCCGCACCGGTGCCCGCACCTGGAGCCGATACGGGCCCGGCGGCCGACGAGGCGCGCATGCGCACCGCACTCGCGGCGGCGGTCGCGGCCGCAGCGGAGGAGGGACCGGATGGGGACGTGCCGGTCGCCGCCGTGCTCTACGGCCCCGACGGGCGTGAACTGGCGCGTGCGGTCAACGCCCGCGAACGGCTGGCCGATCCGACCGCGCACGCCGAGATCCTGGCGCTGCGCGCCGCCGCCGGAGACTACGGCGACGGCTGGCGGCTGACCGACACCACGATGGTGGTGACCCTGGAGCCGTGCACGATGTGCGCCGGCGCGCTGGTGGCCGCGCGGGTGGGCCGGATCGTCTTCGGCGCCTGGGAACCGAAGACCGGCGCGGTCGGTTCGCTGTGGGACGAGATCGG
>JAJYRZ010000017.1 GCA_021793835.1 Actinomycetes bacterium | reverse complement strand
GGCATCGTGCCGACCGTGTGGCTGCAAGAACGCATCAAGTTCCCCTCCCCGCCCTGGTGGGAGGTGGCCATCTCCGCGGTCTACATCTCCTACTTCGTGCTGCCCTTCGCCGTCGCGGCGACGCTGTGGATCCGTAACCGCACCCGCTGGCGCCGCTTTCTGACCCGGTTCTTCGTGCTGTCGTTCGCCGCGATCGTCGGCTACGTGCTGGTGCCGGCCGCCCCGCCGTGGGCGGCCGCCAAGTGCACCGCCGCCGAGGTCGCCGATCATTCGCCCAACCCGGACTGCATGTTCCTCCCCGCCGCCGACGCCCCGGCAGACAACATCCTGGGTGTGATGGATCGCGCCCAGACCGGGGCGCTGCCGCAGATCGAACGCATCTCCACCCGCGGCTGGAACGACATCGGGCTCGGCGCCGCCCAGGTGATCGTCGAGTCGGGGCAGAAGAACTCGAACATGGTCGCCGCGATCCCGTCGATGCACGCCGGGCTGACCGCCCTGGTGGCGATCTTCCTGATGACGATGGTGCGGAAACGCTGGTGGCCGCTGTGGCTCGCCTACGCGGTCGCCATGGCCTTCGTGCTGGTCTACACCGCCGAGCACTACGTGTTCGACATCATCTTGGGCTGGGGACTGGCCGGGATCGTGATGGTCGCATGCCGACCGATCGACCGGCGGTGGGAACGCCGCCTGGCGCACCGGGCCGCGGCCGCGGCGGGCCGGTCGGACCTGCTGCCGAACGGAAAGCGCCGGTCCCGGTCTGCAGGCGAGCAGGAGCGGAACGGTGCGGTGGTGCGCGCGGACCGGCGGTGATGCTGGCGGCGCCGCCCCATCGATCGTCTGACCGCGCGACCGGCTCGACGTGGATCAGTCCGCTCTTGCGGACGGTCGCCCTGCCCACGCGCGGTTCCATGGTCCGGTGATCACCCTGACCCCGATACCGGTCACCCGATCTTCGCGACAGGGCTTCTCGCGACCCGATCCATCGGAGGGGCAGTTCGGGCCGTCACCGTGATCGTCATAGAGGGGCTTGCCCGGAAGGCTCCTTCCACGTCCGCCCGCTATGCGGCCACGTCATGATCGGTGACGGGCGCACCGCGGTCACCCGCCGATGTGCCGCCCCAGGAATCCGCCGAAGTCGTGCACCGCCGTCGATGCCGCAGGCACGACTCCGGCATGGAGATGAGCCACATGCCACACCCGCGGGAGGACCGCGGAGGTGACCGGTACCTGCGCCTGGTCCAGGCGCACGATCAATCGCTTGATATCGGGCAGGAGGATCTCCCGCTCCGTGCCGTGGACGACGGTCGGCGGCAGACCGGTCAGGTCCGCGTACAGCGGCGACAGCCGAGGGTCCCGCGTGTCGACACCGCCCGCATAGGCCGCGGCGCAGAACGCCAACCAGGCCACCGTCAGCATCGGGTCGCGGACGTCGTCGTGCACACCGGACAGTGTCAGGTCCGCCCAGGGGGAGATCAGCCCGAGCGCCGCCGGCGCGGGGCGTCCGGTGTCACGGATGCGCAGCGCCAACGCCAACGCCAATCCCCCGCCGGCCGAGTCCCCGGCCAGTGCGATGCGGTCGGACTCGATCCCTCTGGATAGCAGTTCGTCGTACGCGGCCGCTGCGTCGTCCAGCGCTGCGGGGAAGGGATGGTCCGGTGCCCGCCGGTAGTCGAGCAGGTGCACCGGCGCCGCAGCGGCTGCCGCCAGACGTGCGGCCAGAGGCAGGTGCGTGGCGCGCGAGCCCACGACGTAGCCGCCGCCGTGGAGGTAGAGGATCGCGCGATCGTCGTCGGCACCGGTCGGCGCCAACCGGTCTGTCTGCCGTCCACCGAGTGCTTCCTTCCGGTGCTCACCGCGCGGCGCCATCGATGACACGGCGCCGAGCAGATCCAGCGACCGCCGCTGCCAGGGCACCGATACCGCAGGGCGAAGGACGGGACGGACGGTGGCCCGCACGACCGCGCGCATCACCGGCACCGGCACCAGCCCGCGGCCCCGACTCATCGTCGGCCGCCCGCAGCCGATACCACGGCGCTATCGCCCGCGGCCGGCTCGACGGTGAACTCGTCCCAGTCCGGACGCCGGGTCCGCAACCAGTAACTCACCGTCGAGGCGGGCCAGTTGTTGGTGTTCTTGCCCGCGGCGTTGAGATACCAGCTGTCACAACCGGCATCCCAGATGGTCGCGGCGACCCGCTTCTGCACGCCATCGTTGAATTCGCCCTGCGCCTCCGGGCGCACATCGATCCACCTGGCCCCTGCGGACAGCTTCTGCACGCAGCGGCGGATGTACCTGATCTGGGACTCGAGCATGAAGACGATCGAGGTGTGGCTGAGATTGGTGTTCGGCCCGTACAGCATGAACAGATTGGGGAACCCCGAGACCGCGATGCCCAGGTGTGCTTCGGCACCGTCGCTCCAGACCTCGTTGAGCTCGAGCCCGCCTCGTCCCGCGACGTGCATCGGCGCCAGGAAGTCCGACGCCTGGAATCCCGTGCCGAGGATGATCGCGTCCACCTCGTGGACCGTCCCGTCCGCGGTGACCACCCCTTCCGGGCGTATCTCGACGATGGCGTCGTTGACGATGGCGACGTTGTCGCGCACCAGCGCCGGGTAGTAGTCGTTCGACAGCAGGATCCGCTTGCAGCCGATCGGGTCAGAGGGCGTCAGCAGTTCCCTTTTGACCGGGTCGGCGACTCTCCTGCGCAGGTTCCATTCGAAGCGTCGCTGCAGGAGCGTCATCAGTCGGGGGAACCGCGTGAACAGCGCCGAACGCGGTTCCATCTGCCAGTACGTCGCCCAGCGCGACAGGGTGTGCAGCCCGGGCACGCGCCGCAGCGCCGCGGTCGCCAGCCGCGAGTACGGGTAGTCGGGTTTGGGCAGAACATGGGCCGGACTGCGTTGGAAGAGCCGCAGTTCGGCTACCTCGGGCTGGATCTGCGGCACGAATTGGATCGCGGAGGCGCCGGTGCCGATCACCGCGACCTTACGGCCGGCGAGCGAATAGTCGTGGTCCCAGTCGGCGGAGTGGAAGAGCGCGCCGGCGAACGAGTCGATCCCCGGAATCTTCGGGTAGGCCGGCCGGCTGAGCTGCCCCACGGCGGTCACCACCACGTCGGACACGTGTTCGGTGCCGTCCACGAGCCGGACCGTCCAGGTGCCGGAGTCTTCGGAGAAGCGCGCGCCCTCCACTTCTGCGCCGAATCGGATGTGCCGGAGCACGTCGTACTCCTCGGCCACGCTCTGCAGATAGCCGTGAATCTCCGCCTGCTGCGCGAACCGGCGGCTCCAGTCGCGCTTGGTCGCGAAAGAGAACGAATACAGGTGAGAGGGCACGTCACATGCCGCCCCGGGATATGTGTTCTCCCGCCACACCCCGCCGACGTCGGTGGCCTTCTCGAACAGGACGATGTCCTCGAAGCCTGCTCGTTTGAGTTCGATCGCCATCCCGATGCCGCCGAACCCGGCTCCGATGATGGTGATCGAGGTGGTGTCGGATCTGTCGCCCATGGCCGCTGCCTCTTCTCGCCTCGCCGTGTGGATTTCCCGAGTGACATCTCAGGCTCCCCCGTCCGGTCCCGTGACAGAAGGTGACTTCACGCCTATTAGTTACTAAAATGCGCCACAATCGTTCGATGCGGGGAGAGATCGATGGTCGATTGGGACGTGCCGAGAACACCGGTCAGCGCGCTGCTGCTCACGCGCCTGGCCGGCGAGCGCGGCATGTCGACCGTGGATGCGTTGGCGGGCACCGGGCTGCGCTACGAGGATCTGGTCCGACCCCACGCGGAGGTGTCCGCACGCCAGGAACTCGCCGTCGTGGACAATCTCGTCGCCGAGTTCGGACCCGACTCGGGCCTCGGCCTCGAAGCCGGGCGGCGTTATCACCTGACCTCGTACGGGATCTGGGGATTCATGCTCATCAGCAGCCCGACGCCGAGACGGGCGGTGGCGGCGGCATTGCGTTACATCGATCTGACCTACGCATTCTGCCGGATCACCGCACGCGAACACGGAACCGAATTCCAATTGGCCCTCGATGCGGAATCGGTCCCGGTCCACCTGCGCCGGTTCGTCCTCGAACGCGAGGCCGCAGCGATCAGGACCATGCAGCAGGAGGCGTTTCCCGCGGCATTCACCCTCAATCGCGTCTCCTGCGCCTTCCCCCGACACCCCGCGGCAGAGTCCGTTTTCGCCGCACCTGCGAGATTCGACACCGCAGAGACGGTCCTAACCTATGACGGCACAGTGCTCGATGCGCCGATGCCCCAGGCCGACGAGCACGCGACGGCGATGGCCACCGCGCAGTGCCGTGAGCTCCTCCAGCGGCGTCTCTCGCGCGCGGGGGTCTCCGGACGCGCACGCGATCTGCTGTTGACCAGGCTGAGCGACCCACCGGATGCCGCGGAGGTGGCCGCGTCGATGAATCTGAGTCTGCGCACGCTGCAACGACGCCTGGCCGCAGACGGCACCTCCATACGCAGGCTGCTCGACGAGGTGCGAGAACAACTCGCCGAGGAGCTTCTCCTGCTCGACGATCTACCGGTCGCCGAGGTCGCCCACCGGCTCGGATACGTCGAGGTGTCAAGCTTCTCCCAGGCTTTCCACCGGTGGAAGGGCGTCGGCCCGCGGGTCTGGCGCCGGCGCAACCGGTGACCGGCCGTCGCCTCAGGCGCCGGCGCGGCCCGCCGGATCGACCTCCTCGCCCGCACGCACCGGGCCGGGTGCGGTGCCGTCGCCGAAGGGCCGCCCGCCGAGGGATTCGCGCCCGTGCGGGCTCAGCCAGTTCGCGGTGTCCGACCCCTGCGGCACGATCTGCGTGGGGTTCAGATCCTTGTGCACGATGTAGTAGTGCGCCTTAATCTGGGCGAAGTCCACGGTGTCGCCGAAGCCGGGGGTCTGGAACAGATCGCGGGCGTAGGCCCACAGCACCGGCATCTCGGACAGTTTGGTGCGGTTGGTCTTGAAGTGCCCGTGGTAGACCGGGTCGAAGCGCACCAGCGTGGTGAACAGGCGCACATCGGCCTCGGTGATCGTCTCGCCCATCAGGTAACGCTGCGTCGACAGCCGCTCCTCGAGCGCGTCCAGCCCGGCGAACAGCGCCTCGTAGGCCTGGTCGTAGGCCTGCTGGGAGCCGGCGAACCCGCACTTGTACACACCGTCGTTGACGTCGGTGTGGATGCGCGCCATCAGCGCGTCCATCTCCTCGCGCAGCGCCTCCGGATACAGGTCCGGGGCGCCGTCGCGGTGCAGGGCGGTCCACTCGGTGGAGAAGTCCAGGGTCATGCGCCGGAAGTCGTTGGTGACGACCATGCCGCTGGACTCCTCGACGATCGCCGGCACGGTGATGCCGCGCGGATAGTCGGCGAAGCGGGCGAAGTAGGCCTGCTGGAGCCGCTCGATGCCCAGCACCGGATCGACCCCGCCCGGGTCCAGATCGAAGGTCCAGCTGCGCTTGTCGTGGGTCGGGCCGCACAGCCCCAGGCTCAGTGCGTCCTCCAGGCCCAGCAGGCGCCGCACGATCAGGGTGCGGTTGGCCCACGGGCAGGCGCGCGCGGCCACCAGCCGGTAGCGGCCGGCCTCCACCGGCCAGCCGTCGCGGCCGTCGGCGGTGATGCGGTCGGCGATGTAGTTGGTGTCGCGGTCGAAGGCCTGTCCCGGCTCGACGTAGCGCCCCTGTTCGCCGGCCTGTGGATCGTTCTGTGCGTGTTCGGTCATGGCCTCTCCGTTTTCTGATCCCCGGTCGTCCGTCTCCACCGTAGCGCCGCGGGCGGACTAGATTCGGATCCATGGACGCCGCCGCTTGGGATCAGTACCACCGCGCGCATCGGGGCGACCGCGGCTGGGCCGAAGAGACCGTGATCGAACTGCTCACCGCCGCCCCGGCCGGTCGCGCACTCGACCTGGGTGCGGGAGCCGGGCGCCACGCGCTTTGGCTGGCCAACCGCGGCTGGTCGGTGACCGCGATGGACTTCTCCGCCGAGGCGCGCGCCGAACTCGGCCGGGCCGCCGCCGAGATGCCGGCCGCGGTCGCCGAGCGCCTCACGGTCGTCGACGCCGATCTGACCGCCCCGCCCGCCGACTGGCTGCCCGCAGCGGCGGCCGATCTGACGCTGCTGATCGACGTCGACCTGCCCGAGGCGGATCTGGCCGCGCTGCTGCCCGCGCTGCCCGGCTCGCTCGGCCCCGGCGGCGGGCTGCTGGTGCAGGTGCCGGTCGGCGGTGACGGCCAGGCGGGACTGCAGGCGATCCGGGGTGCGCTCGAGCCGCTTCTGACCCTGGAATACGCCGGTGTGCTGCCCGCCGCCGAGGCCGGCGGGCGCCCCTCGGCATTCGTGTTCGGCCGCGCCTGATCCGGGCGGGGAAGTAGCGTCGGCCACACCGGCCCCGCCACGTTGGCAGGGCGCGCCGCATCCCCTATACTGGCGGGTAAGTTACTCACCGGTAACACACGGCGACCTCGCCGCGGCACAGCGCCGAGCAGGATCGCCGGACCATCGGAACGCCGACGAATCCGCGCCTAAGCCCCGTCCCCGGATGACACGATCGACGGTGCACCCCGCGCGGATCGAGGAAAAGAGTGAAGACGCTATGGGTCACTTCAAAGCCAACACCCGAGACATCGAGTTCAACCTGTTCGAGGTCTTGAACCTGCAGAAGCCGCTGGACGCCGGCGTCTGGGGTGACCTGGACGAGGACACCGCCCGGGTGATGATCGACGAGGTCGCCAAGCTGGCCGAGGGCCCGCTGGCCGAGTCCTACGCCGAGACCGACCGCACGCCCCCGACCTTCGACCCGCAGGAGCACACGGTCTCGCTGCCGGAAGACTTCAAGAAGGCCTTCCACGCGATGTGGGACGCCGAGTGGTACCGGATGGGCCTGCCCGAGGACATCGGCGGCGTGCCCGCCCCGCGGGTGCTGAGCTGGTCGCTCAACGAGATGATGCTCGGCTCGCAGCCGGCCGCGTTCATGTACGCCGCGGGCCCGTCCTTCGCCGGGGTGCTCTACGACAACGGCACCGACGAGCAGAAGAAGTGGGCGGCGGCCTGCGTGGAGCGCAAGTGGGGCGCGACCATGGTGCTCACCGAGCCCGACGCCGGCTCCGACGTCGGCGCGGGCCGGACCAAGGCGATCGAGCAGGCGGACGGCTCCTGGCACATCGAGGGCGTCAAGCGCTTCATCACCTCGGCCGACTCGGACGATCTGTTCGAGAACATCTTCCACCTGGTGCTGGCCCGCCCCGAGGGCGCCGGCCCCGGTACCAAGGGCCTGTCGCTGTTCTTCGTGCCGAAGTACCACTTCGACTTCGAGACCGAACAGCTCGGCGAGCGCAACGGCGTGTACGTCACCGGTGTCGAGGACAAGATGGGCCTGAAGGCCTCCGCCACCTGTGAGCTGACCTTCGGCGAGCACGGCGTGCCCGCCCAGGGCTGGCTGGTCGGCGAGGTGCACAACGGCATCGCGCAGATGTTCGAGGTCATCGAGCACGCGCGCATGATGGTCGGCACCAAGGCCATCGGCACCCTGTCCACCGGTTACCTCAA
The DNA here is from genome assembly GCA_021793835.1 of Actinomycetes bacterium. GTDB lineage: Bacteria > Actinomycetota > Actinomycetes > Mycobacteriales > Mycobacteriaceae > Tomitella. The sequence continues at coordinate 18,552 of JAJYRZ010000017.1, read as the reverse complement.
CGCCCTGGAGTACGCCAAGGAGCGCGTGCAGGGCGCCGACCTGGTGCAGATGACCGACAAGACCGCCCCGCGCGTGTCGATCACCCACCACCCGGACGTGCGCCGGGCGCTGATGATGCAGAAGGCCTACGCCGAGGGCATGCGCGCGGTCTACCTGTACACCGCCGCCCACCAGGACGTGGCGCTGGCCGAGCAGACCTCGGGTGCGGACGCCGAGATGGCCGGCCGGGTCAACGACCTGCTGCTGCCGATCGTCAAGGGCGTCGGCTCGGAGCGGGCCTACGAGTTCCTCACCGACTCGCTGCAGACCCTCGGCGGCTCGGGCTTCCTCCAGGACTACCCGATCGAGCAGTACATCCGGGACGCGAAGATCGACTCGCTCTACGAGGGCACCACCGCGATCCAGGCGCAGGACTTCTTCTTCCGCAAGATCGCCCGCGACCGCGGGGTGGCGCTCGGCCACGTCGCCGGTCAGCTGCAGGCCTTCCTCGATAAGGACGGCGCCGACGAGCGGCTCAAGGGCGACCGCGCCCAGCTGGCCACCGCGCTCGGCGACGTGCAGGCCATGGTCACCGTGATGACCGGCTGGCTGATGAGCGCCCAGGAGACCCCGACCGAGCTGTACAAGGTCGGCCTGGCCTCGGTGCGCTTCCTGATGGCCTTCGGCGACCTGATGATCGGCTGGCTGCTGCTGCAGCAGGCCGAGATCGCCCTGGGCAAGCTCGACGGGGACGTCTCGGACGAGGACAAGGCCTTCTATCAGGGCAAGGTCGCGGTCGCACAGTTCTTCGCCCGCAACGTGCTGCCCGAGCTGGCGGCCGCGCGCACCGTGGTCGAGCGCACCGACATCGACATCATGGAGATCGACGAAGCAGCGTTCTGATCGTCGGCGCCCCGCGGCAGCGGGCCGCCCACTCAGATGGGAACGACACAGCCGCGGGGCGGCCCGGTGACCGATCCGGTCACCGGGCCGCCCTTCGGCCATGTGGCCCGCCGTCCGGCACACACCGGAGCGCGGCGGGTCGGAAGGAAGACACCTCAGCCATGTCCCCCGACACCGCACCGCACAGCGAGAAGGGACAGCCCGCCGCCGCGGCCGCCCCCGGAGCCACCAGCGCAGACCAGACCGCCGGCCCGCCCATCGTGCGGGCCCGCTCCTTGAGCGGACGCGGCCCCGAGGGCATCGCCTTCGGCCCCGTCGATCTGGCCGTCCCCGCCGGCGGCATGCACGTCCTCCAGGGCGACCCGGGCTCGGGCCGGACCTCCCTGCTGCTGGCCGTGGCCGGCCGGTTCTCCCCGGTCTCCGGTGATCTCGAGGTCGCCGGACACACCTCCCCCGCGCGCATCCGCGAGGTGTGCGCGATCGCCGGGTTCGCCGACATCGACGAGATCGACGACGGGGTGCGGGTTCGTGCCGTGGTCGCCGAGCAGCTGGCCTGGCGCACCCGGTGGTACCGGCGGGCGCCCCGATTCGACGCCGAGCGCCAGGCGGCACTGTTCGCCCCGGTCTTCGGACCGCTCCCCCAGCCCGATCCGGCCGCCCGTTTCGGCGACCTGTCCGAACTCGATCGGATGCTGGTGCGCATCGCCATGGCCGTGCACGACGATCCGCGACTGCTGATCATCGACGACCTGGAACAGGTGCGTTCCCGGCCCGACCAGGAGCTGCTCGCCCGGCGTCTGATCGCACTCGGCGAACGGCGCACCGTCCTGGCCACCGTCATCAACCCCCTGCCGGCCGGGATCGGCCCGCACCGGATCTACCCCGAGGCCACCGTCGCTGAGGCGACCACGCCCGAGAAGGACCACTGACATGCTCGCCGGATTAGTCACGGGCACCGAGCTCAAACGTTTCGCCCGCAGCCGCATGTCGCGTGCCGCGCTGATCGCGATCGTGTTCATGCCCCTGCTCTACGGCGCCCTGTACCTGTGGGCGTTCTGGAACCCCTTCGGCAACCTCGACAAGCTGCCGATCGCCCTGGTCAACGACGACCGCGGCGCGGTGGTCGACGGCACCGCGCTCAACGCGGGCGACCAGGTCGAATCCCAGCTGGTGGCCTCCGGCGACCTGGACTGGCAGCAGGTCGACGCCGAGCGTGCCCGCGAGGGCGTGACCCACGGCGACTACTACTTCGCCGTCACCATCCCGGAGGACTTCTCCGAGGCCGTGTCCTCACCGATGTCCGACGATCCGCACAAGGCCGTCATGCAGGTGACGTTCAACGACACCAACAACTATCTCGGCAGCGTCATCGGTGAGAACGCGATGCGCGAGATGCAGGCCGCGGTCGGCGAGTCGATCAGCGCCGAGGCCGTGGACAAGGTGCTCGTCGGCCTGCAGACCGCGGGTGAAGGTCTGGTCGAGGCCGCCGACGGCGCCGCGCAGCTGCACGACGGCGCGGGACAGCTCGAGAGCGGTCTGGCCGAGGCCAAGGACGGTTCGTCGCAACTGGCCGACGGCGCCGGCGAACTCGCCGCCGGGCTGGGCGAGGCCCGGGCCGGGGCGGGTGAACTGGCGGACGGTCTCGGCCGGCTCGACGGCGGGGCCGACCAGCTCGGCGACGGGGCACAGCAGATCAGCGGCGGCATCGACCAGCTGGTCGGGATGCTCGAACCGATCGGCACCGCCCAGTCCGAGGCGGCCACCGCGGTCGCCGAGGTCGCCGACCTGCTGCGCGGCAACCCGGACCCGATCTCGGGGCAGGCCGTGGCCGCACTCGACGACTTGACCGGGCTGCTCACCACCGAGGGCTTCGACCAGTCGACGCTCGGCCAGCTGCTGACCCTGCGCGACGGCGCCCGGCAGCTCGCGCACGAACTCGGCGACCCGTCGAGCACCTTCCGCGCAGGGCTGAGCACCGCGGGCGGCGGGGCGGGCGAACTGGCCTCGGGGCTGATCCAACTGTCCGACGGCTCCGCACAGCTCTCGGACGGGGCCACCGAACTCGATGCGGGCCTGGCCCAGCTCGTCGACGGCTCGATGCAGCTGTCCGACGGCTCCGGCGAGCTCGCCGTGGCGCTGGCCGACGGGGCGGAACAGGTGCCCGCCTGGAGCGAGGCCGAGCGGCAGCAGGTCTCCGAGACGATCGGCGGACCGGTCACCGTGGAGGAGCAGCGGATGACCCACGCGCCGACCTTCGGTGCCGGGTTCGCCCCGTTCTTCCTCTCGCTGGCCCTGTTCGTCGGTTCGCTGATCATCTGGATGCTGCTGCGCCCGGTGTCCACCCGCGCGCTGGCCGGCCGCCTGTCGGCGCTGCGCGTGGTGCTGGCGACCTATGTGCCCGCGCTGCTGGTGGTGCTCGCCCAGGTGATCGTGATGTTCCTGGTCGTGGTCTACGCGATCGGGCTCGACCCCGTGCACACCGCGGCGATGTTCGGGGTGCTCATACTCATCGGCGCGACGTATCTGGCACTGATCCAGGCCTTCAACATCGTCTTCGGCGTCTCGGTGGGCCGGGTGGTCACCCTCGCCTTCCTGATGCTGCAGATGGTGTCCTCGGGCGGGGTGTATCCGGTGGAGACGACCGGGAAGCTGTTCCAGATCCTCCACCCGGTCGATCCGATGACCTACACGGTCACCGCGCTGCGGCAGGTCACCCTGGGCGGTATGGACGGGCGGCTGTGGACCGCTCTGGCCGTGCTGGTCGGCATCTGGCTGGCGTCCCTGGGAGCCAGTGCGCTGGCTGTGCGCCGCGATCGACGCTGGACCATCGAGACCCTGCATCCGCCGGTCGCGGTGTAGGAACGGTCCTCGGCGCAGCGACCACCGCATACGACGACGGCGCCCCGCCTCCCGGAGAAGGGAAGGCGGGGCGCCGTCGTCTGTCGAAAAGAGCCCGGTCTGCTTACTTCGGGGGCATCCGGATGCCGCCGTCGACGCGCACGACCTCGCCGTTCATGTAGGAGTTGGTGAGCAGCTCCTCGACCATGGAGGCGAGCTCATCGGGCCGGCCGAGACGCTTGGGGAACAGCACCGACTCGCCCAGCTTGGCCTTGAAGGCCTCCGACTCCGGCCCGGAGCCGTAGATCGGGGTGTCGATCAGGCCCGGGGCGATGGTGTTCAGACGGATCCCGGCCGCGGACAGATCGCGGGCCACCGGCAGGGTCATGCCGACCACGCCGCCCTTGGACGACGAGTAGGCGGCCTGGCCGATCTGGCCGTCGAACGCGGCCACCGAGGCCATGTTGACGATCGCGCCGCGCTGGCCCGACTCGTCCGGCTCGTTGCGGCTCATGGCGGTCGCGGCCAGGCGCACGGCGTCGAAGGTGCCGATCAGGTTGATCGCGATGACCTTCTTGTAGAAGTCCAGGTTGTGCGCGGAGTCGAACTCCCCATCACGGCCGATGGTGCGCTGCGCCCAGCCGATGCCGGCCGAGTTGACCAGGGCCTTGAGGGGCCCGAGCTCGAGCGCCTTGTTGATCGCGGCCTCGATCTGCGCGGTGTCGGTGACGTCGACGGTGACGAAGGCGCCGCCGATCTCGCCGGCGAGCTTCTCGCCGTCCTCGGCCTTCAGGTCCGCGATGACGACCTTGGCGCCGCGCGCGGCCAGACGGCGGGCCGAGGCCGCACCGATGCCCGACGCACCGCCGGTGACGATTGCACTTGCTCCAGTTAAGTCCATGATTGCCAGACTAAAGCAAGCGGTGTCCCGGTGTCGTCAGCGGCACACCACGTTCGGGGCCGGGTCGTAGACCACGGTGCGGGTTTCGCGTGAGATCTCCGAGCCCGAGGAGGCCGAGCGGATGATCCGGGTGTCGGAGGTGGTGAACCCGGGCGATCCGGACGAGGCCACGCAGTCGGAGTCGGACACGTTCACCGTCGGCGGGGAGGTGGAGTTCCAGCGGCCGCCGTTGACCGATTCGACCTCGACCTGTTTGGTGCCCCAGATCCGCACGGTGACATCGCTCGATCCGGCGACGGCCTGGATGAGCACGCCGGTGTCGAAGGGGTTGGCGAACTGCAGGTCGATCGCGCCCTCGTACACGGTCGCCTCGCGGCCGGCCGGGTACCGGGAGATGTAGTAGCTGTGCTCGGTGTGGGCGACGTCGTCGAGCCCGGCGAAGTAGGCGGCGTTGTACAAGGTGGTGGCGAACTGGCTGATGCCGCCGCCCACGGCCCGGTCGGCGCGCCCGTCCTTGATGATCCCGGATTCGACGTAGCCCTGGGCGGTGCCGCGCGGGCCGGTGTAGCCGTTGAGCGAGAAGGTGTCGCCCGGGCGCACCACGGCCCCGTTGACCTGCTCGGCCACGCGCCGGATGTTGGTGCCCGACGCAGATTCGAAGCCGCCGGTGGAGAACTCGGCGACCACCTCGGTGATGCCCATGTCCTCGGCCTGTTCGGTGGTGAACTCGGCCTCGTCGGGCACGTATTCGGCCTCGCGCTCGCGGTCGTCCGCCAGCAGCGCGGGCAGATCGTCGAGCACCGCGTCCCAGTCGATGCGTTCGCCATCGACGGCCTCGACCACCCGGGGGCGCCCGCCGGCGAGCTCGACGGTCGCATCGCGCGCCTTGGTCTCGGTGCTCTCCAGCTGCGGGGCGAGGATCTCGCGGGCGGCCTCGGCGTCGTATTCGGGGACCAGCCGCGCATCGTCGTCGAGGTGGAAGGTGAGCACCTCGCCCATCTTCTCGGGGGCGAGCACGGCGCGCGCACCGTCATGGCCGGTGACGACCACGTCCGAGGCCACGGCCGGTTCGGCCGTCTCCGCGAGCACCCGGCGGGCCTGTTCGGCGTCGCTGCGCGCCGGGGTGACCTCGACGGTCGCCTCGACCGGGGTGCCGGCGAACCAGGCGGAGGTCAGTGCGGCGCCGGTGACGGAGGTGTCCAGCTCCCGGCCCACGGCCGGTTCGGTCAGGGTGGCGGTGCCGTCGTCGAGGACGATCTCGGCCTCGACCGGTTCGCGGTCGACCTCCTCGCGCAGCCGTTCGAGGGCGGCGTCGAAGGCGCTCTCGTCACGGTCGGTGACCACCGACATGTGTCGGGGGCGGAAGAAGGAGGTCAGGCGGGTGACCGGGTTGAGCGGCTGCGCGCCGACCCGGTCGACGGTGGCGTCTAAGTCCACGGTCAGACCGGCCTGGCGCGGGACGAAGGTGAACTCCTGGTCCTCCGCGACCACGGTCACCGGATTCTCCTCGGCCGTGTCGGCCAGGTCCGCCAGGGTGCGGGTGGCCTCGCTGCGGCTCATCCCGCCGATCTCCACACCCTCGATCTGCACCCCGCGCGGGATCTTGCCGGAGGACACGGCGATGTCGATGATGTAGAGCGCGACGGCGATGAGCAGGATTCCGCCGATCGCCGCGGCCCACACGGCCATGCGGCGCTGTCCCGGCGGCAGCCGCCGACGGACACCGGGTGCCGACACGTCCTGATCCCTTCGCCGAGTGCGCGGCACCGGGCGCTGGCCGGGTGCCACATCTTGAGTTGCCGCGCCATCGTATCGCCGCGGGGGACGACGGGGCGGGCGCGGCGTCCATCCGCCCCGCCGCGGATCCACCGGTGGGCCGCGAAAAAGTTGATGACCGTGCCTCACCGCCGGTCGGGGTGTGACGGCGAGGCACGGTCATCTAGTACATCGGAGGCGGCCGGGAAGGTGTTACACCCTCCGACTCACCCTCGTTTCTCACCAGCGGCGTCCACCGAGCAGTCGGCGGCGCGGTCGCTGCTCACGGGCCTGCGCCTTCGCCTCGGCGGCCAGGGCGTGCAGGGCGGCCGGTTCGACGATCTTCTCGCGCACCCGGCCCGCGGCCGCACCGCGTTCGCGTTCGATGCGGTCGATCGCCTGCCACCCGGCCCTGTCGACCACGTCGGGGCGCCGGCTGCGCACCAGGGTGTCGAGTGCGCGCTGGTCACCGGCCGGGTCGGGCAGGACCCGGTCGTTGAAGTCGTCGACGAGCAGGCCGACCGATTCCCGCGCACACGACTTGTTGGTGCCGATGAATCCGCTGGGCCCGCGCTTGATCCAGCCGGTGACGTAGGTGCCGGTGACCGGGTCGCCGCCGTCGGCGGTGTGCACCCGGCCGCGGTCGTTGGGCACGATGTCGCGGCCGAAGTCGAACGGCAGGTCGGTCACGGGCCGGCCGCGGTAGCCGATCGCCGACAGCACCAGGCCCGCCTCGATCTCATCGGTGCGGTCGGTGGCGCGGATCGCATCGGCGCGATCAGCGTCCGGGTCGTATTCGTTGGCCCGGGTGGCCACCCCGGTGACCCTGTCGTCGCCGAGGATCTCGGTGGGCGATTCGAGGTAGCGCAGGGTGATCGTGCGTCCGCCGGTCGGGGCCTTGTCCGCCACCTGGTCGAGCAGGGCGAGCTTGTGTTTGGTCGCGTGCATGAGCCGGCCCTCGGCGCGGCGCTCCGCGGTGAGCGAGTCGAGCACGTAGTCCCCGCCCTCGATGCGCACGTCCACCCCGGGGGTCTCGAGCAGCCCGGCGAACTCGGGCACGGTGAACGCGGACTGTCCGGCGCCGCGGCGGGCCAGCAGCACCACCTCGCGCACCTTCGATTCGCGCAGCACCGCGAGCGCGTCGCTCGAGATGTCGGTACCGGCCAGCAGTTCCGGGTCCATGGTCAGGATGCGCGCGGCGTCCAGGGCGACGTTGCCGTTGCCGACGATGACCACGCGCTCGTGCGACAGGTCGTATCCGGCGCCAGCGCGGTCCGGGTCTCCGTTGTACCAGGCGACGAACTCGGTGGCCGAGCCCGCACCGGGCAGGTCCGCGCCCGGGATCTCCAGCGGCCGATCGGTGGCCGCGCCCACGGCGTAGAGCACCGCGTGGTGGTGGGCGAGCAGTTCGGCGTGGGTGATGTCGGTGCCGACCTCCACGCCGAGATAGAACTCGAAGCCCGGCTGGGCGGAGACGGTGTCGAACAGCGCCCCCACCCGCTTGGTGCGCTGGTGGTCGGGCGCCACCCCGGTGCGCACCAGCCCGTAGGGCACGGGCTGGCGGTCGAAGACGTTGACCCGCACCCCGTACTGGGTGAGCAGTTCGTCGGCGGCGTACATCGCGGCCGGGCCCGAGCCGACGATCGCCACGCGCAGCGGTTCGCCGCCGCGGGTGACCTCCGGGGCCGGGATCACCGGGGCGAGCGAGGGCCGGGAGCGCTGCGGCCGGTAGAAGTCGGCGTTGATCTCCACGAACACCTGCTCGGCCTCGCTCAGCTGCGATTCGGGCACGATCGCGTCGACCGGGCAGGCGGTCACGCACGCCCCGCAGTCCACGCAGGCCTCCGGGTCGATGTGCAGCATCTCGGCGGTGAGGAAGTCCGGCTCGTCCGGGCTCGGGTGGATGCAGTTGACCGGGCAGGCGTAGACGCACGAGGCGTCCGAACAGCACGGCTGGGTGATCACGTGGGGCATGGCGGCGGGCTCGCTTTCGTGCGGGGCGCGGTGGTGACGGATCGGCCGGCCCGCCCCGGGATCGGGGCGCGCCGGCCGGTCACCGTCTCGTCGAGGTCCGCATCATGCGGACCCGGGTCGGCTCAGGCGACGGCGCGGTCGTTGCCGCGCACGGGCTCGCTGCGGTAGCGCGAGCGCTTGCCGTCGATCTTCAGCGCCTTCCACACCATCTTCGACACCGGGTTCATCAGCCCGGCGTTGTCGGCGAGCATGCGCACGTCCGCGAAGTAGTCGCGCAGCGACTTCTCGGCGGCGTCGCTGCTCCAGAAGACCTCCTTGCGCACCGACTTCGGGATGTCGTAGCGGCGCCAGAACTCCTTGGGCGGGATGACGATCGCATCGCCGAGCACGCGCATGATCACCGGCATGGCCAGCGAGGCGACGAAGCGGTTGAACTTCGGCATCTTCGGCACGCGCCGCTCGAGGAACTCGTGCGCGAAGGAGATGTGGCGGGCCTCCTCGGCCACGTGGATCTCCATCACCCGACGCATGATCGGGTGGATGTCGCCGTCCTCGCGCAGGATCTGCTTCTGCAGGTGGTCGATCGGCTCCTCGCCGGCGAGCACACCCATGAAGAACACGACCGGCAGGGCCGAACCGGCCAGCGGTACCAGCCCGCCGAGGAAGCGCAGGGTGCGGTTCATCCCCGGCACGTCCATGCCGATGCGGTTGACCATCTCCTGGAACATCAGGGTGTGGTTGCACTCCTCGATCGACTCGTGGGTGCAGTACCGCGCCTCGGGCGAGCCGTTGTCGGAGTAGAAGACGTACTGCATCATCCCGCGGATCAGGATGTTCTCGAACTGCAGGCCGACCTTAGCGACGTTGGCCTGCCGCCACATGCCGATCTCGATCTGGGTCTGCTCGTCCTGAGCCTGGTACCACGGGTGCGCGCCGAGCGGATCGGACTCGCGCTGCAGGATCCACCGGCGATCGTTCGGGACCACCGCGAACTCCGGCGACTCCCAGTCGATGTCGCCGAAGGGGTCGAAGTTCTTGTGCACCGAGCCCTCCGACAGCAGTCGCAGGCGCTCGTTGTAGGCGGCGTCGGCGGTGTCCGCCTCGGTCTGGGCCACGGGGCCCGGTTCCACAGTGAGGGTCATCGCGCTCCTCCTCCATCGCTGTTCGATGAAGTTACTGTAACCCGCGGTATCGCCAATGACCAGTGGTGAGATCGGACCGCAACCGACCCCATCGATGTGACGCGCCCCACTCGTGGCGGTCTGCCTGCACAGACGGGCCCGGCGCCGCCGCGGATGCGACGGCGCCGGGCCCGTTGCCAGCTGCGCGAAGAGCCGGTTCAGCGCTCCAGGATCATGGTGACGCCCTGTCCGCCGGCGGCGCAGATGGAGATCAGGCCGCGGCCCGAGCCCTTCTCCGCCAGCAGCTTGGCCAGGGTGGCCACGATCCGTCCGCCGGTGGCGGCGAAGGGGTGGCCCGCGGCCAGCGAGGAGCCGTTGACGTTGAGCTTGTCGCGGTCGATCGACCCCAGCGCACCGCTCAGGCCCAGGCGCTCGCGGCAGTACTCGTCGGACTCCCAGGCGGCGAGGGTCGCCAGCACCTGCGAGGCGAAGGCCTCGTGGATCTCGTAGAAGTCGAAGTCCTGAAGGGTCAGCCCGTTGCGCTCGAGCAGGCGGGGCACCGCGTAGGTCGGGGCCATCAGCAGCCCGTCCGGGGTACGCCCGTCGTGGCCGTGCACGAAGTCCACCGCGGCGGTCTCCGAGTCCACGATGTAGGCCAGCGCCTCGAGGTTGCGCTCGGCCGCCCACTCGTCGGTGCCCAGCAGCACGGCCGAGGCGCCGTCGGTCAGCGGGGTGGAGTTCGCGGCGGTCATCGTCGCGCCGCCCTCGCGCACGCCGAAGACCGGCTTCAAGGTGGCCAGCTTCTCGACGTTGGAATCGGCGCGCAGGTTGTCGTCGCGCACCAGCCCCAGGTACGGGGTGATCAGGTCGTCGAAGAAGCCGCGATCGTAGGCGGCGGCCATCTTCTGGTGGCTGGCCACGGCCAGCTCGTCCTGGTCCTCCCGGGAGACGCCGAACTCGCGCGCGGTGATCGCCGCGTGCTCGCCCATCGACAGACCCGTGCGGGCCTCGCTGTTCTGCGGGATGTCGAGCCCGATCATGCCGGGGCGCGCCTTGGCCAGCAGCTTGATCCGGTCGGCGGTGGTCTTGGCCCGGTTGAGCTCGAGGAAGAACTCGCGCAGGTCGTCGCCGACCGCGAGCGGGGCGTCACTGGTGGTGTCGGTGCCGCCGGCCACGCCCGCGTCGATCCGGCCCGCCGCGATGGCGTCGGAGACCGCGATCGCGGCCTGCAGCCCGGTCCCGCAGGCCTGCTGCAGGTCGAAGGCCGGGGTGTAGGGGTCCAGGTGCGAGCCGAGCACCGACTCGCGGATCATGTTGAAGTCACGCGAGTGCTTGAGCACCGCACCGCCGGCGACCATGCCGAGCCGCTCGCCCTGCAGGTTGAACCGGCTGACCAGCCCGTCGAGGGCGGCGGTGAACATGTCCTGGTTCGATGCGTGCGCGTACTTGCGGTCCGAGCGCGCGAACGGGATGCGGTTGCCGCCGAGCACCGCGACCTTGCGGCGCCCGCCGGACTGCGGCTTGTCGGCCTTGGCGCTCGCCGCGGCGGCCGGGGCCTTGGTCCCGGCCTTCTTCGCGGCGGTCTTCTCCGCGGCCGGAGCCTTCTTCGCCGCCGGCGACTTCTTGGCCGCCGGGGCCTTCTTCGCCGCCGGGGCCTTCTTCGCGGCGGCCTTGTCGGCGGCCGGCGTGGCTGCGGACTTGGCTGCGGGCTTGGCGGCCGGCGTCTTGTCCGCGCCGGAGTCGGCGCCGGAGTTCGGAGTGTTCGCCACTGTGCTCTCCCATGGATTCGAGTCGAGGGACGGTGTGTCTTCCCAGTATTCTTACTCACCGGTAAGGTCGCTGTCGACACCGAGGTGTCCGCAGCGCCCCTGCAGGCACCGTTCGCAACCACTTCCAGGGAAGGTGACCCGTGGCTAATACGGACCTTTACTCGACCCTCGTCAACTCCGGCCCCGGCGCATTCGTCGCCGGCAAGGTCGGCCTGCCGCAGCCGGAGAAGCTGCGCCGCTACGCAAAGGGCGAGCCGGCGCTGCCGGGCCCGGTGAAGATCGGCGGCAGCGGCCGCCTGGTCGAGCCGGTGCGCGAGCTGCTGGCCGACTATCCGCAGGAAGACGAGGCCGACCGCTACGGCGGCCTGGTCTTCGACGCCACCGGCATCACCGAGGTCGCCGAGCTGGCGCAGCTGTTCGAGTTCTTCGCCCCGGAGATGCGCCGCATCGCCGCCTCGGGCCGGGTCGTGGTGCTGGGCACCACCCCCGAGGACGTCGACGGTGACGAGCGCATCGCCCAGCGCGCCCTGAAGGGCTTCACCCGCTCGGTGGCCAAGGAGCTGCGCCGCGGCGCTACCTGCCAGCTGGTCTACGTCGACGCAAAGGCGCCGGCCGGAGTCACCGGGCTGGCCTCGACCCTGCGCTTCCTGCTGTCGGGCAAGTCGGCCTACGTCGACGGCCAGGTCATCCGCGTCGGCACCAAGAAGGCGGACGCCCCGGCCGACTGGGACACCCCGCTGGCCGGCAAGGTCGCGCTGGTCACCGGTGCAGCCCAGGGAATCGGCGCCACCATCGCCGAGGTGCTCGCCCGCGACGGCGCGCACGTGATCTGCGCCGACATCCCGGCGGCCGGCGAGAAGCTCTCGCAGACCGCCAACCGGGTCGGCGGCACCGCGCTCGGGGTGGACGTCACCGCCGACGATGCGGCCGCCACCATCGCCGAGGCCGCCAAGAAGCAGGGCGGAAAGCTCGACATCGTCGTGCACAACGCCGGCATCACCCGCGACAAGCTGCTGGCCAACATGGACGACTCCCGCTGGAACTCGGTCATCGCGGTCAACCTGCTGGCTCCGCAGAAGCTCACCGAGGCGCTCATCGCCGACGGTGTGCTCGGCTCCGACGGCCGGGTGATCGACGTGTCGTCGATCGCGGGCATCGCCGGCAACCGCGGCCAGACCAACTACGGCACCTCCAAGGCCGGGGTGATCGGCCTGGTCGACACCCACTCGGCCAAGTACGCCGACAAGGGCATCACCGTCAACGCGGTCGCCCCGGGCTTCATCGAGACCGACATGACCGCGGCCATCCCCTTCGCCACCCGCGAGGTCGGCCGGCGGATGAACGCCATGCAGCAGGGCGGGCAGACCGTGGACGTGGCCGAGACGGTCGCGTTCTTCGCCTCGCCCGCCTCGGGCGCGGTGACCGGCAACGTGGTCCGCGTGTGCGGCCAGTCGCTGCTGGGGGCGTGATGAGCGCGAAGAACTACCGCGAGGAGAAGCTCTCGGCCCCGCCGAGCATGCTCAGCGGATACGCCAAGGCCGCGCTCGGCGCCCTGCCCCTGCCGGGTTCCGGCGGCGGCAAGGCGCTGCCGCGGCGCCGGCTGACCGTCGAGGGCCACCGGGTCGACACCGCGGAGCTGGCCGAGTACGCCGCGGCCTGCGGGCTGCGGCTGGGCTCGACCCTGCCGCTGACCTACGGCTTCGTGCTGACCTTCCCGTCGGTGATGGCGCTGCTGGTGGACAAGTCCTTCCCGCTGCCGGCGATGGGCATGGTGCACATCCGCAACGTCATCGACCAGCAGCGTCCGGTCGGCGTCGACGAGCCGCTCGACATCTCGGTGTGGGCACAGGACCTGCGGCCGCACGACAAGGGCACCCAGGTCGACTTCGTCTCCGAGATCCGGGTGGGCCGCGAGTTGGTCTGGCGTCAGACCAGCACGTTCCTCAAGATCGGCGGCGGTACGGGCGGACCGAAGAAGGACCGCTCGGACGAGACCCCGGACTACGGCCGGCCGGTGACGATGCTGCGCGTGGATCAGCGGCGCACCGACCGCTACGCCGCGGTCTCCGGGGACCGCAACCCGATCCACGTGTCGAAGATCGGGGCGAAGCTGTTCGGCTTCCCCACCACGATCGCGCACGGCATGTGGTCCGCGGCCGCGGCTCTCGGCGCGGTCGAGGGCCGGATCGCCGACCGTGTGGTCTACGACGTGCGCTTCGGCAAGCCGGTGATCCTGCCGGCCACCGTGGCCGAGTACGCCGACCGCACCGACACCGGCTGGGAGCTGGCGCTGCGGCACCCGAAGAAGCTGTACCCGTACCTCACGGCCACCCTCACCGAAGGCTGACCGAACGCCGGGCACACGGCACCTGAAGGACGCGACCGACGCCCCGATCCGCCACCCGGCGGGTCGGGGCGTCGACTGCGTTCCGGGGCGCGGCACGGGTGCGGCAGTGGGCCTCGCGCCGTCCAGAACACCGGCCGGATCGGGCCGGTGCGGTGCGCGGACCGGCCCGTGTGTCATCCGTCGGGACGCGGGTATCGCTGGCGTGTACCGGCTGCGACCGCCCCGGGCGGCGCGCGGCCTTTCGCCACCGACACCCCCGGAGGAACTCCGATGTCCGATCGTCCCCGCCGCACCGCCAAGACCGATCAGCTCGACGCCCACCGCCACCGCAACACCGGTGAGGCCCTGACCAGCGACACCGGCACCAAGATCGCCGATGACCAGCGCTCGCTGCGCGCCGGGCGCCGCGGCCCGATGCTGCTGCAGGACACCCGCTTCTACCGCAAACAGTCGCAGTTCAGCCGCGAACGCATCCCCGAGAAGGTGGTGCACGCACGCGGTTTCGGGGTGCACGGCAGCTTCGAGCTGCACACCTCACTGTCCGATGTGACCTGCGCGCACTTTCTGTCCGAACCGGGCACCGTGACCCCGGTGTTCGTGCGCTTCTCCAACTTCATCGGCTCGCGCGGATCCAAGGACACCGCGATCGACGTGCGCGGATTCGCGACCAAGTTCTACACCCTTGAGGGCAACTACGACAGTCTCGCGCTGTCGTTCGGGGTGTTCATCGTCCAGGACCCGATGAAGTTCGCCGACTTCGTGCACTCGATCAAGCCCGATCCGGCCACCGACGTGCCGCAGGCCGCCTCGGCCCACGACACGTTCTGGGACTACGTCACCTGCAATCAGGAGTCGGCGCACATGGTGATGTGGCTGATGTCGATGCGGGGCCGGCCGCGCAGCTGGCGGATGATGGAGGCCTGGCCGATCAACACCATGCGCCTGGTCGACGCCGAGGGCCGCTCGACCTTCGCCCGCTTCGTCTGGAAACCCGAGCTGGGCGTGCACTCGCTGCTGCTCGACGAGGCGAACGTGCTCGGCGGTGTGGATCCGGACTATCACCGCAACGACATGATCGAGGCCATCACATCGGGCGCCTATCCGCGCTACGAGCTCGGCGTGCAGTTGATCGCCGAGGAGGAGCAGTCCTCCTTCGACCCGTCGACGCTGGTGCCCGGCATCGCGATGACCGACGACCCGGTGCTGCAGGGGCGGTCGTTCGCCTACCGCGACACCGACTACCACCGGCTCGGCACCGCGAACCTCAACCACATCCCGATCAACCAGCCGATCACCGGTGTGCACGACAACGCCCGTGACGGGTTCGTCCGGCACCGCATCGACACCGACGCGGTCGATTACGGGCGCAACGCGCTGGCCGACGACACCCCGGCCCAGACGCCGGCCGCCGAGGGCGGATACGCCGAGCCGGCCACCCCGGTGGAGGGACGGGTCACCCGCGAGGTGCAGTCCGCGGGCTTCGACGACCACTTCTCGCAGGCGCGGATGTACTGGAACAGCCTGAGCGAGATCGAACGCGACGACCTGCTGCAGACCTTCGCCTACCACCTCGGCAAGGTCGCCTCGGCCGACGTCCGCGCCCGCACGGTGGAGATGTTCTGCAACGTCGACCGGGACCTGGCCTGCGCGCTGGCCGACGAGATCGGGGTGGATCGGCCCGCCGGCGATCACATCGACCACGACCTGACCTCACCGACGCTGAGCAGTATGGACACCGAGTCCAGCGCGGCCACCCTGCGCGTCGGTGTGCTGGTCGGCGACGGCTTCGACGACAGCGAGGTCGGCCCCGTGCTCCAGGCGGTCGAGGATGCGGGCGCGGTCGTCCACGTGGTCGGCGGACGGCTGGGCACGGTCACCGCGACGAGCGGGGCGACGCTGACCGTGGACGAGACGGTGATCACCGGCCATCCGGCGCTGTACGACGCGCTGTACGTGGTCGGCGGCACCGACCTCGATCAGCGCCGGTTCGACGAGGCGATCGCCGAGTTCGTGCGCCAGGCCCACCGATACCTCAAACCGATCGCGGTGGCCGCGACCGGCCAGGGGCAGGCCGCCCTGCCCGCCGACGCCGACCGCGCCGGGGTCTTCGAACCCGGCGATGCGGACATCGCCGAGACGTTCGTCGCGGCGCTGGCCCGGCATCGGGTGTGGGAACGCGGCTGAACCGCGCCCGGCCCGGGAGCTGCCGGGGATCAGTCGGTCTGGCGCGGTCCTCCCGACAGGCCGCGCCAGGCCAGGCCGGTGAGCACCTCGACGGCACGGGCGGGGTCCAGGTCGCCCTCGGCGACCCGGTTGGCCACCGCCTCGCCCGCGCCGACCAGCGCCACGGCCATCAGATCGAAATCCTGCTCGGGCTCCTTGGTGCCGGCGCGCAGCAGATCGGCGGTCAGTTCCACCAGCCGGGCCCGCCGGCGCGCGATCTGGTCGGCGAACTCGCCCACCGAACTGCCCTCGCGCACCAGCACCCGCCAGGCGTCCCGGTGTCCGGCCACGAAGTCGAGCACCGCGGCCAGGGTGCGCTCGAGGGTCTCGCGCGCGGTGAAGTCCGGCGAGCTGCCCTGGGAGGCCGCCTCGAGGAAGCGCTGCGACTCCCGGTCCAAGATCGCGCCGAACAGTTCGTCCTTGGAGCCGTAGTACAGGTACAGCATCGGCTTGGAGATGCCCGAGGCCGTGGCGATGGTGTCCATCGAGGACTGGTGGAAGCCGCGCTCGGCGAACACCGCCACCGCCGCGTCGAGCATCTGCTGCTCGCGCACCGCGCGCGGAACCCGCTTCGCGCGGGTCGCCCGCCCGTTGCCGGACTGCTCGGACGCATCACCACTGGCCATGACCTCGAACTTACTCAACAGTAAGATCTGCGGCCAAACCGTCCCGCTCACCGGTCGGCGCGCCCTGTCCCCCGTGGCGGGGAGGCTCAGTCCTGCGGCACGCTCTCGGCCTCGGGCTCGGCCGGTTCCGCAGCCGGCTCGCCCTCCGCAGCCGGCCCCTCAGCCTCCGGCCCGGCGGGCGCCTCGCCTTCGCCCGGCACGGGGTCGAAGCCCGGTTCGGTGTGCCACACCCCGTCCACGCACGGGGTGGAGAACTGCTTGGCGGTCAGGATGCGGGTGACCGAGGCGTCCACCTGCTCGATCGGCAGTCGGCCGTCGTCCACGGCGCGCTCGAGCTCATCGAGCACCTCCGGCACCTGCTCGGTGGACAGCCACAGCGCCACGTCCACCCCGGCCGACAGCGACAGGGTGACCGCCTCGGCGATCGAATAGGTGTCGGTGATCGCGGCCATGCCGGACAGGTCGTCGGTGAAGATCACGCCCTCGAACGGCTCCGCCCCGTAGCCGGCGCCCTCGCGCAGCAGCGCCATCGTCGCCGGGCTCAGCGAGGTGGGCAGCCCCTCCTCGGTCAGCCCCGGCACCTGCAGGTGGCCGACCAGCGCGCCGGTGTCCGGCCCGATCAGCTCCCGGAAGGGCACCAGGTCGCGGTCCTGAAGCTCGTCGAGCGGCGGCACGGTCACCGCGCCGACGTGCGTGTCGCCGGAGGATTCGCCGTGGCCCGGGAAGTGCTTGAGCACCGGCAGCACCCCGGCCGCGCGCATCCCCTCGGCGAAGGCGCCGGCGTAGGCGATCACCTCGTCCGGGTCGTCGCTGTAGGAGCGGTCGCCGATGACCGAGTCGTCCGGCTGGGTGGACACGTCCACCGACGGGGCCAGGTCCACGGTCACCCCGAACTCGCGCAGCTGCGCCCCACGCTCCTCGGCCTCGGCGCGGGTCTGCTCCACCGTCCAGGTCTGCCCGACCGTGCGCGGGGCCTCGGTGTGGCCGAGCAGCTGCGGGAAGCGCGCCACCCGGCCGCCCTCCTCGTCGATCGAGACCATCGGCGGGATGTCGGCGGCCGCGTTGACCCGCTCCATCCCGCCGCGCAGGATGCCGTCGTCGGTCCAGCCGCCGATGAAGATCCCGCCGAGCCCGTAGGCCGAGACGGCGTGTTCGGCGTCGTCGGTGCCGTCGACCCCGACCATCAGCATCTGGGCGAGCTTGGCGCGGGTGTCGAGCCCGTCCAGGATCTCGCCCGGCGCGCAGGCGGCCGGCGCCGCCGCCGGCTCGGATGTCGGTTCGCTCGTGGAGGTCTCGGTGGCGGGTGACTGGGCCGCCACCGGTTCGGCGGACGACCCGCACCCGGCGAGCAACAGTGCGGCGCCGCCGAGCGCGGTCAGTGCGGACAGCCGGGAGAAACGTCGAGGGGTCACGGCCGGTCACCCTATCGCCTCCACGCGCCCGGAGGGAGTAGTAACGTGGGTCACACAGGCGCGGGCCGTCGGCGGCCCGCCGGGGGAAAGCGGGTGAGTGCGCGATGGCCACCGAATCGGCCGATCTGATCCTGATCGCCTACGACGGCACCGACAACGCGCGCCGTGCGATCGACTACGCGGGCAGGTTCCTCGCCGCCGACCGCGCGGTGCTGGTCACGGTGTGGGAGCCGATGGTCCGGCAGGCCGCCCGGCTGACGGGGATGTCCGGGATGATGCAGCCGGACTGGACGGTCGAAGAGGGCGGGGAGGACTCCGCCCACGTCGAGGCCCGCACCGTCGCCGAGGAGGGGTTGGCCCTGGCCGAGCAGGCCGGGCTGCGTGCCGAGGCGCGCTGCGCGGAGTCGGGCACCGCGGTGTGGGCGACGATCGTGGAGATCGCCGACGAGCTCGACGCCGACGTGATCGTCACCGGTACCCGCGGCACCACCGGGCTGCGCTCACTCATCCAGTCCTCCACCGCCGACCAGGTGCTCCGGCACAGCCGCCGACCGGTGCTGATCGTCCCGCCGGGCCGCTGACCGGGGCCCGCGGTCGGGCGGGTGCGGGTCCTGTGCCCGACCGGTGCGCACGCGCGCGGCGGCGGGCGGGCAAGATGGTCTCCGTGGACCCCTCCCGCGCAGGCACCGGCCGCGCCGACCTC
>JAJYRZ010000016.1 GCA_021793835.1 Actinomycetes bacterium | reverse complement strand
CTCGTCGGGTCGGACATTGCCCGACCCAACCGGTTCATCACATCAAGACGAGAAGCAATAGTCAGCACTTGCTGAACTGTACAGCATCGAGTGAACTGACACGTCGTGTGCCGCTAACGATCGTTATCCTCGTGCTTTCACGGTGATGACCGGTCAGCGGGTCAAGAGATAACGAAAGGTGCCCCTACCTGCGATAATGGGACTTGCTTAGAGACTCATACACGCAGAACAGAGAGCACCCTTCTGGTGAGCAATCATACCGGCATCTACCCACTGCTGGCAGTCGAGGCCACCGGCACTTCGATCGTGTCCCACGCCGGCGCCGTCCTGCTGCTGCGTACCGCTGACAAGATCGGTTTGACCAGCAGGTTGTCGGAATCCTTGGCGCGGTGGCGTAAACCGCTCGCCGTGCACGATCCGGGCAAGACCGTGCTCGACTTGGCAGTCGCGGTCGCCCTCGGCGGCGACTGCCTCGCTGACATCGCCGTGCTGCGCGAGCAGCCCGCGGTGTTCGGCCCGGTCGCCTCGGATCCGACCGTCTCGCGCACCATCACCGAACTCGCACGAAACCCGGCCACGGCGTTACGCGCGATCGATCGCGCGACCGCCGCAGCGCGGTCGGCTGTCTGGTCCCTGGCCGGTACTGCGGCACCGGATCATGATGTCGATGCCACATCTCCGCTGGTCATCGATCTTGATGCGACGTTGGTGACCGCACACAGCGAGAAGCAGCACGCGGCGCCGACCTATAAGAAGGGCTTCGGATTCCACCCGTTGCTCGCCTTCATCGACCACGGCCCCGCCGGCGGCGGCGAGCCGGTCGCCGGGATGCTGCGGCCCGGCAACGCGGGTGCGAACACCGCCGCCGACCACATTACGGTCATCAATGCCGCGCTTGCCGGGCTGCCGGGCGCCGGCCGATACCGGGTCGGCAAGAAGGTCCTGATCCGCATGGACGGGGCGGGCGGGACGAAGAAGACCCTGGAGCATTGCGCCCGGCGCGGTCTGTCGTATTCGGCCGGGTTCACCCTCACCGAAGCTCACGCCGCCATGGTCGACCGGCTCCCGCAGGCTGCTTGGACCCCGGCCTACAACCCTGACGGGCGAGCAGTAGTGCCCCATAGAGTGGTGTAACTCGGTGACCAGGACCGTGACCGACAGCGTGGAGCTGCTCGGCATGGAAGCGGTCACCGTGTGATCCTTCGAGTCAATCTTCCACAGAATCCTCGAATGGAGTCATCACGATGACCGCACCCCATATTGTCGACCCTGCCGGTCTACTTAGCCAAGCCCTCGCCGACGCGTCTCCGGATCTGATGCGCGAGCTGCTGCAGACGGTGATCAATGCCCTGTTGTCCGCCGATGCCGACGCCGTGTGCGGCGCCGAATGGGGCCAACGCTCGAACGAGCGCACGAACTACCGCAATGGCTACCGGCATCGGCCCCTGGATACGCGGGTGGGCACGATCGACGTCGCCGTGCCCAAGCTGCGCTCAGGCACCTATTTTCCCGAGTGGCTGCTCGAACGCCGTAAGCGCGCCGAGTCCGCGCTGATCACCGTGGTGGCGGACTGCTACCTGGCCGGAGTGTCGACTCGGCGCATGGACAAGCTGGTCAAGACCCTCGGTATCGATTCGTTGTCGAAGTCGCAGGTCTCCCGCATGGCCGAAGACCTCGACGAGCAAGTCGCGGCGTTCCGGCATCGCCGTCTCGATGAGGCAGGGCCGTTCACGTTCGTCACTGCCGATGCGCTGACGATCAAGGTCCGCGAGAACAAGCAGGTCGTCAAAGCCGTTGTGCTGCTGGCCACCGGGGTCAACGGCGACGGGCACCGCGAAGTACTCGGTATGCAGGTCGCCACCAGCGAAACCAAGGCCTCGTGGAACACCTTCTTCGCCGATCTGGTCGCCCGCGGACTTGGCGGAGTGCGCCTGGTGACCTCTGACGCGCATGCCGGGTTGGTTGAGGCGGTCGCCGCGAACCTGCCCGGCGCCGCATGGCAGCGCTGCCGCACCCATTACGCCGCGAATCTGATGGCGGTGTGTCCGAAATCGATGTGGCCGGCTGTCAAAGCGATGCTGCACAGCGTCTACGACCAACCGACTTCAGGCGCAGTGAATGCCCAGTTCGACCGGCTCATCGAATACACCGAAGACCGGCTACCCGAGGTCGCCGAACACCTCGGCGACGCCCGTGAAGACCTGCTGGCGTTCACCGCGTTTCCAGACGATGTGTGGCGCCAGATCTGGTCGAACAACCCCACCGAACGGCTCAACCGTGAGATCCGGCGCCGCACCGACGTCGTCGGCATCTTCCCTAACCGTGACGCCATCGTCCGGCTCATCGGCGCCGTGTTGGCCGAGCAGACCGACGAATGGGCCGAAGGCCGCCGCTACCTCGGCCTCGAAGTACTCAGCCGTTGCCGGCTGACCGGCACCGACACCGACCACACGACGGAGGTGAGCACCGACCCGCTGATGCAACTACCCGCCTGACCACCTACGAAGGACCACAACCAGTTACACCACTACCCGGGACTTGACCCGGCGAGCCGCGTGAGGGCGCATGGGTGGTCGAGCTGACGCACTTGGCCGACCTGTCTGGCTGGCCCAAAGGCATGCGGCTCATTGTCCGCAAGGAGCGTCCGCATCCGGGCGCGCAGCTGCGGATCACCGACCGGGACGGGCACCGGATCACCGCATTCGTGACCAACACGCGCACCGGACAGCTCGCTGACCTGGAACTACGCCACCGTCTGCGCGCCCGTTGCGAGGACCGGATCCGCGCCGGGAAACAGACCGGGTTGGCCGGGTTCCCGTTCAAGACCTTCGCGCAGAACCAGATCTGGCTCGCCATCGTCAGCCTCGCCGCCGCACTGACTACCTGGACGCAGCTGCTCGCGCTGACCGACCATCCGGCCCGGAAATGGGAGCCGAAACGGCTCCGGCTGCGGCTGTTCTCGATCGCCGCCCGCATCACCCGTCACGCCCGCCGCACCCGGCTGCGACTGTCAGCCACGGCGCCCTGGTCGGAGCTGATCGTCACGGCGATGGGCCGGCTCACAGCATTACCTGCGCCGACCTGACCAGCACGAACCTGCTCAACCGAGACGAAGGATCACCCTGCCGGGCCAGTGGAACCCGGACCCGCACCGCGGTCAGCGGACAACTACGCCACTCCTGCTCACGGGCGCGGGCTCGAAAACCACCATCCGAAGACGCTCAGGCCAGGCCGGCAGCATCATGAAATTTCGAGGTTATTGCTACAAGTGAACTCAAGCCTGCAGGATTTGGATACGCCGAGGTGGGCGGAAGCCTGTTCTGTAGCGAAACCCGGTCCCGGAATCTGTGTTTCTGATCTACCCACTAGAGACGGGTATTGCTACATTTAGCGGCTCTTCCGGTTCCGGAGTGCGTAGCGCGGTGATCGGTGGGGTGGGCGGGGACCACTACATGTAGGCGGGTCCTGCGGTGCCAGGATGAAGGTTCTCGACGCCTTCTCCGACGACCACAGGACCCGTTTTGCAGCCTACGCACCTTGTCGCCGACACGATCTGCCGGACGGTCGAACTCGGCCTGACGACCACCGACGCCGCGATCGACGAGCACTTCACCTGGATCGACTGCCAACCGGTCGAACACGACCCGGCCTGCCGGCGCTGCGGTGAGCCCGGGGCGCTGCGCGACCACGTGATCCGCGTGCTCACCGACCTGCCCATCACCGGCCACCCGGTGCGCCTGCGAGTCCGCGTACCACGGTTCACCTGCAATAACGAGGCCTGTTCGGCCACGATCTACCGCCAGTCCCTCCCCGGCGCCGCCGACGACGGAACGTCGACCACCCGGCGGGTGACCCGCTGGATCCTGCAACGGCTGGCGATCGACAAGATGTCGGTCTGCGCGGTCGCGAAGTCCCTGGGGATCGGGTGGGATCTGACCAACGACCTTGCCCTGTCCGCAGTGCGCGATCTGGTCTATGACCAGCCAGAACACCTCGGTGGTGTGCGCTACCTCGGGGTCGATGAACACAAGTGGAAGCACTGCCGCGGCCAAGGCGACGCCAGCTTCGTCACCGTGATCGTCGACCTGACCCCAGTGATCGACGGGCGCGGACCGGCACGGCTGCTCGACATGGTGCCCGGCCGGTCCGCGGCCGCCCTGGAGACCTGGCTGGCGGCGCAGGACCCGAATTTCCGGTCGCGGATCCAGCGGATCGCCATGGACGGGTTCGCCGGCTACCACCGGGCTGCGGCCGACGCGATTCCGCAGGCCCGCACGGTGATGGATCCATTCCATGTCGTGCACCTGGCAGCGGAGAAGATGAACCTGTGCCGCCAACGTGTCCAGCAGGAGACGACCGGTCATCGGGGCAGGTCAGGCGACCCGCTCTACGGAATCCGGCGCATCCTGCTCACCCGGACCGACCTGCTGACCGATAAGCAGAAGATCCGCCTGCAGGCCGCGCTGGCCGCCGAGGACGCGCACGTCGCGGTCGAGGTCGTCCATCAGATCTATCAGGAGCTGATCGACGCCTACGAACACGAGGACCGGCGCGCCGGCAAGATCATGATGTTCAAGCTGCTCAAACGCATCCACACCGACGTCCCCTCCGGCCTGCGCGAGCTCGCCCAGCTCGGCCGCAGCCTATGGAAACGACGGCACGAGATCCTCGCCTACTTCGACACCAACCTGTCGAACGGGCCCGTCGAAGCGATCAACGGACGCCTCGAACACCTCCGCGGCATCGCCCTGGGCTTCCGGAACCTGACCCACTACATCTTGCGGTCCCTGATCCACTCCGGCCAGCTTCACGAACGCATCAACGCACTCTGAAACCGGAAGAGCCCGATTCGTCGCAGGTCGCGCGCTTCTGGCGCACACCGGTGGACCTGCTGTTCATCGACGGTGGCCATTCCATGGCCGCGGCCGAGGCCGACTACCACGGCTGGGCGCCGTGGGTGCGCGTCGGCGGGCTGCTGGTGATCCACGACGTCTTCCCGGATCCGGCCGACGGCGGCCGGCCGCCCTACGAGATCTACCGCAGGGCGCTGGCCGAAGGCGGGTTCGCCGAGCGGTCGGTCACCGGTTCGATGCGGGTGCTCGAACGGACCTCGCCGCCGACCGGCCGGCCGTGACCGCACCGTCGGCGCCGGTGAAGATCTGTGCGCCGCCGGTGGCGTCGGCCAGTGCGTCGGTCGCCAGGATCACCGCGGCCGAGGTCCACGAGCTGACCTCGACCGGCCAGCGCTTGCCGTCGGTGAACACCAGGCCGGTCCAGTAGGAGCCGTCGTCGTCGCGCAGATGCTGCATCGCGGCGAGCTGCTCCGCGGCGCGCTCCCGATCGCCGATGGCGGTCAGAGCCAGCACCAGTTCGCAGGTCTCGGCGCCGGTGACCCACGGCTGGTGGTCCACGCAGCGGATGCCCAGGCCCGGCACGACGAAATCGTCCCAGCGCGCGGCGATCCGACGGTGGGCGTCCTCGCCGCGCAGCGCCCCGGCGAGCACCGGGTAGTACCAGTCCATGGCGAACTCGGGCTTGGGGGCGAACGCCTCCGGTCGGCCGGTCAGCGCCGCCTGCAGCCGGGCGCGGGCCGACTCCCACACGGGGCGCTCGTGCCCGAGCGCCGCGGCGAGCCGGGCGCCGTAGTGCAGGCTCATGTGGATGCTCGAGTTGCCGGTGAGCAGCGCCTCGCGGGCGGGCCCTCCCCGCGGGCAGCGCGCCCAGCCGACGGTGCCGTCAGGGTTCTGCATGGCGACCACGAACCCCAGGGCCCGGTCCACGGTCGGCCACATCCGGTGGGCGAACGCGCGGTCGCCGGTCACCGCCAGATGGTGGTGGACGCCGACGGCGATGTAGGCGCAGAAGTTGGTGTCCGCGGTCGCGTCCTCGATCCGGTCCCCGCGCACCCGCATCGGCCAGGAGCCGTCCCGGCGCTGGGTGCGGGAAAGCCAGTCGTAGGCGGCCTCGGCCGCGGCGTGGAAACCGGAGGCGGTCAGCCCCATCGCCGATTCGACGTGGTCCCACGGATCGGTGTGGCCGCCGGGGAACCACGGGATCTGCCCGTCGGGCAGCTGCATCCGGGCGATCGCCGTGCCGGTGGCCCGCACCTGGTCGGCGGTGAGCACCCCGGGCAGATGCGGCACCGGTGCGCCGGGCGTGGGCGCGAGATCACGACCGGGCATCGGCCGCCCCGGGCTTGCGCAGGTACAGGGCGACGGACTTGCCGATCAGCGGGTCGAGCAGCCGCTCGGCCACCCGGGTGGTGGCGGGCGCGGCCATCATGTCCCACACCAGCAGCCGGTGGTAGGCGCGCACCAGCGGATGGCGCTCGTCGTCCACGCCGACGGCGCACTTGAGCCACCAGTACGGAGAGTGCAGGGCGTGCGCATGCGCGGTGCCGGTCAGTTCCAGTCCGGCGGCGGTGAGCTTGTCGACCAGTTCGTCGGCTCGGTAGATGCGTACGTGGCCGCCCTCGACCTCGTGGTAGGCGCGCGACAGCGCCCAGCACACCCGTTCGGGCAGCCAGCGCGGCACGCTCACCGCGGCCACCCCGCCCGGCCGCAGGACCCGTACGGCCTCGGCGATCGCGCTCCGGTCGTCGGGGATGTGCTCGAGCACCTCGGACAGCACGACCACGTCGAAGGTCTCGTCGTCGAACGGCAGCGCCAACGCGTCACCGGTCTGCACTCGGGCGCGGGCCCGGTCCGGGACCTCGCCCTCGGCGCGCAGGGCGGCGAACATGGTGTCCACCTCGGCCAGTTCGTCCGCGTTCTGGTCGAAGGCCACCACGTCGGCGCCGCGCCGGTAGAGCTCGTAGGAGTGTCGGCCGTTGCCGGCGCCGATGTCGATGGCCCGGTCGCCGGCGCGCACGCCGATCCGATCGAAGTCGAAGGTCAGCATCGGTTACGCCTCGCGTGTCGGGGCCGCATCGATCGCGGCCTGGTATCGGGTGACGGTGTGGGCGGCCACCGACTCCCAGCTGTATCGGTCCAGCGCCCGGGCCCGTCCCGCGGCGCCCATGCGGCGCCGTCGCCGCGGGTCGTCGGCCAGCGCGGTGAGCGCGGCGACCAGTTCCTCCGCATCCCCCGCGGCGACGAGCACCGCGGCCGCGGAGTCGGTGCCGACGACCTCGGGGATCGCGCCGGCGGCGCTGGCCACCAGCGCGGTGCCGCACGCCATGGCCTCCACGGCCGGTAGGCAGAAGCCCTCGTAGAGCGAGGGCACGCAGGCGATGTCGGCCGTGGCCAGTGTGCGGGCCAGTGCGGTGTCGGACAGGCCCGAGACCACGTCGACCACGTCGGTGACCGACAGCTGCTCCATCAGCCGGGCCGTGTCCCCGCCGGGGGCCAGACGCGAGACCAGGGTGAGGCGTACGTCGCGTTCGGTGCGCAGCTTGGCCAGGGCCTCGAGCAGCACCGGGACCCCCTTCAGCGGCATGTCGGCGCTGGCCACGCAGACCAGGCGCAGCGGAGCCGCCGGGTCGGGGTCCGGGTCGGCGGCCGACGGGGTGAAGACGTCGGTGTCCACGCCCAGCGGCACGGTGTGCAGCCGTCCGGCCGGCACGTCGAAGGCTTCGGCGACGTCCTGCTCGGCCGCCTCGGAGACGGTGAGCAGCGCAGGCAGGCGCCGGGCCACCCGCTTCTGCATGCGCAGGAAGGCGTACCACCGGCGAACGGTCAGCCGGCGCCGGCCGCGCGCCCGTGCCAGGTCGATGCGGCGGTCCTCGGTGATCGGGTGGTGCACGGTCGCCACGACCGGCAGTCCGGACCGTTGGATCCGCAGCAGCCCGTAGCCGAGGCACTGGTTGTCGTGGACCACGTCGAACTCGTCTGCGCGGTCGGCCAGCAGGCGGGCGGCGCGCAGGCTGAACGTCAACGGTTCGGGGAAGCCGGCGGTCCACATCGTGGCCACCTCGGCCACGTCGATCCAGTCCCGGATCTCCGACGGGCGCGGGGTGCGGAACGGATCCGGCTCGCGGTACAGGTCCAGGCTCGGCACCCGGGTGAGCCGGACCTCGGGATCCAGTTCGGGATACGGAGGTCCGGAGAAGACCTCGACGTGGTGCCCCAGCCGGGTCAGTCCGCGGCTGAGGTGGCGGACGTAGACGCCCTGGCCGCCGCAGTGGGGCTTGCTCCGATAGGACAGCAGAGCGATGCGCACGGGCCTCCTCGGCGGTGGACACGGAAAGCGGGCCGGTCGGCGTGGACCGGCGGCGGACGCTGATGAAACTACCGTCCAGACAGGTGTACGGCAAGGCGCTCCGGGCGACTTCGGCGCTGCGACGTCGCGTTGGCGCCGCGAGGCCTTTACAGGTGTCTAGGCAGATGTCTACTCTCCTCTGCAGGTCGTGTCTCGGGTCACCCTGCGGCCGCGGGGTGTGGGCGGACACGGGGAGCCGGCGGTCGGTGTCGCACCGGCCCAGAAGGGGAACTCATGTCACGGATCTCTCGCCGTTCCTTCTTCGGCGTGGCCGGCGCCGCGGCGGCGGTGGTCGCCGCGGGGAGCGTCACCGGCCCGGCGGCCACGCGCCCCGGCGGCTTCGACGACACGGCCGTACGCCCGGCACGGGTGCCGCAGACCCACGAGGAGCACCGGGCCGTGGTGACCGGTTCGGGCTTCGGCGGCGGGGTGAGCGCCCTGCGGCTGACCCAGGCAGGGGTGCCGGTGCTGATGCTCGAGCGCGGGCGACGCTGGCCCACGGGGCCGAACGCGGACACCTTCCCCTCGGCCACCGCGCCGGACCGGCGCATGGTCTGGCACGGTTCGGCCCCCGAACTGTTCGGCCGCACGATGCCGGTCGACCCGTACGTCGGGTTGATCGAGGCGGTGACCGGCCAGAACATGACCGTGCTGTGCGCAGCCGGCCTCGGCGGCGGATCTCTGGTCTACCAGGGCATGACCCTGCAGCCCGAGCGCTCGGTGTTCGAGACCCACTTCCCGGCGGGACTGGATTACGGACTGCTCGAGCGGGAGTACTTCCCCCGGGTGGCGCGGATGCTGTCGATCGCCACCGCCCCCGACGCGCTGATCGAGACCCCGAACTACGCGGCTCCGCGCGCATTCGCCGCGCAGGCCCGCCGCGCCGGTCTGCCGGTGGAGAAGATCCCGATGCCGATCGACTGGCAATACGCACTCGACGAGGTCGACGGCAAGATGGCGCCCGCCTACACCAGCGGAGCCGCGTTCGGCATCAACAACGGCGGCAAGCACACCGTGGACCTCACCTACGTCGCACAGGCCGAGGCGACCGGACTGCTCGACGTGCGCACGCAGCACCAGGTCACCGACGTCGAACGTGGCTCGGACGGTCGCTGGATCGTGCGGGTCGACCGGATCGACGAGACCGGGCGGATCCTGGCACACCTGGTGGTGACCACCGACGCGCTGATCATGGCGGCCGGGACCATGAACACCACCCGCCTGCTGATGCGCGCCCAGGCCCACGGCACCGTGCCCGATCTGCCCGACGGACTCGGGGCCGACTGGGGCAGCAACGCCGACCGGATCTACGTGTGGACCGACCCCGCGCACGGTTTCGGCGCCGACCAGGGTGGACCGGTGGTGTACGTGTCGAAGAACTGGGACGACCCGCACACCGCACACACCGTCATCCAGGCGTCCGTCCCGGCTCTGCCGCTGGACACGGCGAGCACCATCCTCGTCGGGTACGGCGCCAGCGAGGGCCGCGGCCGGTTCGTGTACGACCATGCTGCGGACCTGGCGATGCTGCACTGGCCGCACGAGGGCGATCACGTGCTGCAGACCGGCCACATCGAGCCGACGGTGCGCAAGATCGTCGGCCCCGACGCCCTGCTCACCGACACCAACGCGCTCATGCCGTCGACCTGGCATCCGCTCGGCGGCGCGGCGATGGACCGGGTGTGTGATCTGTCCGGCCGCGTGCTGGGCCAGCCCGGTCTGTACGTTCTGGACGGTGCGCTGATGCCCGGCAACACCGCCGCGTGCAATCCGTCGATGACCATCGCGGCGCTGGCCGAGCACGGGATCGACCGGATCATCGCCGAGGACGTCGGCACGGTGTTCTGATCCGGGTGCCGGGCGGACCCGAGCGGTCCCGGTGACTGGGCCGTACGGCCCCCGCCACACCGGCGGCCTTCTACCGTCGAGACCGTGACCACGCACACGGATTCGTACCGCCACCTGCTCAGCCCCGGCGTCATCGGCCCGATGGCCCTGGACAACCGGGTGGTCCTGCCCGCCATGGACATGAACCTGTGCGTGGACGGGGAGATCGAACCGGGCGACGTGGCGCACTTCGCCGCGCGCGCCCGCGGCGGCACGGGGCTGATCATCACCGGCTGCTGCTCGGTCGCCTACCCGGTCGGCTCGACCAGCATGAAGGAGCCGGGCCTGAGCGAGGACCGGTTCATCCCGGGCCTGAAAGAGCTCGCCGACGGCGTGCACGCCGCCGGGTCGAAGCTGTGCGTGCAGATGGTCCACCACGGCAAGGTCGCCCGCATCGACACCATCTCCGACCGGCCGCTGCTGGTTCCCTCGGAGCCGGCGGGCGGGCCGGACATGGGCGCGCTGGTCGACAACACCCCCGAGGAACTGCAGAAGATGGCGGCGGTCACCGAGGGCAAGCAGCCGAGCTTCCACCCGGCCGATGCCGACGACATCGCCTGGCTGATCGACAAGTTCACCTCGGCCGCGCTGCGCGTGCGCGAGGCCGGGGTGGACGCGGTGGAGATCCACTGCGCCCACGGCTACGTGCTCGGCGCCTTCCTCAGCCGCGCCGACAACAAGCGCACCGATTCCTACGGCGGTTCGCTGGAGAACCGGGCGCGCCTGGCATGCGAGGTGATCGCCGCGGTCAAGGGCGCGGTCGGCGACGACCTCGCGGTGATCGTGCGGGTGGCCGGCAAGGAGTTCGGCGCCGACGACGGGCTCGACACCGCCGAGGCGGTGGCCGCATCCCGGCTGTTCGAGGCCGCCGGGGCCGACGCCATCCACGTCACCGGCTGGGCGCGCAACCCGTTCGCGAACTTCACCGACGGTCCGCTGCCCGACCGGGTCGGCGCCTACGTCGGCTTCGCCGAGGCGGTCAAGCAGGCCGTGACGATCCCGGTGATCGCGGTCGGCCGGATGCTGCCCGAGGTGGCCGAACAGGCGATCGCCACCGGCAAGGCCGACTATGCGGCGATGGGCCGCCAGCTGCTGGCCGATCCGGACCTGGTGGTCAAGCTGCGCGAGGGCCGCGCCGCACAGGTGCGCCCGTGCATCAACTGCTACGTGTGCGTGCAGGAGAACTTCTGGGACGACGTGCCGATCTGCGCGGTCAACCCGGCACTGGGCGAGGAGACCCTGCTGCCGATGCCGGCGGCGAAGACCACCAAGCACATCGTGGTGATCGGCGCGGGCCCGGCCGGGCTCGAGTCGGCGCGGCTGGCGGCCGACCGCGGCCACCGGGTCACCGTGCTCGACCAGGTCGACCGGCTCGGCGGCACCCTGTGGTTCTCCTCGCTGACCACCCCCGACAACGGCAAGCTGCTCGACTGGCTGGCCGGCGAGGTCGAACGCCTCGGGGTGGACGTGCGGCTGAACACCGAGGCCACCCCGGAACTGGTGCGCGCGCTCGGCCCCGACGAGATCGTGCTGGCCACCGGTGCGGTGCGCCGCCGCCCGGAGGTGCCGGGCGGAGACCTGCCGCACGTGCAGACCGGCGACACCCTGCGCGCCCTGCTCACCGGGGCGGGCGACACCTCCGACCAGAAGTGGTACCTGCGGGCGATGGGCCGGGTCGGCAAGGCCACCGGCCTGACCGCCAGTGCGGATCGCATCCGCACGCTCACCCGCCGCTTCCTGCCGATGGGCAAGGACGTGGTCGTCATCGGCGGTTCGCTGGTGGGCCTGGAGCTCGCCGAGTTCCTCGCCGAACGCGGACGCCGGGTCACCCTGCTCGAATCGGGCGGCCAGCTCGGCCTGCCGATGGCGATGCCGCGGCGCTGGACCGCGGTGCGTCACGCCCGTGAGCACGGGGTGGACCTCCGCCGCGGCGCCGTGGTCCGCCGCATCACCGAGACAGCCGTGGAGTACGAGCTGGGCGGCGAGGTCCACAACGCACCGGCCTCGATGGTGGTCATGGCGGACGGGGTGTTCGCCGAGGCCCCGCTGGCCGATGCGCTCGGCGGAATCGCGCCGGTGCACGTGGTCGGCGACGCCGCCGGAGTGGACTACATCCAGGGCGCCATCCACTCGGCCTGGAGGCTCGCCCCCACCCTCTGACCCCGTAGCGGACCGCGGGGCGCGCAGAACAGGCCGCCCCGCGGCATCGATGCCGGATCGTTATCCGCCGCCGATGGCGGCGACCTGCACCGGTTCCGCAGTGGGGCGGTGTCTTGTAACGTCATCGAGACCTCAACGATGACTGCAGACGGAGCCGGCTCTGACGCACGACGATGTCACGCGACCGCGCCCCGGCGCCTTGGGTGTCGGGGCCGACGGGCCGCGCCCGCTGGCGGTGGTGCTCATCGAGGACGATCCCGGGGATGCACTGCTGGTGCGCGAGCTGGTCGCCGACTGCGCGGCCCCGATCGACCTGCACTGGTGCACCGCGGTCGCCGAGGCGGCCGACCGGCTGGTCGGGGCGGACTGCGTCCTGCTCGATCTGGATCTGCCGGACGCACGCGGGGTCGAGGCGGTCACCCGTGTGCAGACCGACGCCCCCGACGTGCCGATCGTCGTGCTGACCGGGGACCGGGCGCAGGGGCGCGGCATCGACGCGGTCAGCAGGGGTGCACAGGACTACCTGATCAAGGGCACGATCGATGCGGAAGGATTCGAGCGGGCGCTGAGCTACGCGATCGAACGCAAGGGTGCGCAGCGCGCCGCGGCCGCGCTGCAGGCCAGTCGGATGCAGGAGCGGCAGAGCCGTCGGTTGATGCGGGGACTGCTGCCGGCCCCGCTGGTCTCCCCGGGCCACCCGGTGCAGGTGACCGCGCGCTACCGCCCGGGTCGGGCCAACAACCTGCTCGGCGGCGACTTCTACGACGTGGTCGAGGACGAGCGAGGCCACATCCAGGTGCTCATCGGCGATGTGGCCGGCCACGGTCCGGCCGAGGCGGCGCTGGGGGTGGCGCTGCGCATCGCCTGGCGGGCCCTGGTGCTGGCCGGGGTGCCGGTGGGGACGCGGCTGATCCGCCTGGAGCAGCTGCTGCGGGCCGAACGGCACGCCGACCAGGTGTTCGCCACCGCGCTGTGCCTGTCGATCGATCCGCACGACCGGCTGGTCCAGGTGCGCCGTGCCGGACATCCCGGGGTGATCGAGGTCGGCCCGGCCGCGGCCCGGTGGATCGAGCCGGCGGGCGGGCCGGCTCTGGGCGTGGTCGGGGACCGGCCCGACATCCCCGGGGAGACGATCACCGTCGCTCCGGGGGCCTCGCTGGTGTTGATGACCGACGGGCTGTTCGAAGGCCGGGTCGACGCCGCCGGCGCCCGCCTGGGTGAAGAGGGTCTGCTGGGGCTGGTCGACCGGTGCCGGGAGACGGCGCCGCCCGGCACCGAACTGCTCGATGCGGTGATCGAGGGGGCGGAACGCGCCTCCGCGTCCTACGGAGGGCTGGCCGACGACGTCGCGGCGCTGCGGGTGTGCTGGTGATCGCCGCCGGGCTGCGCAGACTCAGCCGGCGCCTGTCGGTGCAGGCGTGGATGGTGGTGACCGTGGCGGTGTTCGCCGCGGTGGTGCTCACCGCGGTCGTGGTCGGCACCGCCCTGATGCGCCAGTCCGTCCAGGGATCGGACCGGCTGCTGCGCCAGACCCAGCCCGCCCAGGTCGAGACCCAACGCATGGCCGACGCCCTCACCGCCCGGCAGAGCGGAGTCTGGGGCTACGTGCTGACCGGTGACGCCTGGTTCCGCGGCCAGGAGCAGGATTCGCGCGCGCTGTTCGAACGTGCCGATGCGCGGTTGACCGAACTGCTCGGTGACGGCCTGGCCGAGGATCGGGCGCAGGTGACCGAGCGGGTGCGGGTGTGGTCCGAGGAGGTGGCGGTCCCGCTCATGGACGAGCCGGACCGGGTCGCCGAGCCGGCGGACATGGAGCGCGGCCGGGAACTGTTCGCCCGGGCCGACGGCGCCATCGACGACCTCGACGCGGCGCTGTCGGAGCGGGAGCGGCGACAGATCGACGATCTGAACGGCCTGCGCACGGTGCGCAACCAGACGCTGATCGGGTTCGCCGTGGCGCTGGTGGGCATCGCCGGCGTGCTCACCTTCCTGGCGCGCGCGGTGGTCGCCCAGCCGCTCGCCCGCCTGGCGGCGACCACCCGGCGCGTGGCCGCCGGGGGCGATTACGACCGGCAGCTCAGTGTGGACGGGCCGGTGGACGTGCGCATGCTCGCCGCCGACATCGAGGCGATGCGTCGGCGCATCGTCACCGACCTGGTGGGCACCCAGGCCGACCGGCAGCGTCTGCGCGAGCTGGCCGGTGAACTCGATGCGCAGGCGGCCGAACTGCGCCGATCCAACGCCGAACTCGAACAGTTCGCCTACGTCGCGTCCCATGATCTGCAGGAGCCGCTGCGTAAGGTCGCGTCGTTCTGCCAGCTGCTCGAGCGGAGGTACGGCGCAGAGCTCGATGATCGGGCCCGGGAGTACATCGACCACGCGGTCGACGGGGCCCGGCGGATGCAGGTGATGATCGAGGACCTGCTGCGGTTCTCCCGCATCGGACACAGCGGGGAGAACCGTCGCCGCGTGTCGCTGGACGCGACGGTCGACGACGCACTGTCGAACCTGGAGACGGCGTTGACCGCGTCCGGCGCCGAGATCGAGCGTCCCGCGTCGCTGCCGGAGATCGTCGGCGACCACACCCTGCTGACCCTGCTGTGGCAGAACCTGATCGGCAACGCCATCAAGTTCGCCGCCCCGGACCGGCCGCTGCGCATCCGGATCGACCACGCGCCGGCCGCGCCGCCGGACGGTCCGCCTGCCGGCGACGGCCACCAGGAGACCGCGCAGGACCCGCAGCCGGACCTGTGGAGGTTCAGCGTGACCGATACCGGCATCGGCATAGACCCGGCGTTCGCCGACCGGGTGTTCACGATCTTCCAGCGACTGCACGGCCGCGACGCCTACGGCGGCACCGGGATCGGGCTCTCGTTGTGCCGGAAGGTCGTGACCTATCATGGGGGCGACATCTGGGTTGAGACCGAGCCCGGGCGTCGGCCGGAGGTGGGCACGCGAGTGTCGTTCACCCTGTCGGCCGATGCGCCGCATCCGCCTGCCGATCGCACCGCCTCGCAAGGAGACCTGTGATGTCCTCCCCGTCGCACGCCGACATCCTGTTGATCGAAGACGATCCCGGGGACGTGCTGATCACCCGTGAGGCGCTCGCGGCCAGTCACGTGCCCACCGTGCTGCACGTCGTCCACGACGGCGAGCAGGGGATGGACTTTCTGGCCCGGCGCGGTGCGCACGCGTCGGCGGTGCGCCCGGATCTGATCCTGCTGGACCTGAATCTGCCGCGGTTCGACGGGCGGCGGGTGCTGGAGGCGGCCAAGTCCGATCCGCAGACCGCATCGATCCCCGTGGTGGTGCTGACGACCTCGTCCGCGCAGCACGACGTGACCGAATGCTATGCGCGCGGCGCCAACGCGTATCTGGCCAAGCCGCTGGAACTGGACGGGTACCTGTCGGCGGTGCGCGGCGTCGCCGACTTCTTCCTGGGGGCGGCCCGGTTGCCGGGCCGCAGTTCTCCACGCGCGGCGACCTGTGCGCCTACCGTGGAGTCGGACGTGTCCTACGTGGACGGAGAGGAGACCCGGTCGTGAGCGACGACGGAGAGCGGATCGTCACGGAGATCACCGGCGACGGTGCCGCGTTCACGGTGCGTATCACCGGACAGGGGCCGGTCCTGACCGCCCGCGGCGATCTGGACCTGGCCGCGGTGGACGGACTGCGCGAGGCACTGGACCGGCTGGGCGAGGTGTGCGAGGACACAGCGGTGATCGACCTGTCGCAGGTGTCGTTCCTGGCGTCGGTGGGTATCGCTGAACTGATCGCCGTCGCGGAGCGGGCGACCGCACGCGGTTGCGCGTTCGCGGTGATCGCGGACGACCCGGTGACCCGACGACCGCTGGAGATACTCGGGCTGACCGAGACCCTCCGGGTGGCGCCGGATCTCGCCGGTGCCCGGGCCTTGCTCGCCGACTGACTCGTCGCGCGGATCGGCGCCCCCGCGGTTACGGTGATCACAACCGAGTGACCGCTGACGAGGGGAAGGCACGGCGGGTGATGACAGTCGACAAGGCCCCGCAGACCTCCGAGGACCGCTTCCGCTGGCGTGACCCGGCCGCCGATCGGACCACCCTGCATCGGCTGCGCGGCTCGCTGCGCGACTGGGTAGTCGGGCTCGGCACGGGGGACCGGTTCGGCGACGACGTGGTGTTGGCCGCCTATGAGGCGGCGGCCAACGCCGTCGAACACGGCAACCTGGACGCGCCGGGAACGGTCGTGGTCGACGCCGAGTACGGGCGCGACGGGCTTGAGTTGCGCGTGCGCGACGAGGGCCGGTGGCGCGGCGGGGCGCCGCGCTTCGCCGGGCGGGGCAACGGTCTGGTGCTCATGCGTGCGCTGAGCGACGACTGCGTGATCGCCGCGGACGGGGCGGGCACCACCGTGACCATGCGCTGGGCGCCGGAGACGGTGCGCGCGGCCTACCGGTCGGCGCCGGGCGGACGGTAGGCGCGGCTGAGCGCCTGATCGGTCAGCGCCTCGGCCACGGTGCCGGCCGCGACCACCTCGCCGTCGAGCAGCAGCACCCGGTCGAAATAGTCGGCCACTGTGCGGAAGTCGTGGTGGACCACCACCACGGTGGCGCCGCCGTCGCGCAGGTCCCGCAGCAGATCGACGATGATCTGCTCACTGGTCGCATCGACCCCGACGAACGGCTCGTCCAGCAGCAGGTAGCGGGGCCGCTGGGCCAGGGCGCGGGCCAAGAACACCCGCTGGAGCTGCCCGCCGGAGAGCCGGCCGATCTGCCGGTCGGCCAGCGCGGACATGCCCACCTGCTCGAGCGCCTCGGCGGCCAGAGCGCGCTCGGCCCGGCCCGGGCGGCGCAGCCAGCCCAGCCGCGGATAGGTGCCCAGCAGCACGGTGGCGGCCGCGTCGATGGGGAAGTCCCGGTCGATCGCGCTGTGCTGGGGCACGTAGGCGATCCGTCGGCGCACCGCATCGGTCTGCCGGTCGCCGAACCGCACCTGCCCGGCCGTGCGCGGCACCAGATCCACCAGCGCCTTGATCAGGGTGGACTTGCCCGCCCCGTTGGGCCCCATCACCGCGGTGGACCGGCCGGCCGGAAAGTGCGCGTCGACCCCGCGCAGCGCGGTGACCGATCCGTAGTCCACGTGCAGCCCGGTCACCGTGATCCCGTCCGCCGCGCCGGCGCCCTCGTGGTCAGCCAAGGCCGTCTCCGATCGTGACGATGTTGTGCTCGAGAAGATCCAGGTAGGTCGCGGCCGGGGAGTCGTCGTCGCCGAGCGCATCGGAGTACACGGTGCCGGCGATCGGCACCCCGGTGTCGTCGGAGACCGTGCGCAACGGGCGCGGGGCGACGTTGGACTCGATGAACAGCGCCGGCACCCCGGAGGTGCGCACCAGGTCGATCAGCGCCATCACCTGGGACGGCGAACCCTGCCCCTCGGTGTCGATCGCCCACAGGTATCCGGTCTCGAGGCCGTAGCGTGCGGCCGGATACTGGAAGGCGTTCTCGCTGGTCACCAGCAGTCGGCGGTCGGGGGGCAGCGCGCCGATCACCGCCTGGTACTGCGCGTCGATCACGGTGAGCCGGTCCAGATAGTCGGCGGTGCGCGCCCGGTAGTAGTCGGCACCGGCCGGGTCGGCGGCGATCAGCCCGTCGCAGATGTTGCGGGCGTACGCCATGCCCACCACCGGATCGAGGAAGGCGTGCGGGTTGAGCCGGTCGGCATCGGGGACCGGATCACCCGGTGCGGGCGCCTCGGCGAGGTCGAGGTACATCGGGGTGATTCCGGCCGCGGCCTCGACGACGGTCGGATCGTCCAGGTCGTGGCCCGAGGCGGCGGCCAGATCGGCGAACCAGTCGTTGCCGGTCTCCATGTTCAGCCCGTTCCACACCAGCACGTCCGCGTCGGCGGCCCGGCTCATATCGGTCGGGCGCGGGGTGTACTCGTGCGGATCGGCGGTGCGCGGCACCATCGAGTGCACTCGCGCCCGGTCCCCGCCGATCTCGGTGGCGATGTCGGCCAGCACGGAGAAGGTGGCCACCACCTGCACCTGCGTATCCCGGTCGGGTGCGGGCGCGGAGGTGCAGCCCGCCAGCGTCACCGCTGTCGCGATCAGCGCCGCGGCCAGGCCGGCGCCCGTGCGCCCGGCCCGCATCTATGCGCTCCCGCTTCCGACCGGGAGCCGGGCGGGGCGCCGGCGGGCCAGCAGCCCGTGGCGCGGGGCCACCACGAGCACCGCCGCGAACACCACCGCACCGACCAGCACGATCACCGCGCCCGACGGCAGATCGAAACGGAAACTCAGGTACAGCCCCACCACGGCCTCGGCCGCGCCGATGGCGGCGGCCAGCAGCACCATCCGGCCGAGCCGGTCGGTGAGCAGATGGGCGGTGGCGGCCGGGGTGATCAGCATGGCGACGACCAGCACCACCCCCACGGTCTGCAGGGCGATGACGGTGACGACGGTCAGCAGCAGCATCAGCACCCGGTGGATGCGGGCCACCGGCAGCCCGTAGGCGGCGGCCATGACCGGGTCGAAGATCGACACCTGCAACTCTTTGAACAGGGCGGCCAGCACGGCGAGCACGGCCGCGGCGAGCCCGATCGTCGCCCACATCTCGGCCGGGCGCACCGCGAGCACGTTGCCGAACAGGATGGTGGTCAGGTCCATGTCCGCCGGATACAGGGTCATCAGCACGATGCCGATGGCGAACATCGCGGTGAACACGATGCCGATGGCCGCATCGGGCTTGATCCTGCTGTGCTGCTGGATGTAGCCGATGCCCAGCGCGGAGAGCAGACCGGCGACCAGGGCGCCGGGCAGGAAACCCACCCCGAGCGCGAAGGAGGCGGCCACCCCGGGCAGCACGGCGTGTGAGACCGCATCGCCCATCAGGGCCAGGCCGCGCAGGATCGTCAGCGCGCCGATCGCCCCGCACAGTGCGCCGACGACGATCGCGGTGACCAGGGCGCGCTGGAGGAAGGGGTAGTCCGCGACGGCGGTGAGGAAGTGCACGCGGTCTCAGCGCTCCGAGGGGATCGGCGGGGCAGGGTGTCCCTGGGACGATAGGACACCGCGCGGCACCTCGGCGGCGCGGGTGCGGGACGGCCGACCAGGAGGATGTTGCCCGGTCAATCAGATGGCCTATCATCGGGGTATGGATCAGGTGCGGTGGTTAGGCGATGACGAGCAGCGGATGTGGCGGGCCTATCTGGAGGCCACCCGGCAGCTCAACCGCGCGCTGGACCGGCAGCTGGTCCGCGATTCGCAGATCAGTCTGACCGATTTCGAGATCCTGGTCTACCTGTCCGAGGCGCCGGAGGGCTCGCTGCGGATGTGGGAGCTGGCCGACCGGCTCAGCGCGACCCGCGGCGGGGCCACCCGCGCGGTGTCCCGGCTCGAGGGCCAGGGGTGGGTCGAGCGCACGGAATGCGCCGAGGACCGGCGCGGGATGATCGCCCGGATCACCGCCGCCGGCCGCGAGGCCGTGCACGCCGCCAGCCGCGGCCACGTCGAGGCCGTGCGCGCGATCTTGTTCGACGGGCTCGAGCCGGGGGACGTGGCGGTGCTCGAGCGTGTCTTCCAGGGCATGCGCGAGCGCATGGCCCAGGAGTGAGTCGGCCCCCGCCAACCCCACCGTCGTTGACTTGTAAACGGTCTGCGTTTATGGTTATAGTTGACTAGGCAATCAATCGGGCGTTTCGCCCCTCGTTGAGAGGACCACCATGACCACCACCTCGACCGTCGTCCCGCAGGATCTGGCCACCGGCACCTGGAACATCGATCCGGTGCACTCGCAGATCGGCTTCACCGTCCGCCACCTGATGGTGAGCAAGGTGCGCGGCACCTTCGACGACTTCACCGGCCAGATCACCATCGGTGAGGACGGCACGGCCTCGGTCGTCGCCGACATCAAGGTCGAGTCCGTCAGCACCCGCAACGCCCAGCGCGACGAGCACATCCGCTCGGGCGACTACTTCGGTGTCGCCGACCACCCGGTCGCGACCTTCCGCTCGACCGAGGTGCGCTCGAAGGGCTCGGACTACGTGCTCACCGGCGAGTTCACCCTGCGCGGGATCACCCGGGAGATCGAGCTGGACCTGGAGTTCATGGGCGTGCACCCGGGCATGGGCCAGGGGCCGGTCGCGGCCTTCGAGGCCACCACCACCATCAACCGCAAGGACTTCGGCATCGACATCGACATGCCGCTGGAGACCGGCGGCACGGTCGTCGGCGACAAGATCGCCCTGAACCTGGAGATCCAGGCCGTCCAGGCACAGTGACGCCTCGACGTCCGGCGCCGCCGGGTCAGCGCAGCCGCGGACGCGGCGGCGGGCCCGGCGGCGCCGGCGTCTCCAGCTCGTAACGCTCGATCAGGTCGTAGCGCGAACGTCCGCGCGGACCCTCGCCGAGCGTGGAGGTGTACAGGCCCACCTCGTCGACCCGCCAGGTGAGCGGCGGCATCGTCTGCACCGCCCAGCGCGCCGAGGCGACCAGCTCCTCGGGCACCCGGGCGAGCGTGACGTGCGGGTGATGATCGGCCGGGGCGCCGCAGGCCACACGCAGGGCCTTGAGCCTCGTGTCGTCCGCGGGCGTATCCGGGACGACCGACAGCCACACCATCGTCTCCCGGCTGCCCGGCACCGTCTCGACCCCGCCCAGGCGCAACGTGACCGGCGCCAGCCCGGCCAGCGGGTCGTGCAGTGTCTCCGCCCAGCGCAGCGGATCTGCCACCTTGCGGCGGAACACCATCGTCACGTGCAGGTTCCCGGCCGGCATCCAGCGGATGTGCGGGGCCTCGTCGGACAGGTGCTCGGTGATCCGGCCTGCGATCTCATCCGGGGGGAACAGCGCGATGAAGGCGCGCCGGCCGCGCGTGGTCACGGCGCGGGCTCACCCCCGGGGCCCTCGGCGGCCGGATCGGCGCCGGCGCCGGCCTCTTCGTCGTCGCCTGCGGAGGTGTCGGGCAGCATCTCCTCGGTCTCGCACAGCACCCACGACTCGTCGGCGTCGTCGCGCACCAGCAGCAGCACGTCCGGGCCGACGGCCTCTTCGGTCTCGGTGCCGTCCTCACCGGGCACGGTCTGCGCCCAGGTGACCGTGACCTGGGCGGAGTCCTCACGGACGATCACGTCTTCCAGGGCGGTCAGTCGGCGGGAGCCCGGCGGCGGATCGAAGGGCCCGGCGTCGATGCCGAGCGCGTCGAACAGCGGCGGGCACATCACCGCGGCGAGCGTGGCGCCGTCGCCCTGGGCCGCGGCACGCGCGGAGGCCGCGACGGTCTTGCGGATCTGGTCCTCGTCGTCGCCGGCGCGCAGATCGTCGAGCGTGAGCTCCGCCGCGTCGGGCACCTCGGTGTCGTCGGCCGCGTCACCGGAACCGCAGGCGGACAGGAGCAGGGCGGATGCGGAGACCACGGCGGCCGCGGCGACCGCGGTGCGGGGCCGATGCTGGGGCAGGCGCACGGCGCCTCCTTCTTCTCTGCGCGTCGAACGGACGGCCCCGACGGTACCGCCCGAGGCCGCCCGGCGGGAGCGCCGACGCCCCGACCGATGTCGGCGGTCGCTGATAGACATGCGGGTGCCCACCGGTCGGGGGAGAGGAAGGACACCGTCATGCGCACGATCGTGCAGTTCATCGCGGTGCTGATGGTGATCGGTCTGATCATCAGCGTCATCCAGGTGATCATCGGGCTCGCGGTGCTCGCAGCGGTGATCACCGGGGTCGTGGTCGCGGTGCGCGCGGTGCGCGCCCGCCGGCGGGCCTCCCGGGATCGGCTCACCGCGCACTACCGGGGCCTGATCAGCCGGGCCGATGCGGAGCACGCCCGGGTTCTCGCCGGTGATCCGGCCGCGATCTACGGCCGGTTCCCGCCCGCCCGGTTGTAGCGGGGGAGGGTCAGTCCGAGCCGCTGCCGCGCGGCGGGCGCGAGCCGAAGCGGTCGCGCAGGCTCCAGCCGCCCCGCGGCGGCTCCTTCTCCTGGAAGTGGTCGGCCTCCACCGAGCTGTAGAGGGCGACGAGCACGGCGCCGACCACCGCGCCGGTGAACCCGACGTAGGCCAGCCAGGTCAGCCCGTCGCGGGCCGAGTCGCCGAGGAAGACGATGCCCAGGATGCCCGGGGCGGCGGTCTCGCCGACCACCAGCACCGCGGTGATGCCGTTGACGTGGCCGACCTGCAGGGCCACGGTCTGGATGTAGAAGCCGACCGCACCGGCCACCGCGATCGACCAGGCGGCCGGGTCGAGCAGCAGGGTGACCGGATCGAAGGGGCTGATCCCGTCGAGCACCCGCACCCCGACCGCGATGATGCCGAACATGATGCCGGCGGAGGCGCCGTAGAAGATCGCGCCCCGACTGCCGAGCTGATAGACCGCGAGCACCGAGATCACGCTGAGCGCGACGGTGCCCCAGAACAGGGCCCAGTGGAAGCCGCGGCCCTCCCCGGAGGAGGTCTCGTGCGAGGAGGCCAGCGCCAGCAGCAGCAGCGAGACCACCACGGTGACCATCGCGACCCAGTCGCGGCCGTGCAGCCGGTTGCCGAGCATGCTCACGCCCAGCAGCGCGGTGACGATCAGGTTCGCCGAGACGATGGTCTGCGACAGAAACAGCGGCAGGAAGCGCGCGGCGATCGCTCCGCCGAGGAAGCCGAGCAGCAGGAAGACCGTGCCCCATACGAACTCGGGGTTGCGGAAGGTGTCCACCGTCTGCCCGACCGTCGGCCCGTCGTGGGCGGTGGTGCGGTCCCGGCCGGCCTCGCGGTCCTCCAGGGCGGTGGTGCGGGCACCGAGGGCGCGCAGCACCGTCGACACCCCGTAGGCCACCGCCGCCCCGCTGGCGAACAGCACCCCGATGAAGAACACGCGACGGTCCCCTTCCTCGGTGCTGCGGCGAACGGTTACGGCCGCACGTCCCGCCCGTGGCGGAAGTGCGCCTTGAGCGATCCTAGTGCACCGCAGACGCCGTGTGGTCGGCGGTCGCGCGCACCGGAGTGGCGCCGGGCACCGGGACGAGGGGCGGCCACGTGATACCGACCGGTGGTCGCCTCCGCGGGGCGGGCGGTGATACCGACTAGGATCGAA
Source organism: Actinomycetes bacterium (assembly GCA_021793835.1). Classification (GTDB taxonomy): domain Bacteria; phylum Actinomycetota; class Actinomycetes; order Mycobacteriales; family Mycobacteriaceae; genus Tomitella. Next base: position 2,881 of record JAJYRZ010000016.1, on the reverse strand, counting down.
CCGATCGCGTGTGGCCCCACCGCGCAGACTGGAGGATCATGTCCGCCGTCACCGGCAAGAACGTTCTCATCACCTTCGGCCGCTCCTTCTTGACGTTGGAGACCGCCCGCCTGCTCGGCGCCGCCGGACACCGGGTGTTCATCGCCGACTCGCTGCGGCTGACGGTGTCGCGGTTCTCCCGCTACGTCGAACGCTCCTTCCGGGTGCACCGGCCGAAGTACGAGCCGGTGCAGTGGGCGCAGGACCTGGCCCGGATCGTGCGCGAGAACGACATCGACATGGTGATCACCGTGCACGAGGAGACCGACATCCTCGCCCAGGTGGTGCACGCCTACCCGGACCTGTTCCCCGACTCGTGCACGCTGTTTCTCAACGGCTTCCGCCCCGAGGTGCGCCTGCACAACAAGTACGACTTCCAGGTCATGCTCGACGAGCTCGAGATCCCGACGATGCGCTACACACTGGTGCGCTCGCAGGCAGATCTGGACGCCGTGGACTTCGACTTCACCTACGCGCTCAAGCAGGTGTTCTCCCGCGGGGCGCAGCAGGTGTACAAGGTCCGTCCGGGCGAGCCGCCGCGCGGATTGACCTTCGATCCGGACAACCCGTGGATCGCCCAGGAGTGGATCGAGGGCACGAACTACTGCTCGTACTCGATCTGCCACGAGGGCAAGGTCTACGCGCACGCGATGTATCCGGTCCGGTACGCGATCGACGGGCATTCCTGCCTGACCTTCGAACCGGTCGAGCACGAGGGCATCCGGCGCTGGGTGGAGGACCTGGTGGCCCGCATCGGCTACACCGGGCAGATCGCCTTCGACTTCGTCGACGCCGGAGACAAGGGCCTGTACACCATCGAATGCAACCCGCGGGCCACCTCCGGGGTGATGATGTTCGAGGACGACAACCGCGTCGATCAGGCCTTCTTCGGACTCAACGAGGAACTGGTCACCCCGACGCCGGGCACCCGCAAGATGATCGGGCCGGGCATGCTGATGTACGGCTGGCGCAAGTCCTCGCTGCCGGGCAACAACCTGCGCACCTACCTCAAGGACCTGCGCGGCACCGACGAGGTGATCACCCGGCGCGACGATCTGCGGCCGGCGCTGGCGGTGCCGGTGGTGCTCTCGGCGATCGCCTCGCAGTCGATCAAGTACCGGGTCAACCTGCCCGAGGGCTTCATGCACGACCACACCTGGGACGGCCGCCCGCTGACCTGACCGGTGGCGGGACGGGTCCCGGCGGGTCCTCCGGGCCCGGTGCCGGGCCCGGGTGCGTCCGCGGGGATCAGCGGTGCACGTGCTCGAGGCAGAAGGTCGTGATGTGCGCGGCGCTGTTGCCGGGGCCGGTGAACAGCCCGCCGTGGCCGACGCCGTCGACCTGCAGGAACCGCGAGTCCGGGATGTGCTTGGCGGTCTCCGCGCACACCTTCGGCGGGAAGAACAGGTCGTATTCGAAGGCCATCACCAAGGTGGGCACCTTGATCTCGGCCAGGTGCTCGGGCAGCGGCTCGCCGGCGGTGATCCACTCCTGCGAGGCGGTGAGCTGGCCGAGGAAACCGTCCGGGTGCGTCCAGGTGGCGTCCCCGGCACCGAGCAGGTCGCGCCAACCGGCCACCGCGGCCGGATCCTGCAGCAGCTCCGGGTGCAGGCTGGTCATCAACTGCTCGAAGACCAGCACGTCCTTGGGGATCTCGCCGAGGCGCTCGATCAGATCCAGTTCCATCCGGCCGACCAGGGCGCCGATCGGGGTGGGCTGCAGACCGGCGAACAGCACGGCCGCGTCCACCAGCTCGGGGCGGCGGCGGATCAGGGTCTGGGTGACGTAGCAGCCCATCGAGTAGCCGACCACGATCGCCGAACCGCGGCCCAGATGGTCGAGGATCGCGGCCGCGTCGTCGGCCAGCTCGGGCACCGAGTACGGCGGGGGCGGAGCGCTGGAGGGCGCCAATCCGCGCGCGTTGTACGACACGACCTCGAAACCGGCCTCGACCAGGGAGGCGGTCAGTCCGCACATCTCCCAGATCAGCTGCGGCATGCCCAGCCCGCCGACCAGCAGCACGGTCGGGCCCTGGCCGCGCCGGGTGACCGCCAGCTCGACGCCGGGGGCGACCTCGACCGTCAGTTCGGTGGGCTCGGCGGATGCGGACGCGTCCATGGTTGGCCTCCGGCCTCCGTCGGGGGAAGGGAATCGTGCCGGAACATCGGAGCCGTCCGGCCGGAACCGACTTTAGCAACAAGGCGGGCGTCCACCGGTCGCTAGGATGATCGGTGTGCCTGACGTGGAGATGCGCCGACTGATCGGCGATGCGATGACCGTGCCCATCCGACTGGGCTCGATGCTCGAGACCTCGGCCAAGACCACCCGGGCGGCCGGGCGCGTGGTGGGCGATGTGCGCCACGATGCGGTCGGGTTGGCCGCCGCGGCGACCGCCGACGCCGCCTCCGCGGCCGGGCGCCGACTGCCGCGCCCGCACGTGGACGTCCCGCTTCCGGTGCCGAGCCTGCCCGTGCCGCACCTGGCGGTGACCATGCCCGCCTCGGGGCTGGTGCGGGTGCCGCACGTCAGCGCCCACATCGGCGATCAGGACGTGCACACCATCGCCGCACCCGAGCTGATCGAGCACACCGAGATCCGGGAGCGCTACGACTTCTTCGACGGGATCGCCCCGGAGGTGCGCCACCCGGGCGGGGCGCTGCCGGGTGCGAACCGGTGGGGTGAGCCGCTCGATCCGCGCCGCCCGGTGCCGGTGATCCTGGTGCACGGCACCGCCGGCGGCGGGCAGACCAACTGGGGCACCTACGTCCCGCTGCTGACCCGGCACGGGTTCTCGGTGTTCACCCTGACCTACGGGGCGCCGGCCGGCGCGCCCTGGCCGCTG
>JAJYRZ010000217.1 GCA_021793835.1 Actinomycetes bacterium | reverse complement strand
GCCGAGCTGATCGCCGCGAAGTGGGGGCTGGGCCGCGATGAACTCGACGCGTTCTCCGCCGAATCGCATCGCCGTGCGGGCGAGGCCGCGGCTGCCGGGCTGTTCGATCCCGAGATCGTCCCGATCACCGTCACCGGCCCAGACGGTGCCACCCGTGCCCACACGGTCGACGAGACGGTGCGCCCGGGCACCACGGCCGAGAAGCTGGGCGGGCTGCGCCCGTCGTTCCGTACCGAGGCCTACGCCGAGCGGTTCGGCCAGGCCGGCTGGCACATCACCCCCGGCAACTCCTCGCCGCTGACCGACGGGGCCTCGGCCGCGCTGATCATGAGCGAGCAGACCGCGGCTCGGCTGGGGCTCACCCCGCGGGCGCGTTTCGTGTCCTTCTCCGTGGTCGGCGACGATCCGCTCTACATGCTCACCGCGCCCATCCCGGCCACTCGCAAGGCCCTGGCCAAGGCTTCGCTGCAGATCGACGACATCGACGCCTACGAGGTCAACGAGGCCTTCGCGCCGGTGCCGCTGATGTGGGCCAAGGAGTTCGGCGCCGACCCGGCGAAGATGAACCCGTGGGGCGGGGCGATCGCGCTCGGGCATGCACTGGGCTCCTCGGGCACCCGGCTGCTGGCGACTCTGGTCAACAATCTCGAGGCCACCGGCGGGCGCTACGGCCTGCAGACGATGTGCGAGGGCGCGGGCATGGCCAACGCCACCGTCATCGAACGCCTGTGACCCGCCCGCCTGCGCTCGAACCGAACCGACTCGCACCGGCGCACCCGCGCCGACAGTAAAGGACCGTGCAGATGAACCTCACCGACTCCGTCGCCCTTATCACCGGGGGCGCCTCGGGTCTGGGCCTGGCCACCGCCCGCACCCTGCACGATCAGGGCGCATCCGTGGTCATCGTCGACCTGCCGAGCTCGGACGGGGCCGCGGTCGCCGCCGAGCTGGGCGATAGGGCCCGCTTCGCCGCGGCCGATGTCACCGATACCGACGCGGTCACCGCCGCCCTGGACACGGCCGCCACGCTCGGCCCGCTGCGGGTGGCCGTCAACTGCGCCGGCATCGGCAACGCCATCAAGACCGTCGGCAAGAAGGGCCCGTTCCCGCTGGAGGCCTTCACCACCGTGATCGGGGTAAACCTGATCGGCACCTTCAACGTCATCCGGCTGGCCGCCGAACGCATCGCCGCCACCGAGCCGGTGGACGGCGAGCGCGGGGTCATCGTCAACACGGCCTCGGTCGCGGCCTTCGAGGGCCAGATCGGCCAGGCCGCCTACTCCGCGTCCAAGGGCGGGGTGGTCGGGATGACCCTGCCGATCGCCCGCGACCTGGCCTCCCTGCAGATCCGGGTGAACACCATCGCCCCGGGGCTGTTCAAGACCCCGCTTCTCGGTTCGCTGCCCGAGGAGGCGCAGGCCTCGCTCGGCGCGCAGGTCCCGCACCCGTCGCGCCTGGGCGATGCGGCAGAGTACGCGGCTCTGGTCGCGCACATCGTGGCCAATCCGATGCTCAACGGTGAGACGATCCGTCTCGACGGCGCCATCCGGATGGCGCCGCGCTGATGCTTCGCGCCGCCGCCCGACCGTCCACCTATCGACCTGCTCGCCTGACCTAGGAGCCGACAGATGTTGTCCACCCCGTTCACCGAGACCTTCGGCGTCCGCCACCCGATCGTCCAAGGCGGGATGCAGTGGGTCGGCACCGCCGACCTTGTCGCCCCGGTCGCCGAGTCCGGCGCGCTCGGCATGCTCACCGCGCTGACGCAGCCCACCCCTGAGGCGTTGGTGAAAGAGATCGCGCGCACCCGGGAACGCACCGATCAGCCGTTCGGGGTGAACCTGACGATCCTGCCGACGATCGACCCGCCGCCCTATGACGAGTACCGGCAGGCGATCATCGAATCCGGCATCACCGTGGTCGAGACGGCCGGCTCGAACCCGGGCCCGCACCTGCCGCAGTTCCACGGGGCCGGCATCAAGGTGCTGCACAAGTGCACCAGCGTCCGGCACGCGGTCAAGGCCCAGGAACTCGGCGTCGACGGGATCAGCATCGACGGCTTCGAATGCGCCGGGCATCCGGGCGAGGACGACATCCCGGGGCTGGTGCTCATCGCCGCGGCCGCCGACAAGATCACCATCCCGATGGTCGCCTCGGGCGGATTCGCCGACGGCCGCGGCCTGGTGGCGGCGCTCGCGCTCGGCGCGGACGGGATCAACATGGGCACCCGGTTCATGTGCACGGTCGAATCGCCGATCCATCAGCGGGTCAAGGAGGCGATCGTGGCCGCTTCCGAGACCGACACCGAGCTGATCTTCCGGCCGCTGCGCAACACCGCGCGGGTGGCCAGCAACTCCGTCAGCCGCGAGGTCGTCGACATCCTGGACAGAGGCGGTGCGTTCGAGGATGTGCGCGAACTGGTGTCGGGTGCGCGCGGGCGCACCGTGTTCGAAAACGGTGACCTGGAGGCCGGCATCTGGTCGGTGGGCACCGCGCAGGGGCTGATCCACGACATCCCCACCGTCGCCGAACTGGTCGAGCGCATCGTCGGCGATGCGCAGACGCTGATCACCGAGCGCCTGGCCGCCCTCATCGGGCGCTGAACACCGCCGCCGCCCCGCCTTTCGCCCGCATCCGTCGGGGGAGGCGGGGCGGAGCCGTTCTACAGCTCGGTGATCCAGTCCGCGGCGCCGACCCGCGAGGTCGACTCCCCGCGCAGGGCGGCGGCGTGCAGCTCGCGCAGCCGGGCGGCCACCGGTCCGGGCTCGCCGTCGCCGATCACCCGGCCGTCGACCTCGACGACCGGGGCCACCCCGGCCGAGGTGCCGGTGACGAACACCTCGTCGGCGATGTACAGCTCGGTCAGATCCACCGCGCGCTCGGCGACCGGCAGGCCCTCGGCCTCGGCCAGGGCGAGCACGGTGCGCCGGTTGATGCCGTCGAGGATGTCGCTGGCCACGTCCGGGGTGATCACCGTGTCGCCGCGGACCAAGAAGATGTTGGCAGCGGACAGCTCGCACACGTGCCCGGCACCGTCGAGGAAGATCGCGTCGTCGTAGCCGGCGTCGATCGCGTCCTGCTTGGCCAGCACCGAGTTGACGTATGCGCCGTTGACCTTCGCCCGCGACGGGATCGCCCCGTCGGGGATCCGCCGCCACTGGCTGGTCTTCAGCCGCATGCCGTCCTGCGGCACGATCGGCACCGCGTCGTAGACGAACATCGACACCGTCACCGGCAGGCCGCGCACCCGGGTGCCGGGCACCAGCTCGTCGACGTGCACGCTCACGCGCACGAACACGTCGGTCTCCGGCGCGTTCTCGGCGACCAGGATGCGGGCGAGCGCCTCGAAGCGTTCGAAGGTCCACTCCTGGGCGAAGCGGTCGATGCCGATGATCTTGCAGGACTCGAGCAGTCGCTGATAGTGATCGGCCAGACGGAACGCGGTGCGGCGCTCGCCGTCGACCTGGACGGGGAAGACGGTGTAGACGCTCAGCCCGTAGAGCACCGCCGAGGTCGCCACCGACAGGCGCGCCTGGTCGACGTCAACGATCTGGTCACCGAAGAACACACGAGGATACGGATCGGCCATGGTCACACAGGTTACGGGACGGCCCAGATCGCCGAACGGCCACGTGGTGGGCGCCTGTCGACGCGGGCGTCCTCGAATCGGTCGACCGGCGCTCGGGTGGATCCCCGGCCGGGGGGAGAGGACGGTGGGGATCGACTCGGAATCCGGGAGCGGACGCGGCCGGCCCGCGCTCGGCGCCTGACGAACGGGAAGGACCGCCGGTGGAGGAACCGAACACCCGCGTAGCGCACGACGGCACGCGCGGCGCCCGACACCGATCTCCCGGCACCCGGGGACACCCGGATCGGCCGGCACAACGTGTGGACCCTGCTGGTGGTGTGCGCCGGCAAGTTCATGCTGCTGTTGGACGTGACGATCGTGACCGTCGCACTGCCCGACGTCCAGCGCGAGCTGGGGGCGAGCTTCACCGCCGTGCAGTGGGTGATCGACGCCTACGCACTCACCCTGGCCGCGCTGCTGCTGGTCTCCGGCGCACTGGCCGACCGGTACGGACACAAGAAGGTGTTCGTGATCGGGCTCGGGGTGTTCACGATCGGCTCGATCCTGTGTGCGGCCGCGCAGAGCCCGGTCATGCTGGTGATCTCGCGCGCGGTGCAGGGGATCGGCGGGGCGATCCTGTTCGCCACCTCGCTGGCGCTTTTGGCGGTGACCTACGCGGGCAAGGCGCGCGGCATCGCCTTCGGCGTGTGGGGCGCGATCACCGGGGTGGCCACCTCGATGGGGCCGCTGCTCGGCGGGGCGCTGACCACCGGGGTGAGCTGGCGGGCGATCTTCTGAATCAACGTGCCCATCGGTGTCGTCGCGATCGCGGCGACCGCGCGGTACGTCGCCGAATCCCGCCGGGCCCGCGCCGCCCGGCCCGACTGGGCGGGCGCCGCGGTGTTCACCGCCGCCCTGGCCGCCCTGGTGTACGGGCTGATCCGCGCCGGGCAGGAGTCCTGGTCCGACGGTGTGGTGATCGCCTGCCTGGCCGGCGCGGCGGTCCTGCTGGGTGTGTTCGTGGCGATCGAACGCACGGTCGCCGATCCGATGTTCGACCTGTCGCTGCTGCGCATCCCCACCTTCCTGGGCAGATCGGTGGCGGCGCTGACGATGAACGGTTCGCTGTTCGCGATGTTCCTGTACGTCGTGCTCTACCTGCAGAACGGGCTCGGGTACTCGGCGTGGGAGACCGGGCTGCGCCTGCTGCTGGTCTCGGGCACCACACTCGTCGCCGCGACCGTGGCGGGCCGGCTGTCCACGGCCGG
>JAJYRZ010000216.1 GCA_021793835.1 Actinomycetes bacterium | reverse complement strand
CCGATCTGCCACATCCGCCCCGGTCGAGGCGATCACCCGGGCGGTGAAGGTCGAGGCGTTCATCCCGTGCTCGGCGGCGGAGACCCAGTAGGCGTCGATCGCGCGCACATGCTTGGGGTCGGGTTCGCCCTGCCAGCGGGTCATGAACCGGTGGGTGATCGTGGGCGACTCGTCGATCACCTTCTGCGGCACCGCCGGCTGATAGATGCCGCGGGCCGACTGGGCGACGTACGACAGCGCCATCACCGACGAGCGCGCCAACTGCTCACGCGCGGTCTCCTCGTCGATGTCCAGCAGCGGCTCGAACCCCCAGATCGGGGCGAGCATCGCCAGCCCCGCCTGCACGTCCACGCGCACGTTCCCGGTGTGGATCGGCAGCGGGAACGGTTCGGCCGGCGGCAGTCCGCGACCGAACTCGCCGTCGACCAGCAGCGACCAGGCGTCGCCGAAGGTGATGTGGTTGCCGACCAGGTCCTCGATGTCCACACCGCGGTAGCGCAGCGCGCCGCCTTCACGATCGGGTTCGGCGATCTCGGTGGTGAAGGCGGTCACGCCCTCGAGCCCCTCGCTGAATCCCTCGGGCAGGTCGGCGGCTGACGTCATGACGGGGAGCTCCTCGGCTGGGGGGAACGGAAGGATCGCACCCGGCCGGACACACGTCCGGTCTCGGGCGCAGCAGCCAGGGTAGCGGTCGACGCCCGTCCGGCGCGTAACCTTCGTCCGGTGCCCGGAGAAAACTCCCCGACCGCCGACGGACCGGAGCCGGACGAGCGGTTGGATCTGACCCGCATGCGCGTCGACTACGTCGACGCGGCCACCGGTGAGGTGCCCGAGGCCCATGCGCTCGGGGCGGGCTGGTTCGCTCCGCTGCAGGCCTGGCTGGCCGCCGCGATCGCCGCCTCCGAGGTCGCCGAACCCAATGCGATGGTGCTGGCCACCATCGATCCGGACGGTCGCCCGCGTACCCGGACGGTGCTGTGCAAGGACGTCCGGCCGGACGGGATCCGCTGGTACACCAACTACTCCTCGGCCAAGGGCCGCGCGCTCGCGCACACCCCGTTCGCCTCGGCGACGTTCCTGTGGCAGCCGCTGCTGCGCCAGGTGCACCTGAGCGGACCGGTGCGCCGCACCGACCCGGAGGAGACCCTGGCCTACTGGCGCGCCCGCCCGCGCGGGGCCCAGCTCGGCGCATGGGCGTCGGCGCAGTCTCGGCCGCTGGCCTCCCGCGACGAGCTCGGCCGCGCATACGCGGCCGCCGAGGCCCGCTTCGCCGGGGTCGATCCGATCCCGCTGCCGGGCGACTGGGGCGGCTACGTGCTCGCCCCGGTGGAGGTCGAGTTCTGGCGCGGCGGCCACGACCGGATGCACGACCGGCTGGTGGTGGACTGCCCGGCGGTCGGCGATCGGCCCGCGCTCGGCGGGGCCGATCCGGGCTGGCGGGTGCGGCGCCTGCAGCCCTGACCGCATACGGTGTGCGGGCGTGAGCAGACTGCGTGCGGTGTTCGCGGACACCACCCCGTTGAAGACGCCGGCCTTCCGGCGCCTGTGGACCGCCTCGATCATCACGGTGATCGGCGCCCAGATGACGGTGGTGGCGGTGCCGGCGCAGATCTATCAGATCACCGGCAGCTCGGCCTATGTCGGCCTGTCGGGTCTGTTCGGCCTGGTCCCGCTGATCGTGTTCGGGCTGTGGGGCGGGGCGCTGGCCGATGCGATGAACCGCCGCACGCTGATGATGATCACCACCGTGGGGCTGCTGGCCACCGGGGCGGCGCTGTGGCTGCAGGCCGCCGCCGGGATCGGCAACGTGTGGCTGCTGCTGGTGATCTTCGCCGCCCAGCAGGCCTTCTTCGCGATCAACTCGCCCACCCGCGCCGCGATCTATCCGCGGATCCTGCCGCTGGACCAGTTGCCGGCGGCGAACTCGCTGCACATGACCGTGATGCAGTTCGGCGCGATCGTCGGGCCGACCATCGGCGGTGTGCTGATCGCCACCGTCGGGCTGTCCACGCTCTACCTGATCGACGCGATCACCCTGCTGGCCACCTTCTGGGCGGTGATCCGGCTGCCCTCACTGCCGCCGACGGGGCCGACGATGCGCCCCGGCCTGAAGTCGGTCATCGCCGGGTTCGGCTATCTGATCGGGCAGAAGATCCTGCTGGCCTCCTTCATCGTCGACATCATCGCGATGGTCTTCGGCATGCCGCGCGCACTGTTCCCGCAGATGGCGCACGAGGATTTCGGCGGACCGGTCGACGGCGGCAACCAACTCGGCCTGCTGTTCGCCGCCATGTCCATCGGCGCGGTGCTCGGCGGGGTGTTCTCCGGCTGGCTGCCCACCGTGCGGCGCCAGGGGCTGGTGGTGGTCGTGGCCATCGCGGTGTGGGGCGCGGCGATGGGCGGGTTCGGGCTGGCGGGCCTGGGCGGATCGAACCTGTTCTGGCTGGCCCTGGTGCTGTTGGCCGTGGGCGGGATGGCCGACATGGTTTCGGCCGCGCTGCGCTCGACGATGCTGCAGCAGATCGCCACCGACGAGATGCGCGGACGCCTGCAGGGTGTGTTCGTGGTGGTCGTCGCGGGCGGTCCGCGTATCGGCGACGTCGCCCACGGCGGGGCGGCCGCGGTGGTGGGGGCGAGTGCCGCGGCGGCCGGCGGCGGGATGCTCGTGGTGCTCGGAGTGGTGGTCGCGGCTCTGGCCCTGCCGTCGTTCCTGCGCTACCGGGCCGACCTGGGACCGGACGGCCGGGCGCCCGTGCGCAGTGAGAAGGTGTGAACCGGCGGGGGCCGTGCGCGCCCGCGCGTGGTAGAGGCGATAGGAGGCGGGGCGGGTGTGCGACGGCGCCTGCGATGGGGGAGAATAGGGAGAAGTGCACCTGGATGAACGGTCGCCCGAGCGGCCGACTAGATTCAATGCCGACGAGGACGTGCCCTAATACGGTGATCGTCTCGAGGCACCTGCGCGTTACGGCGCGATCGATTTCGGAGAGGGATGTTCTGTGTCTGCTGGAAACGACCAGAAAGCCGTGCTCAGCTACCCCGGCGGTGAGCTGGACCTGAACGTGGTGCAGCCGACCGAGGGGAACCCGGGGCTGGCGCTGGGCACGATGCTCGCCGAGACCGGCCACGTGACCTTGGACCCGGGGTTCGTCAACACGGCCTCGTGCTCCTCGGCGATCACCTACATCGACGGTGACGCCGGGATCCTGCGCTACCGCGGTTACCCGATCGAGCAGCTGGCGAAGAACTCGACGTTCATCGAGGTCTCCTACCTGCTGATCTACGGCGAGCTGCCCACGCCCACCGAGCTCGAGGAGTTCACCGAGCGGGTACGTCGCCACACGCTGCTGCACGAGGACCTCAAGCGCTTCTTCGACGGCTTCCCGCGCAACGCGCACCCGATGCCGGTGGTCTCCTCGGCGGTCAACGCGCTGTCGGCCTACTACCAGGACTCGCTCGATCCGAAGGATCCCGAGCAGGTCGAGCTGGCCACCATCCGGCTGCTGGCCAAGCTGCCGACCCTGGCCGCCTACGCCTACAAGAAGTCGCAGGGCCAGCCGTTCCTGTACCCGGACAACTCGCTGGGTCTGGTCGAGAACTTCATGCGCATGACCTTCGGCCTGCCGGCCGAGCCCTACGAGGTCGATCCGGAGGTCGCGGCCGCGCTGGACATGCTGTTCGTCCTGCACGCCGACCACGAGCAGAACTGTTCGACCTCCACCGTCCGGCTCGTCGGCTCGTCGGACGCGAACCTGTTCACCTCCATCTCCGGCGGCATCAACGCGCTGTGGGGCCCGCTGCACGGCGGCGCCAACCAGGCCGTGCTCGAGATGCTCGAGGAGATCCGCGCCGGCGGCGGCGACACCGCCGACTTCATGCGCCGGGTCAAGGACAAGGAGGACGGCGTCAAGCTGATGGGCTTCGGGCACCGGGTCTACAAGAACTACGACCCGCGCGCGGCCATCGTCAAGGAGACCGCCGACAAGATCATCTCCAAGCTCGCCCCCAACGACGAGCTGCTCGACATCGCCAAGGGCCTGGAAGAGGTCGCGCTGAAGGACGACTACTTCATCGAGCGCCGGCTCTACCCGAACGTCGACTTCTACACCGGCCTGATCTACCGCGCGATGGGCTTCCCGCCGCGCATGTTCACCGTGCTGTTCTCGCTGGGCCGGCTGCCCGGCTGGATCGCGCACTGGCGCGAGATGCACCAGGATCCGGCCACCAAGATCGGCCGCCCCCGCCAGATCTACACCGGCGCGACCGCGCGCGACTACCTGGACCTGGGACAGCGCTGACCCACCTTTGCGCCGCACCCGTATCGGTGCGACGATCGGCCACGACCATGCCGCGCCGGCCTGTGACTGGACCGCGACGGCGGATGAACGAACGGAGTACTGGCGATGAGCAAGCCGGAAGTGGATTTCCCGGGCGGCCCCGCACCGACCGAGCTCGTCATCCTCGACCTGACCGTCGGCGACGGTGACACCGCCGGCGAGGGCGACAAGGTCGAGGTGCACTACGTCGGCGTCGAATTCGACACCGGCGAGGAGTTCGACTCGTCGTGGAGCCGGGGCGAGTCGATCCGGTTCCCGCTCCAGGGCCTGATCAAGGGCTGGCAGGACGGCATCCCGGGCATGCGCGTGGGCGGTCGGCGCCAGCTGACCATCCCGCCGGAACTGGCCTACGGCCCGGCCGGGTCGGGGCACCCGCTGGGCGGCAAGACCCTGGTGTTCGTCATCGACCTGCTGGACGTGCAGCCGACCGCACAGCCCGCGGAGTGACCACCGCCGGCTAGACAGACCACGATCGGGGCCGGCGGCGCATCATGCGCCGCCG
>JAJYRZ010000215.1 GCA_021793835.1 Actinomycetes bacterium | reverse complement strand
CCAGTCGTGGCCCCAGTAGCTGTCCGCGGTGATCTCCTCGGCCGTGTAGTAGGTCTCGTCGACCCGCATGCCCTCGGTGCCGAACTCCAGATCCCAGCCGCCCGGGGCGCGCACGTAGAACGACACCATCTGGTCGTTGGTGTGCCGGCCCAGGGTGGACGAGATGGAGAAGTCGTTGGCCATGACCCGGTCGAGCGCCTGCCCGACCGCGTCGAGTGTGTCGACCTCGAGCATCAGGTGCACCAGGCCCGGGGCCTCGGTCGGCGGTGCCGGGCACACGGCCAGCGAGTGGTGCCGCTGGTTGACGCCCATGAACCGCACCCGACGCGCCGGCACCGAGTCGGCGCCGCCGAGCCGGATGGCTCCGCGCGGCAGGAAGCCGAGCACGTCGACGTAGAAGTCGACCGTGTCGTCGGCCGCCGGGGTCGGCAGCACCACGTGGCCCAGGCCCTGCGGGCCCGTCACGAAGCGCCCGCCGTGCGGGGTGACGACCGGACTGTGGTCGAGGATCGGACCGAAGAACACCTCGGTGGGCGTCCCGGCCGGATCGGCGAAGGAGATGACCCGCTCGGCGTTGCGTGCGGTGGCGTCTTCCTCCGAGTACTCGGTGACGTCCACCCCGGCGGCCTCGAGCGTGGCCTTGACCCGGTCGAGGGCCTTGCCGTCGCGGACCTCCCAGCCCACGGCGACGGCCTTGTCGACCTCTCCGGGCAGGACGGCGACGCGCCAGCGCCGCTCGTCCACGCGCAGGTACAGCGCGCCCTCCACCGGTCCGGTGGTCTCCTGCAGGCCGAGTCCGTCGACGGTCAACTCCCGCCAGCGCGGAACGTCGGCACTCTGCACGATCAGGTAGCCCAGACCCTTGATCTCGGTCATCGCCTCACCTCAGTCTTGTCGTCTTTGTCGTTGTCAGGTCACAGCATCGCGGCCATCGGACCCTCCGGCTCGCCGCCGAGGTCGATGAACGCCGAGGCGTGGTACGGCTGGCCGGTCACGTGCACCGCGTGCACCAGGCCGGAGTGCGCATCGCGCCAGAACCGCTGCAGCGGGGTGTCCATGTGCAGGGCCCGGCCGCCGGCGATGTCGAAGATCTGGTCGACCGCACGCACCGCACGGTGCGCGGCGCGCACCTGGGTGCGGCGACCCTCGGCCCGCTCCTGCAGGGTGACGGTGCCGCCGGAGTCGACGCGGTCGAAGAACCGGTCGGCGGTGTCGAGCAGGGCGGCGCGCGAGGCCTGGATCTCGGCCGCGGCCTCGCCGATGGTCGAGAGCATGTACGGGTTGTCCTTCAGCGGCTGGCCGGTGACCAGGGTGCGCTGCTTCTGCATCTCCACGTGCGCGTTGAGCGCGCCCTCGGCGATGCCGATCACCGCGGCGGTGATGCCGAGCGGGAACACGTGCCAGTACGGCAGGTTGTACAGGGTCTGGGTCAGGCCCATCTCCTTGGACTGCTCACCGGACATGATCTTCGCCGAGTCCATGGTGCGGTGGGTGGGCAGGAAGGCGTTCTTGACGATGACGTCCTTCGAGCCGGTGCCGCGCAGGCCCACGACGTTCCAGCTGTCGTGGTCGATGGTGTAGTCCTCGCGCGGGACGAGCACGTGCATGATCTTCGGCGGCATGACCGGCTTGCCCTCGGCGTCGCCGACCATGGCGCCGATGAACAGCCAGTCGCAGTGGTCGGTGCCCGACGAGAACGACCACTTGCCGTTCAAGATGTAGCCGCCGTCGGTGGGCACCGCGACGCCCATCGGCGCGTAGGGCGAGGCCATCCAGGTGTCCGGGTTGTCGCCGAGCACCTCGTCGATCGCCTTCGGGTCCGCCATGGCCAGTTCCCACGGGTGCACGCCGACGATGCCGCCGTGCCAGCCCGTGGCGCCGTCGATCGAGGCGGTGCCCATCACGGTCTCGGCGAACTCACGCGGGTGCGCCTCGGCGCCGCCGTGGCTCTTCGGTGCGGTCAGCCGCATGATGCCCGACTCGCGCAGCACACCGGCCGCGTCGTCGTTGAGCTTCATGAGCTTCTCGTTCTCTTCGGCGCCGGCCCGAATCTTGTCGGCCCGCTCCAGGATGAAGTCCAAGGCTTCGTAAGCCATGATTCCTACTCTCCGATTTCAGATTGTGGTCGAAACTGGCGGTCGTCGGTGGCGTGCTGCGCCCGACAGCGGCATATGTGGCCGCACCGTTACCGAACACCATCGCCGGGGCGCCGATGGCACCACCCCCGGCGCGGCTGCCGGAGATCATGTGTCCGAGGGCTCCTCGCGGGTGAGGAAGGACAGCACTGCGCGCACCCACGCGTCGCGAGCCTCGATCATCGTCCAGTGCCCGCAGTTGGGGAACACGTGCAGTTCCGCGTTGGGGATGTCGCGCATCGGCAGGATCGCCGAGTCGACCGGACTGACCAGGTCGTCGCGCCCCCAGGTGATCAGGGTCGGGGCCTGGATGCGGCCGAACTTCGCCCAGTAGGGGGCGGCGTCGGAGTCGCGGTTGGCCGCGGCCATGGCCGCCATCGCCTTCGAGCTGTACATCCGGCGCGCGATCTCGAGCGTGGTCGGATCGGTCGCCAGCTCCCAGCGCTCCTCGATCAGCTGATCGGTGATGGTGGCCGGGTCGTAGACCATCGAGCGCAGCCAGCGCATGAGCCGCTCGCGCGTGGGGTCGTCGGTGAACTCCATCAGCAGGCGGATGCCCTCCGAGGGCGCCTTGGAGAAGATGTTCTTGCCCATCCCGCCGATGGTCACCAGCTTCGACACCCGCTCGGGGGTGTTGATCGCCATGTTGGCGCCGATGATCCCGCCCATCGAGTTGCCGATGATGTGGGCGGACTCGATGCCGAGCCCGTCGAGCAGGGTGTAGGCCGAGGGGCCGGCCATCATCATCGGGTGCCCGTCGCCGGCGTAGCTGACGCCGAAGCCGGGGAACTCGAGGATCAGGCAGCGGAAGTGCTCGGCGAAGTCGCCGACCACCCCGCGGTAGTTGCGCCAACCGGTCACGCCCGGGCCGGAGCCGTGTAGCAGCAGCAGCGGCGGCCCGTCGCCGACGTCGTGATACCGCAGCGGACCTTCCGGAGTCTCCAGCACGCGCTGCGTCTGGTCGTGATCCACCTCAACCATGAATGGCTCCTCGCCGCCGGGGTCTGTAGTCGTCGTGTGAGTAGAACCTAACGACCGCTCGGCGGGGCGGGCCGACGGTCATCCCGTTGACCGAGACGTGGAACCGGCGACGGCGGGCGCCGCCGAAACACGTCCGGTCAGCGACCGGCCGCGCGGCGGGCCTCCGGGCCCTTACGCAGCAGTTCCGCAGCGGTCTGCTGCGGTGCGGGGGCCGCGTCCTCGGTGCGCAGATCCTGCGAGATCCGGCGGGCGACGGCCAACAGGAGCGGGGCGAAGCGCTCGAGCGGGACCTTCGGCGATTCGGGGCACAGACAGATCGCGCCGGACACCCCCTCCGGGCCGGTCACGGCCGCGGCGACCGAGGCGAAACCCAGGCTGCGATCACCGGTGCGGTCGATCGACAGACCGTGCCGCTGCCGGATCCGGTTGAGCTCCTGATGCAGCTCGCCCAGCGTCCAGCCGCCGGAGACCAGACCGGCCTCGAGCTGCGGGCCGACCAGTTCGTCCACCGACTCGGGGCTGCAGCCGGCGAGCATCGCCCGCCCGCCGCTGGTGAACGCCGCCTGTCCGCGTCCGCCGACCCGGGAGGCCAGGCGCGAGGCGAACCGGCCGCCGATCTTGTCGAGGAAGACCTCCTCGGCTCCGTCGAGAACCGACAGGTGCACCACCATTCCGGTACGCAGGTGCAATTCGTGAAGGTAGGAATTCGCGACCTGGCGCAGCTCGTTGTGGCCGTCGCCCTGACCGCCGAGTCCCAGAGCACGGCGCCCGAGTCCGTAGCCGAGCGAACTGTGCTCGAGCCAGTCCAGTCGGACCAGCTGATCGAGGATGCGATGCGCGGTCGAGCGAGGCAGCCGGGTGCGCCGCGCGACCTCCTCGAGGTTGAGCCGACTCGATCGGCGCTCGAAAGCATCCAGGATCAGCGTCATGCGCTCGACCATCGAAGGCGGGATCTCGCGCGGCTTCTCGGTCGCGCGCCCTGCCGGCATGTCAGACAGCGTGGTCATCGTCCTCCCATGGTCGCCTTCGCAGACACGCGAAGAACCGGTACCGATGTCCACGATCCTAACAGTGATGGAGATCTATTCGCGCCCCGTCCGCACCAGTTCGACCTCACCAATGCCAGAACGCTCGTACTAATCGACGATCACCCTGGGGGTACGCGCGGAGAACCGGACCCGCGACCGGTGAGCGGCCGAGCCGCGGATCGGCCGACACGCGCCGACGTAGGGTGCGGGCATGCTGCTCGGAATCGGTTCGCCCGTGGTCACCCGCCATCCCGCCACCGCCGCACAGTGGGAGGCCGACGCCGGGATCGCGGAGCTGTCCGTGATCGCCGAGACGGCCGACCGGTTGGGCCTGCACCACATGACCTGTTCGGAACACGTCGCCGTGCCCGCGGGCGTGGCCGCCGAACGCGGCGGCACCTACTGGGACCCGCTGGCCACCTTCGGTTTCCTGGCCGCCCGCACCTCGCGGCTGCGGCTGGTCACCCAGGTGCTCGTCCTGGGCTTCCACCATCCGCTGGAGATCGCCAAGCGGTACGGCACCTTGGACACCGTCTCGGGCGGCCGGCTGGTGCTCGGGCTCGGGGTGGGTTCGCTGCGCGAGGAGTTCGATCTGCTCGGCGAGCCGTTCTCCGGTCGCGGCGCCCGCGCCGACGAGGCGATCGTGGCGCTGCGCGCCGCGATGGGCACCACCTCCCCCGCGCACAGCGGGGAGCACTACGCGTTCGCCGACGTGGTGGTCGATCCGACCA
>JAJYRZ010000214.1 GCA_021793835.1 Actinomycetes bacterium | reverse complement strand
GTGGCCGACCCGGGGGGCCGGCAGTGCACGCACACCGCACCGCCGGCGGCGACGTGGAAGGCCCGGTGCGGCCCGGGCGCGGTGCAGCGGGCGCATTCGGTCAGCGCCGGGGCCCAGCCCGCCCCGCCCATCGCACGCAGCAGATAGGCGTCCAGGGTCAGTGCGGCCGGGTGCCGGCCGGTGGCCATCGAATGCAGGGCGCCGAAGGTGAGTTGATAGAGCTCGCGGTCGGGCACCCGCTCCTCGCCGGCGAGCCGTTCCGCGGTCTCGAGCACGGCGCTGGCGGTGGTGTACAGCCCGTAGTCGGTGACGATCGCATCGCCGTAGGCGTGCAGGATCTGTGCCTGGGTGACCACGTCGAGGTTGCGGCCCGGATACAGCTGCACGTCGATGTGGGTGAACGGCTCGAGCCGCCCGCCGAAGCGCGACCGGGTGCGCCGCACCCCCTTGGCCACCGCGCGCACCAGCCCGTTGTCGCGGGTGAGCAGGGTGATGATGCGGTCGGCCTCGCCGAGCCGGTGATCGCGCAGCACGATCCCCCGGTCTCGATACAGCCTCATGCCCTCGATCCTAGGCGGCGGGTCAAAAGCCGAGCCGGGAGAGCTTCTTCGGGTCGCGCTGCCAGTCCTTGGCGACCTTGACGTGCAGGTGCAGCCGGATCGGGGTGCCCAGCAGGGCCTCGATCTGTTTGCGCGCGTTGCGGCGCACGTTGCGCAGCCGGGTGCCGCCGCGGCCGATGACGATGCCCTTCTGGCTCTCGCGCTCGACGTACATCACCGCGTAGACCTCGAGCAGGTCTTCCGATCCGGCCCCCGAGGCCCCGGCCGTCTCACCGGGTTCGACGATCTCCTCGATCACCACCGCGAGCGAGTGCGGCAGCTCCTCGCGCACCCCCTCCAGGGCGGCCTCGCGGATCAGCTCGGCCATCAGCGTGGTCTCGGGCTCGTCGGTGATCTCCCCGTCCGGATAGAAGGCCGGGCCGGGTTCCATCTTCCCGGTCAGCACGTCGGCCAGCACCTCGATCTGTTCGCCGGACTGCGCGGACACCGGCACCACGTCGGATTCGGGGCCGAGCAGCTCGGACAGCGCGAGCAGCTGCTCGGCGACCTTCGCTTTGCCCACCGCGTCGATCTTGGTGACGATCCCGAGGATCTCGGTGCGCGGGGCCGAGCGGCGCACCTGCTCGAGGATCCATCGGTCCCCGGGACCGATCTTGTCCCCGGCCGGCACGCAGAAGCCGATCAGGTCGACTTCGGCGTAGGTCTCGTGCACCAGGTCGTTGAGCCGTTCGCCGAGCAGGGTGCGCGGGCGGTGCAGGCCCGGGGTGTCCACGACCACCAGTTGGGCGTCGGGGCGGTGCACGATGCCGCGCACCACGTGCCGGGTGGTCTGCGGCCGGTTGGAGGTGATCGCGATCTTCTGGCCGACCAGCGCGTTGGTCAGCGTGGACTTGCCGGTGTTCGGCCGGCCCACGAAGCACACGAATCCGGAGCGGAACCCTGCGGCGCCGCCGTCGTGGTCGGTGTCGACTCCCATGCTCATGCTCCTTGGTCTCCGGGCGCTGCGGCCCCGTGGTCTGTCTCGCGCCCGGCCTCGCCGGCCGCCCGGTCGGTCTCCGGCCTCGGCACCGCCGGACCGGTCCGGTCGTCGCCGGTGGTGTCGACGGTGTCGGGCTCGGCGGCCGGTACGGGCGGCCGGGCCAGAACGGTGGTGATGCGCACCCGTCCGCGCGCATCGGGCCCGCCCTCGGCGGTGAGCTCGACCCCGTCCACGGTCACCGTGGCCCCGGGCAGCGGGACCCGGCCCAGTTCGAGCGCGACCAGTCCGCCGACCGTCTCCACCTCGTCCTCGGCATCGCCGAGCTCGAGGTCGAACAGCTCGGCCAGATCGTCGATCGGCAGCCGGGTGGACAGCCGCCAGGTGCCGTCGCCCAGGTCCACCACCGGCGCGATCTCGGCCCGGTCGTACTCGTCGGCGATCTCGCCGACGATCTCCTCGAGGATGTCCTCGATGGTGACCAGCCCGGCGATGCCGCCGTACTCGTCGACCAGGATCGCCAGGTGGTTGCGGTCGCGCTGCATCTCGTCGAGCAGATCGTCGAGTCGCTTGGAGTCCGGCACGAACACCGCTGGGCGCATCAGGGAGCCGACCGTGACCCCGGCCCCGCCGTCGACCGAGTAGTAGGTGCGGGTGACCACGTCTTTGAGGTAGAGCACCCCGACGATGTCGTCGACGTTCTCGCCGATCACCGGGATGCGCGAATGCCCCGAACGCACGGCCAGCGAGGTCGCCTGGCCGGCGTTCTTGTCGGCCTCGATCCACACCATCTCGGTGCGCGGGACCATCACCTCGCGCGCCGAGGTGTCGCCGAGTTCGAACACCGACTGGATCATCCGCCGCTCGTCGTCGGCGACCACCCCGCGTTCCTGGGCCAGGTCGACCAGTTCGCGCAGTTCGGTCTCCGAGGCGAACGGGCCCTGGCGGAAGCCGCCGCCGGGCACGATCGCGTTGCCGACCCGGATCAGCAGCCGGCCCAGCGGGCCGAGCACCGCGCCGAGGATCTGCAGCGGCACCACCGCGCCGAGCGCGATCGGATAGGCGTGCACCCGGCCGAGCGTGCGCGGGCCGACGCCGATGACCACGTAACTGAGCACCACCATCGTCGCGGCCGCCACCGCCAGTGCGGTGGCCTGGGGCAGCACCGCCAGCAGCAGCCCGGTCAGGCAGACCGTGGCCGCCAGTTCGCAGCCGATGCGCAGCAGCACCAGCAGGTTCACATAGCGGGGCCGGTCGGTGACGATCTCGGCCAGGCGCAGCGCGCCGGGGCGCTGTTCCTTGACCAGTTCGCCGATCCGGGCGGGCGAGACGGCGTTGAGCGCCGAGTCCAGGGCGGCGAACACCCCACCGAGCGGGACGAGCACCACCACGGCCAGCAGCAGTCCGATCTGTGCGCCGGTCATCGGTTCACGCCCGCGCCCGCCGCTGCACGGCGATCGGCCCGGTCAATCGTCACGGGGGATGCGGCCACGACGGTCCTGCGCCGAATACCAGCCCTCGAGCAGTTCGGCCTGCAGGCCGAACATCTCCTTCTCCTCGGCCGGTTCGGCATGGTCGTATCCGAGCAGGTGCAGCACCCCGTGCACGGTCAGCAGCGCGAGCTCGGCGCGCAGCGAGTGCCCGGCCTCCTCGGCCTGGCCGGCCGCGAACTGCGGGCACAGCACGATGTCGCCGAGCATGGTCGGGCCGGGGGCGGCCGCATCGGGGCGTCCGCCCGGGGCGATCTCGTCCATCGGAAACGACATCACGTCGGTGGGCCCGGGCAGGTTCATCCAGCGCACGTGCAGATCGGCCATGGTCGGCATGTCCACCAGGGTCATCGCCAGTTCGGCGGCCGGGTGCACGTCCATCCGGCCCAGCGCATACCGGGCGACGTCGACCAGTTCGGTCTCGTCGACCTCGAGGCCGGACTCGTTGGATACCTCGATGCTCACCTGTCGTCCTTCGTCGTCGTCGCCGCGCGGGCCCGTCCGGTCACTGCTTGGCCCGACGCTCGCCGCGGCCGCGCCGGCCGGCCCTGTCGCCGGTGAAGTCCACCCCGGGCGCCCGGGGTGCGCCGTGCCGATCGTAGGCGTCGACGATCGCGGTGACCAGCGCGTGACGCACCACGTCACGGCTGGTCAGTTCGGCGAAGTAGATGCCGTCGATCCCACCGAGCACCCGCTGGGCCTCCACCAGTCCGGACCGGGAGGCGCCGGGCAGATCGATCTGGGAGGTGTCGCCGGTGACCACCATCGTCGAGCCGAAGCCCAAGCGGGTGAGGAACATCTTCATCTGCGCGGGTGTGGTGTTCTGCGCCTCGTCGAGCACCACGAAGGCGTCGTTCAGGGTCCGTCCGCGCATGTACGCCAGCGGGGCCACCTCGATAACCCCGGCCTCGAGCAGTTTGGGCACCGTCTCCGGGTCCATCATCTCGTGCAGCGCGTCGTAGAGCGGGCGCAGATACGGGTCGATCTTCTCGCTCAGCGAACCGGGCAGGTAGCCGAGCCGTTCCCCGGCTTCGACGGCCGGGCGGGTGAGGATGATCCGGTCGACCTGCTTGGCCTGCAGTGCGGCCACGGCCTTGGCCATGGCCAGATAGGTCTTGCCGGTGCCGGCCGGACCGATGCCGAACACCACGGTGTTGTCCTCGATGGCGTCGACGTAGCGCTTCTGCCCCACCGTCTTGGGCCGGATCGACTTGCCGCGCCGGCGCAGCACGTCCAGGCTCAGCACCTCACCGGGCGATTCGGGCTCCCCGTCGGCGAGCATCCCGACGGTGCGGCGCACCGCGTCGACCGACAGCCCGCCGCCGGCCTCGGCGACGGTGACCAGTTCGGCCACGGCCCGGCGGGCCAGCTCCACCTCGTCCGCGGCGCCGGTGATCGTCAGCTCGGTGCCGCGCACGTGCACATCGGCGCGCACCGACTGCTCGAGGGCGCGCAGATGTTCGTCGTGGGGCCCGAGCAGGATCGACATGATCGGTGCGGACAGCTCGATGCGGGCCTGTACCGGGGCGGGGCCGGCGGAGCCGGGCTGCGGGTGGTCGGCTGCGGATGTCACGAGGTTGCTACGGCCTGCCTTCTGTTCGGGCGGGCACCGGTTCCCGGTGCCCGCGTCCTGATCTGACATTCTACCGCCGAACGATGCGTGTTCAGCGGGTCCGCCCGGATCACCGGGGCGGGTCGAGTTCGATCGGCCGGGCCGACCAGCGGTCGGTGCCCGCACCGATCACCGCCAGCGCGAGCGCCCCGGCCAGCGCGGTGCGCAGCACCTGCGGGCCCAGCCGTACCGCGGCGGCGCCCGCCGCGGTGAGCCGGCCGAGTTCTTCTTCCGCGACCCAGATCGG
>JAJYRZ010000213.1 GCA_021793835.1 Actinomycetes bacterium | reverse complement strand
GGAACCGCGAGACCACGAACAGCGCGTAGTCGATGCCCAGGGCGAGCGCGAACATCATGGCGAAGTTGAACGCCCACACCGAGATCGGCGTGACCGAGTTGAGCAGCACCAGCCCGCCGGCCGAGGCCACCAGGCCGGCCAGGGTGAGCATCAGCGGCAGCCCCGCGGCCACCAGCGAGCCGAAGGCCAGCAGCATGATCGCCAGCGTCACCGGCCAGGAGACCATCTCGGCCTTGATCATCGCGTCCCGGTTGGCGGCGTTGAAGTCGCTCCACAGCGCGGATGCGCCGGTGGGGTAGACGTCGACCCGGTCGGTCGACAGGTCCTGCAGCGGACCCTTCAGGTCGTCGACCGCGCGCACCATCTCGTCGCTGTCGGCGTCGGCGCCGGCGATCAGGATGCCGGTGCGCCCGTCGGGGCTGATCGTCATCCCCGCCATCGGGGGGACGATCTCGCCGATCCGGTCGTCGGCGGTGAGGGTGCTCGTGACCTCGTCCAGCACGGTCTGCATGTCCGGATCGGTCAGCTCCAGGTCGTCGGAGTGCACCACGACCTGCACGGCGGTCGAGCCGTTGCCGCCGAAGTGCTGTTCGGCGACCTCGCGGGCCTTGACCGAATCCGAGCCGTTGGCTTGCCAGCCGGCCCCGGCCAGCGCGCTGAACACCGTGGGGGCGAAGGCGCCGAAGCCGATCAGCACCACCGCCCAGGCCACCGCGACCCAGCGGGCGTTGTCGACCATCGCCCGGCCGATGCGGGCGAACGCGCCGCCGGTGGGCGGCGCGGCCGTCTCGGGCGCCGCCTCGGCGCCGGGTGGGCTGCTCGTCATGACTGCTCCTCGAATACCGTGGGGGGTATGCAATGTAGTCATTTATACCCCAAGGGGTATCAAGTGGGCAAGTGTGGGTGACCGTGGGCACCGGCCGCGGGGCGCCGGTCTGATTTGATGAACCGGTGAACGATGCACAGGCGGACTTCGAGGTCACGGCGCGGATCGAGGGCTGTGGCGGCCGGGCCGGACGGCTCCATACCCCGCACGGCACGATCGCCACCCCGGCCTTCGTGCCGGTGGCCACCAAGGCCACGGTCAAGGCGGTGCTGCCCGAGGCGATGGCCGACCTCGGCGCGCAGGCGCTGCTGGCCAACGCCTATCACCTGTATCTGCAGCCCGGCGCCGATCTAGTCGCCGAGGCCGGCGGGCTGGCGCGGTTCATGAACTGGCCGGGCCCGACCTTCACCGACTCGGGTGGCTTCCAGGTGATGAGCCTGGGGGTGGGCTTCGGCAAGGTGTTGTCGATGGACTCGGGCGCCGTGCGCTCCGACCAGGTGATCGCCGAGGGCAAGGAGCGCCTGGCTCACGTCGACGAGGACGGGGTGACCTTCAAGTCCCACCTGGACGGCTCCCGTCACCGGTTCACCCCCGAGGTGTCGATGGGCATCCAGCACGACCTCGGTGCGGACGTGATCTTCGCCTTCGACGAGCTGACCACCCTGCTCAACACCCGCGGCTACCAGGAGGAGTCGGTCGAGCGCACCCGCCGGTGGGCGCAGCGCTGCCTCGACGAGCACCACCGGCTCACCGTCGCCGCCCCCGACAAGCCCCGGCAGATGCTCTTCGCGGTGGTGCAGGGCGCGCAGTACGAGGACCTGCGCCGCGCTGCCGCCCGCGGACTGGTCGGGCTGCGCGACCCGGCCGGGGCCGGCTTCGCCGGTTACGGCATCGGCGGCGCGCTGGAGAAGGAGCGGCTCGGCGAGATCGTCGGCTGGGTGACCGACGAGCTGCCCGAGGACCGCCCCCGCCACCTGCTGGGCATCAGCGAACCCGAGGACCTGTTCGCCGCGGTCGCCGCCGGTACCGACACCTTCGACTGCGTGCAGCCCTCCCGGGTCGCGCGCGGCTCGGCCGTCTACACCGCGGACGGGCGCTTCAACCTCTCCGCCGCCCGGCACCGCCGCGAGTTCGTGCCCATCGAGGACGGATGCGACTGCTACACCTGCGCCCACTACACCCGGGCGTACGTCCACCATCTGTTCCGGGCCAAGGAGTTCGTCGCCGGCACCCTGGCCACGATCCACAACGAAAGGTTCACCGTCCGACTGGTCGACCGGATGCGCGCGGCCATCGAGGCCGGCGAGTTCGCCGAACTGCGGGCCGAGACGATGGGCCGCTACCGGGACCGCCGCGGGGCGCGCACCTGACCGGCGCGGCGGTTACCGGTCTCCGCCGGGGCCGTATCCGGGTTCGCGCCGCTTGACCGCGGCGATCAGCCGGTAACTGACCGGCAGCAGCACGATCTCCACGGCCGTCTTGTAGACGAAGCCCACCGCCACGTAGGTGACCAGGTCGGAGGTCGCCGAGATGCCGATCGCCCCGGCCGCGATCAGGCAGAACACGAGGGTGTCGAAGAACTCGCCGACCACCGAGGAGCCGACCAGGCGGGCCCACAGGTGCCGGCCGCCGGTGCGCCGCTTCATCCACACCAGCACGTAGGCGTTGAGCAGCTGGCCCACCAGATAACCGGCCAGGCTGGCCAGCAGCACCTGGAAGAAGGCGCGGAACACCGTCTCGAAGGCGGACTGACCGTCGTAGAAGTCGGCGGGCGGCAGCGCCATCACCGCCCAGAACGAGGCCGCGCCGAGCACCGAGACCGCGAACCCGAGCAGCACCGCCCGGCGTGCCGCGCGGAAACCGTAGATCTCGCTGAGCACGTCGCCGAGCACATACGCCAGCGGGAACAGCAGGAAACCGCCGTCGGTGACGATCGTGAAGCCGCCCGGCAGCGGACCGAGACCCACGCCCTTGGTGGCCGCGATGTTGGAGATCAGCAGCAGCGGGGCGAAGACGGCGACGAGTGCGACATAGGCCGGCCCGCCCGTCGGCGCGAAGGCCGGACGGTCGTCGGGTGCGGGTGCGGGTGCGGTGGACACGGAGACCATCCAAGCACCGCCCCGGCGTGCGCGGCCAACGCCCCGCACACCCGGCGGCTCACCGCACGGGCCGGTCGGAGCCTGCCGGTGCGGGGCGGTAGACCCACGGTGTGGTGGGCAACCGGTGCGGATCGAAACGGGCCAGCAGCTCGGCCGGACTCACCGCCTCACCCGGATCGGCGAGCCCGAGCGAGACCGCGAGCAGGGTGCGCACCGCGCCCGCATCGGTGCCGGCGGCGACCAGGTCCTCGAGCGTGACCGCGCCGTCGCGTTTGGACAGCCGACGCCCACGCGGGCCCAACACCAGCGGTACGTGGCAGAACCGGGGCACGGGCAGCTCCAACAGATGCGCCAGATGGACCTGCCGGGGCGTCGACGGCAACAGATCGTCCCCGCGCACCACCTGGTCGATCCCGGCCGCCGCATCGTCGACGACCACGGCGAGGTTGTAGGCCACCGTGCCGTCGCCGCGCCGCAGCACCAGATCGTCGACCGTGCCGGTGTAGGGGCCGGCCACCGCGTCGTCGACGGTCAGCGTGGCGGTGCGCGCCCGCAACCGCAGCGCGGGCCGGCGTCCCGCGGCGCGGCGCCGCTCACGTTCGGCGGCAGGCAGATCCCGGCAGGTGCCCGGGTAGGCGCCGGGTGGGGCGTGCGGAGCTGAGGCGGCCTCCGCGATCTCCCGGCGCGTGCAGAAGCACTCGTAGGTCAGTCCCGCCGCGGTGAGCCGGTCGATCGCCGCGGCGTAGGCGTCGCCGCGCGCGGACTGCCACACCACGGGGCCGTCCCAGTCCAGGCCGAGCGCCGCCAGTTCGGCCAGATGCCGATCGGCCATCTCCGGCTTCGACCGCGCGGTGTCCAGATCCTCGATCCGCACCGCGAAGCCGCGCCCCGAGGTGCGGGCGAACAGCCAGGACAGCAGCGCGGTGCGCAGATTCCCCAGGTGCAACCGGCTCGACGGGCTCGGGGCGAAGCGGCCGCAGCCGCTCGTCGCCGTCTGCGCAGAAGCCCACCCGGTCATCCCTCGATGATGCACCCTGGCGTGGCGGCCGGAGCGGAAGCCCCGCGCGCGACGCGCGGGCGAACAGCGCGGCCGAGGCCCGGTGTGTGCTTGGCTTGGCCCCGACGGCACACGCAGTCAATCGTCGACGACAAGGAGCCCCGATGCTCGCACGCAAGATCTTCGCCGAGATCCTCGGCACCGCACTGTTGGTGTTCATCGGCGCCGGAATGGCGACGCTGTCCTTCGGTTTCCTGGACGCCGGGATGTCGATGCAGCCCACGCAGTGGCCCGCATCGGCAGGCATCGTGGCCACCGCGCTGGCGTTCGGCCTGGTCATGCTGATCCTGGCCTACGCGCTCGGGCCGATCTCGGGCGCGCACATCAACCCGGCGGTCACCATGGGCTTCTTCGCCGCGGGCCGGATGACGTTCAAGGACGCGGTGATCTACTGGTGCTCGCAGATCATCGGCGGCATCGTCGGTGCCGGCGTGCTCTACGGTCTGCTGACCGCGTCCTCGTTCTACGACATCGACGTCCAGGGTCTGGGCGCCAACGGCTGGGGCGAGGCCTCGATGATCGACATCAACTGGGTGGGCGCGTTCTTCTTCGAGGTCGTGCTGACCTTCCTGTTCGTCGCGGTCGTGCTCGCGGTGACCGGGAAGATCGCCAAGACCGCCGCCTCCGGCGCGGCGATCGGCCTGGCGCTGGCGACCGTGCACCTGATCGGCATCGCGGTGACCGGCACCTCGGTCAACCCGGCCCGCAGCCTGGGCCCGGCGATCTACACCGGCGGCGATGCGCTCAACCAGGTGTGGCTGTTCATCGTGGCCCCGCTCATCGGTGCAGTGCTCGCCGCCGCGGTGATGATGTTCCTGTACCCGCAGGACACCGACTCCTACGACGTGGAGAGCGGGGAGGCCGAAGCGGCGCTCTGACGCCGATCCTCGGCACAGACGAAAAGGATCCGGCCC
>JAJYRZ010000212.1 GCA_021793835.1 Actinomycetes bacterium | reverse complement strand
TCCGATCTGCCGCCTTCGGCGACGATCCGGCCACCGTCGAGGTGCTGATCGGGCAGATGGTCCGCCTGGTGCGCGGCGGCGAGACGGTGAAGATGAGCAAGCGGGCCGGCACCGTGATCACCCTCGACGACCTGGTCGAGGCGATCGGGGTGGATGCCGCGCGCTACGCGATGATCCGGTCCTCGGTCGACTCGAGCCTGGACATCGACCTGGAGCTGTGGGCCTCGACCACCTCCGACAACCCGGTCTACTACGTCCAGTACGCCCATGCGCGCCTGAGCTCGCTGGCGCGCAACGCCGCCGACCTGGACATCTCGGCCGAGGGCGCGGACCTGTCGCTGCTGACCCACGAGCGCGAGGGCGCACTGATCCGCACGCTGGGCGACTTCCCGAAGACCGTGGCCTCGGCGGCCGAACTGCGCGAACCGCACCGGGTGGCGCGCTATCTGGAGGACCTGGCCGGCACCTATCACCGGTTCTACGACGCGTGCCGGGTGCTGCCGCGCGGGGACGAGGAGGCCACCGCGGTGCATGCGGCGCGCCTGGCCCTGTGCGGGGCGACCCGCCAGGTGCTGGCCAACGGGCTCGGCCTGCTGGGCGTGGACGCACCGGAGCGCATGTGAGCGCCGATCAGACGCCGACCGATCAGGACCGGCTCGGCCAGCGCTCCGGCCTGGGCACGCGCCCGAGCCCGGCACAGGTCGACCGGCTGCCCGCACACGTCTGGCCACGCGGTGCCGCGCGCGCCGCGTCCGGGGAGGTCACCCTCGGCGGGATCGGGGTGGGCGAGTTGGCCGAGCGCTTCGACACCCCGCTGTTCGCCATCGACGAGGACGACTTCCGTAGCCGGTGCCGCGAGATCGCCGAGGCCTTCGGCGGGGCGGCCAACGTCAACTACGCCTCCAAGGCCTTCCTGAGCGCGGAGACCGCGCGGTGGATCGACGACGAGGGACTGTCGATGGACGTCGCCTCCGGCGGCGAACTGGCCGTGGCCCTGCACGGCGGTTTCCCGCCCGCGCGCATCACCATGCACGGCAACAACAAGTCCGAGGACGAACTGGCCCGCGCGGTCACCGCCGGGGTGGGGCACGTGGTGCTCGACTCGCTGCAGGAGATCAGCCGGCTGGACCGGATCGCGGGCGCGCACGGCCGGGTCCAGGACGTGATGATCCGGCTGACCGTGGGCGTGGAGGCGCACACCCACGAGGCCATCGCCACCGCGCACGAGGACCAGAAGTTCGGATTCTCCATCGCCGGCGGCGACGCCGCGAAGGCGGTGGACGCGGTGCTGGCCTCCCCGCACCTGCGGCTGACCGGCCTGCACAGCCACATCGGCTCGCAGATCTTCGAGATCGACGGCTTCGAGATGGCCGCGCACCGGGTCATCGGCTTCCTGGCCGAGACCATCGACCGGCACGGCCCGGACGCCACCGCGGCCCTGGACACGGTCGATCTGGGCGGGGGACTGGGCATCGCCTACACCGAGGACGACGATCCGCCGCCGGTGGCCGAACTGGCCGAGAAGCTCACCTCGATCGTGGCCGCCGAATCGGCCGCCGTCGGCCTGCCGGTGCCGCGACTGCTGGTCGAACCGGGCCGGGCGATCGCCGGACCGGGCACGATCACCGTCTACCGGGTGGGCACGGTCAAACACGTCCAGGTCGAGCCGGGACTGGTGCGCCGCTACATCAGCGTCGACGGCGGGATGAGCGACAACATCCGGCCCGCGCTGTACGACGCCCGCTACGATGTGCGCCTGGTGTCGCGGTCCTCGGCGGCCGATCCGGTAGTTTCACGGGTGGTCGGCAAACACTGCGAGAGCGGGGACATCATCATCGACAACGCCTGGCTGCCCGGGGACGTCGCTCCGGGCGACCTGATCGCCGTCGCGGCGACCGGCGCGTACTGCTATTCGATGTCCAGTCGCTACAACATGGTGACCCGCCCCGCCGTCGCCGCGGTGCGTGACGGCGCGGCCCGCCTGATCCTGCGGCGGGAGACCGAAGACGATCTGCTCAGCTTGGAGGTTTCGTGATGACCGACCGTGAAATCGGTGTGGCCGTGCTCGGTCTGGGCAACGTCGGCGGTGAGGTGGTGCGTCTGCTGGCCGACAACGCCGCGGACTATCAGGCCCGGGTCGGTGCGCCGGTGGTGCTGCGCGGTGTCGCCGTGCGCTCGGTCGGCGCCGACCGCGGCGTCGACGAGGAGCTGCTCACCACCGATGCGCAGGCCCTGATCGACCGCGACGACGTGGACGTGGTCGTCGAGCTGATCGGCGGCATCGAACCGGCTCGGACTCTGATCACCTCGGCGCTGGCGCAGGGCAAGTCGGTGGTCACCGCCAACAAGGCGCTGCTGGCCGATCACGGGGCCGCGCTCGACGCCGCGGTGCGTGCGGCCGGGGTGGATCTGTACTACGAGGCGGCGGTGGCCGGGGCGATCCCGCTGATCCGCCCGGTCCGCGAATCGCTGGCCGGCGACCGGATCGACCGGGTGGTCGGCATCGTCAACGGCACCACCAATTTCATCCTGTCGTCGATGGCGGCCTCGGGCGCGGAGTACTCCGATGCGCTCGCCGAGGCGAGCCGGCTCGGTTACGCCGAAGCCGATCCGACCGCCGACGTCGAGGGCTACGACGCCGCCGCCAAGGCCGCGATCCTGGCCTCGCTGGCCTTCCACACCCGGGTCACCGCCGAGGACGTCTATCGCCAGGGCATCTCCGAGATCACGGCGGAGGACCTGGACTCGGCGGATGCGGTGGACTGCACGGTCAAACTGCTGGCGATCTGCGAGCGGGTCACCGGCGAGGACGGGGTGGACCGGGTCTCGGCGCGCGTGTATCCGGCGCTGCTGCCCAAGACCCATCCGCTGGCCACGGTCGACGGGGCGTTCAACGCCGTGTTCATCGAGGCCGAGGCGGCCGGGCGGCTGATGTTCTACGGGCAGGGCGCCGGCGGCACCCCGACCGCCTCGGCGGTGCTCGGCGACCTGATCGCGGCCGCCCGCAACAAGATGACCGGCACCGCCGGCACCGGCGAGTCGACCTACGCGCAGCTGCCGATCGCGCCGCTGCGCGACACCCCGACCCGCTACCACGTCAACATGCAGGTCACCGACCGCCCCGGAGTGCTGGCCGCGGTCGCCGAGGAGTTCACCCGCCACGGGGTGTCGATCTCGGTGGTCCGGCAGGAGGACACCGCGGTGGGCGCATCCCTGGTGGTGCTCACCCACACCGCACGCGAGTCCGATCTGCAGGACACCGTCGCGGCCCTGGGCGAACTCGAACACGTCAACGTCGTCACCAGCGTTCTGAGATTGGAAGGCACGGGAGAATGAGCAGCGCGCACACACCGGTCCACCGGGCATGGCCCGGCCTGATCGAGGCCTACCGGGACCGGCTCGACGTCGCCCCCGATCAGCGGGTGATCACCCTGCGCGAAGGCGGCACCCCGCTGCTGCCCGCGCCGTACCTGTCCGAGGTCACCGGCTGCGAGGTGCACCTGAAGGTCGAGGGACTCAACCCCACCGGCTCGTTCAAGGACCGCGGCATGACCATGGCCGTGACCGACGCCGTGGCCCGCGGCCAGAAGGCCGTGCTGTGCGCCTCGACCGGCAACACCTCGGCCTCGGCCGCCGCCTACGCCGCGGTC
Source organism: Actinomycetes bacterium (assembly GCA_021793835.1). Taxonomy (GTDB): domain Bacteria; phylum Actinomycetota; class Actinomycetes; order Mycobacteriales; family Mycobacteriaceae; genus Tomitella. The sequence goes on along the minus strand of JAJYRZ010000212.1, from coordinate 1,252 downwards.
GCCGGCATCACCTGCGCGGTGCTGATCCCCGAGGGCAAGATCGCGATGGGCAAGCTCGCCCAGGCCGTGATGCACGGGGCGAAGATCGTGCAGGTGCGCGGCAACTTCGACGACTGTCTGGAACTGGTGCGCAAGACCACCGCCGAACATCCGGAGATCGGGCTGGTCAACTCGGTCAACCCGGTACGCATCGAGGGCCAGAAGACCGCCGCGTTCGAGATCTGCGACGTGCTCGGCCGGGCCCCGGACATCCACGCGCTGCCGGTCGGCAACGCGGGCAACATCACCGCCTACTGGCGCGGCTACACCGAGTACCAGCGGGACGGGATCACCGAGTCCCGGCCGAAGATGCTGGGCGTGCAGGCCGCCGGCGCGGCCCCGCTGGTGCACGGCGCCCCGGTCGCCGAACCGGAGACCGTGGCCACCGCGATCCGCATCGGCGCCCCCGCCTCCTGGCAGGGCGCGGTGTCGGCCCGCGACGAATCCGGCGGCTGGTTCCGCGCCGCCACCGACGAGGAGATCCTCGAGGCCTACCGGTTGCTCGGGGCGCGGGAGGGCGTGTTCGTCGAACCGGCCTCGGCGTCCTCGGTCGCCGGTCTGCTCGCCGCCCACGCCGAGGGCACGATCACGCCCGGCCAGACCGTGGTGTGCACCGTGACCGGCAACGGGCTCAAGGATCCGGACACCGCCCTGTCGGTGATGCCGGACGTGGCGACGGTGTCGGTGGAGCCGGCCGCGGTGCTGGCCGCCTTGGGCCTGGCGTGATGGCCGGTCCGGCGACCGCGACGGGAGAACGTGCGATGACCAAGGTCGTGCCCACCGGCACCGCGGTGCGGATCCGGGTGCCCGGGTCCAGCGCCAACCTCGGCCCCGGCTTCGACAGCCTCGGGCTCGGTCTCGGGGTCTACGACGAGGTCGCGGTCACCGCCACCGACGGCGGCCTGGAGGTCGTGGTCGACGGTGAGGGCGCCGGCGACGTGCCGTTGGACGCGAGCCACCTGGTGGTGCGCGCGGTCGAGCAGGGCCTGAGCGCCGCCGGTGTGTGGTGCCGGGGTCTGCGCGTGCACTGCACCAACGTCATCCCGCATTCGCGCGGGCTCGGCTCCTCGGCCTCGGCCGCGGTCGGCGGACTGGTCGCGGCCAACGAACTGGTGCGCAGCGTGTTCCCCGAGTCGGCGCTGTCGGCCGCCGACCTGGTGCAGCTGGCCTCCGAGTTCGAGGGACATCCGGACAACGCCGCGGCCCCCCAGCG
>JAJYRZ010000211.1 GCA_021793835.1 Actinomycetes bacterium | reverse complement strand
GAGTACCTCATCCTGTCGGCCCGCGACGTGCTCGCGGTGATCGGCAAGTAATCCCGTCGGATGACGACGACCGCCCCGGCCAGCCGCCATGCCGGCACCGGGGCGGTCTGCCGTCACCGCTTCTGATGTAGGCCACCGGATAGAGGAGAACATGGCCAAGCAGATTGAGTTCAAGGACAAGGCGCGCACCGCGATCGAATCCGGTGTGCAGCAGCTGACCGACGCGGTCAAGGTGACCCTGGGCCCGCGCGGCCGGCACGTGGTGCTGGCCAAGGCCTTCGGCGGTCCGACCGTGACCAACGACGGGGTGTCCATCGCTCGGGAGATCGAGCTCGAGGACCCCTTCGAGAACCTCGGCGCCCAGCTGGTCAAGGCCGTGGCGACCAAGACCAACGACGTCGCCGGCGACGGCACCACCACCGCGACCGTGCTTGCGCACGCCATCATCAGCGAGGGCCTGCGCAACCTGGCCGCCGGTGCCAACCCGATGGTGCTCGGCCGCGGGATCGACAAGGCCGCCGCGGCGGTCTCCGAGGCGCTGTCGACCGCGTCGCGTCCGGTCGAGGGTAAGGAGGCGATCGCTCAGGTCGCCACCGTGTCCTCGCGTGACGACGAGGTCGGCCGGATGGTCGGCGAGGCGATGACCGTGGTCGGCGCCGACGGCGTGGTCACCGTCGAGGAGTCCTCGACCATGACCACCGAGCTGGAGATCACCGAGGGCGTCCAGTTCGACAAGGGCTACCTCTCGCCCTACTTCGTCACCGACTTCGACGACCAGGAGGCGGTGCTCGACGACCCGTACATCCTGCTGTTCCGCGAGAAGATCTCCTCGCTGCCGGACCTGCTGCCGCTGCTGGAGAAGATCGCCGAGTCGGGCAAGTCGCTGCTGATCGTGGCCGAGGACGTCGAGGGCGAGGCGCTGTCCACCCTCGCGGTCAACGCGCTGCGCAAGACCCTCAAGGCCGTCGCGGTCAAGGCGCCGTTCTTCGGGGACCGCCGCAAGGCCTTCCTCGACGACCTGGCCGTGGTCACCGCCGGGGAGGTCATCACCGCGGACGCGGGGCTGACCCTGTCGGGCACCGAGCTGTCTCAGCTCGGCTCGGCCCGCCGGGTGGTCGTGTCGAAGAACGACACCACCATCGTCGACGGGGCCGGCACCAAGGCCGACATCGAGGCGCGGATCTCCCAGCTGCGCAGCGAGATCGAGACCTCGGACTCGGAGTGGGACCGCGAGAAGCTGCAGGAGCGCCTGGCCAAGCTGGGCGGCGGCGTCGCGGTGATCAAGGTCGGCGCGGCCACCGAAGCCGAGCTCAAGGAGCGTAAGCACCGGGTCGAGGACGCGGTCGCCGCGGCCAAGGCCGCGGTCGAGGAGGGCATCATCGCCGGTGGCGGTGCGACCCTGGTCGAGGCCGCCGCCGCGATCGACGCGCTCGGGCTCGTCGGTGACGAGGCCGTGGGCGGGGCGATCGTGCGCCGGGCGCTGACCGCGCCGCTGTACTGGATCGCGGCCAACGCCGGCCTGGACGGCGCGGTCGTGGTCAGCAAGGTCGCCGACCTGCCCGCCGGGCAGGGCTTCAACGCCGCGACCCTGGAGTACGGCGACCTGATCGGCCAGGGCGTGGTCGACCCGGTGAAGGTCACCCGGTCGGCCGTGGTCAACGCCGCCTCGGTGGGCCGGATGGTGCTGACCACCGAGTCCGCCGTGGTGGACAAGCCGGCCGAAGATGACGAGGCCGGGCACGGCCACGCGCACTGACCGGTCGGTCACACGCCGACGGCGAAAGCGACGGGCCGTCACCCCTTCCCCAGGGGTGACGGCCCGTCGCTTCGTCTTAGGTGGTGCGGGTGCTAACCGGCCACCGGCATGGCGGCGCGCTCCTTGAGCACGGTGGTGCGTTCGGACTCGCTCATCCCGCCCCAGATGCCGTAGGGCTCGCGGACGGTCAGCGCGTGAGCCAGGCATTCCTGGATCACCGGGCACTGCCGGCACAGCTGTTTGGCGCGTTCCTCGCGCTCGGTGCGGGCCCGACCGCGTTCGCCATCGGGGTGGAAGAAGTATGAGGAGTCCACGCCGCGGCACAGGCCGCGCTGCTGCCACTGCCAGTCGTCGCTGATCGGGGCCGGCAGAACCTGGGAGCGTGTCATCGGGCACCTCCGTCGTCGCTCATGGGGCCGGGCGTGGTGGCCGACCCCGTAACCAGTCCTGATTACTCCGTAGTAACCATCGGGGAACGAGACCGACTGTAAGGAGCCAGGGAAACGGATGTCAAACACGTGTGGTTCAAAAATGCATCGTTTTCACTCTCCGCGGTCGCCCGGCGGAGCCGATAACCTGATCGGATGACAGCGATGAGCGACGGTGCACGGCGGGCGGCGCCGACCGAAGCGGCCGGCCCCCAGGACTACCGGGCCACCGCCTGGTCCGGGGCACCGCCGATCGCGGCCGCGCCGCTCGGGCGCAGATGGGAGCCGTGGTGGTGGACGGCGGTCGCCTGGGCGGGCACCGGCCACTACACCCGGTCGCGGGCGGCGCTGGAACGGGGCGCCCGGCTCGCGCGCGCCGACCCGGCCGGCCGGTCCCTGCTGGCCTCCACCGCCGGCTCGATCCAGCGCCAGCTCGGCCGCCACGACCGGGGTGCGGCCGAGGACGGACGTGCACTCGCCGCGCTCGGTCCGGCACGGACAGGGGAGTCGGTGCTGATCGTCGGGGCGCGGGCGGACGCGCTCACCGGGTTGGCCGCCGATCTGCTCGGCCGCGCCGACACCGCAGGCGCCGAGCGCCTCCTGGTTCGGGTCGACGCGCTGTTGGACGCCGCGGACTCGGCGGGGACCCGGGCCGGGCGGGCCGCCGGCGCGGGTGACGTCGGCCCCGTGGTGGGCGGCGACGGGCTGTGGCGGGCCCGCCTGCGCCGGCACTGGGTCGGCGCGGAGACCGCGATGGTCGCCGGCCGCGCCGGGGACGCACGCGCGCACGCCGCCACCGCCCGGGAGCTGGCCGAGGCGGGGCCGTCGCCGCGCCACCGGATCAAGACCGACCTGATCGGTGGGGCCGCCGCGGCCGCGTCCGGCGACACCGCGGCCGCCGCGGCCGCGGCCCGGCGCGTGTCCGACGCCTCAGCCGACCGCGGATTGTGGCCGCTGCGGTGGGCGGCGACGCTGTTGCTGCAGGCCGTGGCGCCGGATCCGCAGGTCGAGGCCGATCGGATCGCGTGCGAGCGGCACCTGGCACGGATCGGTGGACGGTTCCGCCTCCTGGGGGAGTCCGGCCGGTGATGCGCGTCGTCGCGGTCTCGCCGTAAGGTGATCCCGACTAGGGTGGGCCGGAAGACGCCGAGAGCGGGGCCCGCCGGGTTTCGTGAGCATCGATCGACGAAGGGCTGGCGGCTGACCGATGGCAGGGGCGGAGGAGGGGGTCGACAGGTTCGTCCCCGCCGCGGTGCGCGGGGATCGGGCCGCGGTCGGCCGGGTCCTGGCTGAGATCCGGCCGCTGATCGTCCGCTACTGCCGTGCCCGCATCGGCTACGGCGAACGGGGTTCGGTCTCCGCGGACGACGTCGCCCAGGAGGTGTGCATGGCGGTGCTCACCGCGCTGCCGCGCTACCGGGATCAGGGCAAGCCGTTCCTGGCCTTCGTCTACGGGATCGCCGCACACAAGGTCGCCGATGCGCACCGGGCGGGGGGCCGTAACAGATCCGACCCCACCGCCGATGTACCTGATGAAGGATCTGTCGAAGGCGGACCCGAGCAGCGGTATCTGGACGCGGAATCCCGGGAACGGGTGGAGGCGTTGCTCGCCCACCTGCCGGAACGCCAACGGGAGATCGTCGTATTGCGGTTGATCGTCGGGCTTTCCGCCGAGGAGACCGCGGAAGCGGTGGGCAGCACGGCCGGAGCGGTGCGCGTGGCCCAGCACCGAGCATTGGCGAAGCTGAAGAAGATCATGAGCGAGGCGGATGGGCATGGCGTCGACACGGGATAGGCGGCCGGACGGCCGAGGCGAAGACGGCCCCGTGGACCTGTCGGCGGTACTCGCGGACGAGGCCTGGGTCGAGCAGTTGCGCTCCGGCCAGGCCCCGGTGGTCGAGGACGCGGCGACCGCGGAGCTGGCGGGGCTGTTCTCGGCCCTGCGCACCGACGTCGACGCCGCGCCGCTGCCGGAGATGGACATCGACGAGGCGGTCGCCGCGGTGCGTGCCGGCCGGGGCGGACAGCACCGTCGCCGGATGCTCTCGGTGGTCGCGGGCGCAGCCTCGGTGGCCCTGGTCGCCGGCGGCATCGGCGTGCTGGTGGCCGGCAACAACACCGTGCCCCCGCGCGGCGGGCAGACCGTCGAGCAGGACACGGTCAACGTCTCGGTCGTGCGCGCCGAACTGCAGCGCGCCGCCGATCACATCGACCGCGGCGAGGTCGGGGTGGGCCTGGAGATCCTCGACGCGGCGCGCAAGTCGATGAGCGGGCTGCCGCGCGATGCCGAGTTCAGCGAACTGAACTCCATGCGCACCGACCTGTGGGCCCGGGCGACCGGCCGGCAGGCCGTCGAGGCGCCCGAGGTGGCGGAGGCGGCCGACCAGTGGTCGCCGGAGCCGCGGGAACATCAGGAGTACGAGCCGCCCGCCGAGGAGGCGCCGTTCTGGCCGTCGACCGACGCTCCCGGGGTGGACGAGTTGCCCCTGTCGCTGCTCGAGCTGTTCGAACTGCCGATGGGCGGGGACGACGGCGAGGAGACCGAGACGGAGGAGACCGATGCCTCCGAGTCGACGTCGACCACGACGACCACCTCGCCCTCGTCGACCACACCGCGGCCGAGCACGAGCCCGGACTCGTCGAGCAAGACCACCACGCCGAGCCCGACCAGCACCAGCCGGAGCAACCGGGGCGGATCGACCACCCCGAGCGAGGACTCGGACGAGGACTGATCGGTCTCGCCCCGCCCACCGGCATGCGGTGCGCACGGGGGCGAGCACCAGGACTCCAGACCACGGACGGCGGGCCGCC
>JAJYRZ010000210.1 GCA_021793835.1 Actinomycetes bacterium | reverse complement strand
TCCGATCTCAGCACGCTCGCGGTGCGCAGCACCGGTTCGGACAGGTGCGCCGGCGCTGAATCGACCAGGTCGGCCACCGCGGTGGTGGCATCGGGCAGTTTGCGCCCGAGAAGAGCTGCGGAGAACAGGTCGCGCAGCGTGGTCATCTCGTCGTCACCGACCACGTCGCCGAACTCGATCACCCGTTGATCGACCCGGCCGGCGTCGGTGATCAGCACCGCCAGCACCCGCGCGGGGGTCAGCTGCACCAGTTCCAGATGCCGCACGGTCGACACGTTCAGGGTCGGATACTGCACCACCGCGACCTGGCGGGTGAGCTGGGCGAGCAGGCGTACCGCGCGGCGCAGCACGTCGTCGAGATCGACCGCGCCGTCGAGGAAGCCCACGATCGCCCGACGTTCGGCGGCCGAGAGCGGTTTGACCCGGGCCAGGTTGTCGACGAAACGGCGGTAGCCCTTGTCGGTGGGCACCCGGCCCGAACTGGTGTGCGGCTGGGTGATGTACCCCTCCGCCTCGAGCACGGCCATGTCGTTGCGCACCGTCGCGCTCGACACCCCCAGCCGATGCTTGTCGACCAGCGACTTCGAACCGACCGGCTCCTGGGTGGAGACGTAATCGGCGACGATCGCGCGCAGTACGGCGAATCGGCGCTCATCGGTACCGCTGACCACCACAACACCTCCGCTTCGATGCGCCCGTGCGCGGGCCCGACCCGCGCGCCTGCCGCCCATTCTAGCGGTGGGTCGGCGCCTCGACCGGCGTGCCGGGTCCGGCGGCGGGCACGGTGCGGGCCGGTGGTCTACCGTGGTCGGCGGTCGGCGATACCGGGAGGGAGCAGCGATGATCTTCAAAGCCGTGCGCGACGGCAGGCCCTATCCCGATCACGGGTTGTCCACCCGGGACTGGTCCCGGTTCCCGCCGCGCCAGCTGCGCCTGGACCAGTTGGTCACCGTCACCACCGTGCTCGCCCTGGACCGACTGCTGTCGGAGGACTCGACCTTCTACGGCGATCTGTTCCCGCACGTGGTGCGCTGGCAGGGCACCCTCTACCTCGAGGACGGGCTGCACCGGGCGGTGCGTGCCGCGCTGCGCAACCAGAAGGTGCTGCACGGGCGGGTCTTCGACTACGACGCGCTGACCGGCTACACCGACTGAGCACCCCGCCGCCGCGCCCCGCCGGGGCCGGTGAGGCTACCCTTTCCCGGTGAGCGATACCACCGAGGCCATGACCTGGCTGCAATCCGTCGTCCTGGGCACCGTGCAGGGGGCCACCGAGTTCCTGCCGATCTCCTCCTCGGGGCATCTGCGCATCGTCTCCGAGCTCGCGTTCGGCACCGATGCCGGCGCCTCGTTCACCGCGGTGACCCAGTTGGGCACCGAACTGGCGGTGCTGGTCTTCTTCGCCGGCGACATCAAGCGGATCATCACCGGTTGGCTGCGCGGGCTGCGCCACCGCGATCGTCGCCAGGACCTGGACTACCGGATGGGTTGGTACGTCATCATCGGCACCATCCCGGTAGGGGTGCTGGGCCTTTTCTTCGCCGACCAGATCCGCACCGGGGCACGCAACCTGTGGCTGGTGGCCACGATGCTCATCGTCTTCGCGCTGGTGATCGCCCTGGCCGAGCGGATCGGTTCCCAGCGGCGCCGGATCGAGCAGATGAACCTGCGTGACGGGCTGGTGATGGGTTCAGCCCAGGCGCTCGCCCTGATCCCCGGGGTCTCGCGTTCGGGCGGGACGATCTCGGCCGGACTGTTTCTAGGGCTCGACCGCGAATCCGCCGCCCGCTACTCGTTCCTGCTGGCCATCCCGGCGGTGCTGGCCTCGGGCCTGTTCTCCCTGCCCGATGCGTTCACCCCGGACGGGTCGGGACTGCAGGCCTCGGGCGCCCAGCTGACGGTGGCGACCGTGATCGCCTTCGCCGTCGGCTACGCGACGATCGCCTGGCTGCTGCGTTTTGTGGTCAACCACTCGATGTACTGGTTCGTCGGCTACCGCATCGTCCTCGGCGCGGTGGTGCTCGGCCTGCTCGCCGGCGGGGTGCTCTCGGCGACCTGACGTACCACGGGCGCCGGTCAGACCAGGATGTCGCGGATCACCGCATCGGCCAGCAGCCGTCCGCGGTCGGTGAGCACCAGCCGGTCGCCGTCGACGACGGTCAGCCCGTCGTCGGCCGTCTGCCGGGCCGCCGCCTGCTCGTCCGCGGACAGCACCGACAGGTCCAGCCCGGTGCGCAGCCGCATCGTGAGCATCACCTGCTCGATGTGCCGGTCTTCGGCCGTGAGGTGTTCGGTGCCGGTCACCGGCAGCCGGCCGGCGCTGAGCTCGGCCGAATACGTGGCCGGATGTTTGCGGTTGACCCAGCGCACCCCGCCGACGTGCGAGTGCGCACCCGGCCCGGCGCCCCACCAGTTCCCGCCGTCCCAGTAGCCGAGGTTGTGCCGGCACTCCCCGCCCGGGCGCGCCCAGTTCGACACCTCGTACCAGTCCATCCCGGCCCCGCGCAGGCGCGCGTCGATGCGTTCGTAACGATCGGCGAGCACGTCGTCGTCCGGGGCGGGCATCTCGCCGCGGCGGATGCGCCGGGCCAGCGCCGTACCGTCCTCGACGATCAGTGCATAGGCCGAGACGTGATCGACTCCGGCACTCAGCACCGCATCGAGGGAGGCGTCCAGATCCTCGTCGCGCTCGCCCGGAGTGCCGTAGATCAGGTCCAGGTTCACATGATCGAAATCGGCCGCCCGGGCCTCGCGCGCCGCCGCGCCGGGCCTTCCCGGGGTGTGCACCCGGTCGAGCACCTGCAGCACGTGCGCGGCCGCGGACTGCATACCGAGGGAGATCCGGGTGTAGCCGGCCGCGCGCAGGGTCTCGAACAGCCGCGGCGAGGTCGACTCGGGATTGGACTCGGTGGTCACCTCCGCGCCGGGTGCGAGGGAGAAGCTGTTGCGCACCGCATCGAGCACCTCAGCGAGCATCTTTCCGCCCAGTAGCGACGGCGTGCCGCCGCCGACGAACACCGTCTGCACGGGCGGGGCCGGCGCTCCGGCCGCGGCCATCGCGGCCGCCGCCAGGCCCAGTTCCACCCGCATCGCCTCGAGCCACGATTCGGGTGACGACGCCGCCCCCAGCTCACCGGGGGTGTAGGTGTTGAAGTCGCAGTATCCGCAGCGTGTGGCGCAGAACGGCACGTGGATGTAGATGCCGAACGGGCGGTCGGCCACCTCGCGGGGGTCGACGGCGGAAAGGTCCAGTCCGGTCATCACACGCTCCTGAGTCCGGCCGCCGGCCGCGCCCGCGCGGCGCACCGGATCCGGCCCGGCCTCGAGGGTATCGCTCCGACCCCGGTTCCCCCTTTCCCGGGATTCATGGCATAGTGGCACTCGTGTTGGGATCTGGAATTCTGCTGGCCGCGCGTCGACACGTCGACTACAAGCGTGTGTGTACCGGCATGTGTATGTCGCTGATGCGCTGATCCCTTTTCACCACCTCTCCACTCTGCGCATCACGCACCCTCCCCGGCTCGTCGCCACCCGGTGATCCGGCGCCTTTCGCGCCGACCGGCCTGACGGTGATCGGCATCGTCCCGCCCCACGGCGGACCGCCCATCGCTCGACGCCGCACCCGGTGACCGACCGGTCTCGTCGCTATCCCCCCGCTTCGACGGTCGACGTCTTAGCCGCCCGCCGCCCTTTCGGACTCGTCCGGGTCGGCGGATCAGGCCAGGACCGCTCGCACCGTCGGGTCTCGGGGCACCTGTCGACGGGCCCGCACACCACCGATCACGGCGGTCGAGTCCTTTTTGCGGGGAGCCGGTGACGCGATGTCGCACCGACGAAAGACCACCACATGTCTGCTGATCTGACCGCTCCCTCCGCTGCTCCGGCCCGTCCGGCACGCGCCCCGCGCAAGAAGCGCCCCGAGGGCCAGTGGGCCCTGGGCGAGCGCGAACCGCTCAACCCCACCGAAGAGTTCAAGCAGGAAGACGACGCTCTCAACGTCCGCCACCGCATCGAGACGATCTACGCGAAACAGGGCTTCGACAGCATCGACCTGACCGACCTGCGCGGCCGGTTCCGCTGGATGGGGCTGTACACCCAGCGCACCGAGGGTCTCGACGGCACCTACACCGGTGACGACAACATCGACCAGCTCGAGGCGCCCTACTTCATGATGCGGGTGCGCACCGACGGGGCCGTGCTCTCCCCCGCGCAGCTGCGGGTCATCGGCGACATCTCCACCGAGTTCGCCCGCGACACCTGCGACATCACCAACCGGCAGAACTTCCAGTACCACTGGATCGAGATCGAGAACGTGCCCGAGATCTGGCGCCGGCTCGAAGCGGTCGGCCTGCAGACCATCGAGGCGTGCGGGGACAGCCCGCGCGGGTTCCTCGGCTCGCCGCTGGCCGGGGAGGCCGTCGACGAGGTGCTCGACGCGACCCCGGCGATCCGCGAGATCGTCGACCGCTACATCGGGAACCCGGAGCTGTCGAACCTGCCGCGCAAGTACAAGACCGCCATCTCCGGGCTGCAGGACCTGCCGCACGAGATCAACGACATCGCCTTCATCGGGGTCGAACACCCCGAACACGGGCCCGGGATGGACCTGTGGATCGGCGGCGGACTGTCGACCGTGCCGCACTTCGCCGAGCGGCTCGGGGTGTGGGTCCCGCTCGACGAGGTGCCCGACGTGTGGTTCGCGGTCACCAGCCTGTTCCGCGACTACGGCTACCGCCGGCTGCGCTCGAAGGCGCGGCTGAAGTTCCTGGTCAAGGACCTGGGCCCCGAGCGCATCCGCGAGATCTTGGAGACCGAGTATCTGGGCCACAAGCTCCACGACGGTCCGGCCCCGACCCCGCTGACCAAGGTGCGTGACCACGTGGGCGTGCAGCGGCTGAAGAACGGACTCAACGCCGTCGGCGCCGCCCCGGTCTCCGGCCGGGTGTCGGGCACGATCTTGCGCGCGGTCGCCGATGCGGCCGAAAAGGTCGGTTCGACGCGCGTGCGCACC
>JAJYRZ010000209.1 GCA_021793835.1 Actinomycetes bacterium | reverse complement strand
AGCACCTGCCCGGCCGGCAGGTCGAATCCGGCGGCCACCCCGCGCTCGCTGCTGTGGATCCGTGCCGACAACCAGTCCGTCTCGGTCACCCGGTCTGCTCCCGTCTCCTTCGTCTACCCCGCCACGGGGTGGGGCCGCCGCGAGCGTGCACGGTCGCCACGATCACCACCGCGAGGACCACCAGCAGCATCGACAGCGCCACCGCGGCGTCCGGATCGTCCACCCGTTGCAGGTAGATCTCCAACGGCAGGGTACGGGTCCGGCCCTCGAGGCTGCCCGCGAACGTGATCGTCGCACCGAATTCACCCAGTGCCCGGGCGAACGCCAGCACGGTGCCGGTGACCACGGCCGGGGTGATCATCGGCAGGGTGACCCGGCGCAGCACCGTGGTCGGCCCGGCGCCGAGGGTGGCCGCGATCTGCTCGTAGCGCCGGTCGACCCCGCGCACGGCCGATTCGACCGTCAGCACCAGAAACGGCAGCGCGGTGAACACCTGGGCGAGCACCACCGCGGTGGTGGAGAACGACACGTCGATCCCCCACCACAGGTCGAGCCGCTCGCCGACCAGGCCGCGCCTTCCGAAGGTGTAGAGCAGGGCCAGCCCGCCGACGACCGGCGGCAAAACCAGCGGGATGAGCACGGCCGCGCGCACCACCCCGGCCCAGCGGCTGCGCGCACGGGCCAGCAGCAGCGCCAGCGGCAGGCCGGTCACCAGCACCACCACGGTGGCGATCGCCGCGGACTGCACGGACAACCCCAGCGCGGTCAGCGCCGAGGGCGAGGTGATCAGTGCGCCGAAGCGGCCCCAGGGAACCCGCAGCGCCAGGCCGAGCACCGGCAGAAGCACCAGCAGCGCGGCCAGCGCCGCGGGCGCCAGCAGCCACCGCGGGGTCGCCGGATCGGCTCCGGCTCGGCGCTTCCGGCTCATGACCTGTCAGCCTAAGCGACGAGACATGTTTGACCGTCCCGCCCCGGGGTTATGGTGGAGACATGTCCGTCGAACTGGGTATGCCGCAGCCGGGTTCCCCCGGCCCACGGGTGCCGCATGCGCCCGACGGCACGCCGGTGTCGTGGACCGATGAGCGGTTCGCCGAGGGTCTGCTCCACGACACCTACGGCCGGGTCGCCACCGATCTGCGGGTCTCGCTGACCGACCGGTGCAATCTGCGCTGCACCTACTGCATGCCGGCCGAGGGCCTGGACTGGATGGCCACCGACAAGGTGCTCACCGCGGGCGAGATCGGCCGTCTGCTGCGCATCGGGGTGGAGGATCTGGGGATCCGCCGCATCCGGTTCACCGGTGGGGAGCCGCTGCTGCGCCGCGAACTGACCGAGATCGTCACAGCCGCCGCCCGGCTCGATCCGCGGCCGGAGCTGTCGCTGACCACCAACGGGCTCGGCCTGGCCCGCAAGGCCGAGGAGCTCGCCGCGGCCGGGCTGGATCGGGTGAACGTCTCGCTCGACACCATCGACCGTGAGGGATACGCGGCGATCACCCGCCGCGACCGGATCGACGACGTGCTGGCCGGGCTCGCTGCAGCGGCCGACGCCGGGCTGACCCCGGTGAAGGTCAACGCGGTACTCGATCCGCGCAGCGGCGGCGCCGACGCCCCGGATCTGCTGCGGTTCTGCCTCGAGCGCGGTTACGAGTTGCGCATCATCGAGCAGATGCCGCTGGACGCCGGGCACGACTGGCGGCGCTCGACGATGATCACCGCCGCCACAGTGCGCGAGATCCTGGGCGCGCACTTCACGCTCACCCCCGACCGGCGCCCGCGCGGCTCCGCCCCGGCCCAGCGGTTCCTGGTCGACGGCGGCCCGGCCACCGTCGGCATCATCGCCTCGGTGTCCGAACCGTTCTGCGGTGCGTGCGATCGCACCCGGCTCACGGCCGACGGACAGATCCGCAACTGCCTGTTCGCCCGCGAGGAATCCGATCTGCGCGCCGCCCTGCGCGGCGGTGCCGGCGACGCGGAGCTGGCCGCCCGCTGGCGCGCGGCGATGTGGACCAAGCGCGCCGGCCACGGGATCGACGATCCCGACTTCGTCCAACCCGACCGTCCGATGAGCGCCATCGGCGGCTGAGCGGGCCCACCCTCCCCTCGTGGAGCGGGCCCAGAAGATCCGGAGCGATATCTGATGAGCGACGTGCAGATCACCGTGCGCTATTTCGCCGCCGCCCGTTCGGCCGCGGGCACCGAGCAGGAGTCGGTGGACCTGCCGGCGGGCACCACCGTCGCCGGGCTGCTCGAACTGCTGGCGGGCCGGCACCGCGACCTGGAGCCGGTTCTGGCGCGGTCGTCCTATCTTCTCGACGAGATCGCGGTGCTCGACGACACCCGCGGGCTCGAGGCCGGGGCGGTGTTCGACATCCTGCCGCCGTTCGCCGGCGGCTGATCACGCCCGCCACACGCCGGCCCCGAGGGCCCCGCCGGCACCTGCGGGGCCGACCGATCCGGTCGTCCGGTTCCACTGGGCGGAAAATCGTGCGCGAAACCGGATGTAAAGCCCCCAGACTTTCCCGCGCGTGACCTTGCTCACGTAACAGGATGGTAACGAACTGGTGACTTTTCGTGACAAGCACCGCCTGCCTGCGGCGATCCCCTGTTTGTGTCAGACGGCTCACATCTGCTATTCCGCGCGGACGTTTGCGCGATGACTATGCCCCGGGCGCCGCGAACGGCTAACGTCGTCCGCGGTCGTTGATTCGACCCGTTTGGATCCGATACGCCGAACTCCGTCCACTGGATCCGGACGACCCCGACAGACACACCCGGGGACGGAGACGGGGGACCCGACGTCCCCGATACGGGACGCACGGGAGCGCCGCCCCAGAGCGGACGCTTCCTTGGGGTGAAGCGGCTTTCAGCCGCAGGGCGACCTCTCAGCCCCAACCCGACAGCTGACCTCGCAGGCGTGCGCGGAGAGGAACAGAAGACTCATGACCGGACTTACCCGTACCGCCGGCCGCAACTTCGCCAAGATCGCCGTCACCGCGGCCGTCGTCGGCGGCACCTCGATCGCCCTTTCCGGGACCGCCAACGCGGCCACCGACGCCGAGTGGGACCGCGTCGCCCAGTGCGAGTCGGGCGGCGACTGGTCGATCAACACCGGCAACGGCTACCACGGTGGCCTGCAGTTCGCGCCGAGCACCTGGACCGGCTACGGCGGCGACGAGTTCGCCCCGACCGCCAACCAGGCCACCAAGGCCCAGCAGATCGTGGTCGCCGAGCGTGTGCTCGAGGGCCAGGGCAAGGGTGCCTGGCCGGTGTGCGGCGTGGGCCTGTCCGGCCCGACCGAGCGCACCGCCCCCTCGGCCCCGGCCGAGAAGGCCCCGGTGCCCAACGCCGACGCGATCGCCGACATCGTCGAGAACACCGTCAACCCGGATGACCAGGCGCTGCTCCTGGCCGAGCTCGTCGAGCTGGCCGAGGACAACGAGATCGACCTGGGTGAGGACCTGCAGGCCGTCATCGCCGACGGCATCGCGCAGCTGACCGCCGAGGGCATCGACGCCGGCGCGCTGACCGACTACGTCAAGCTCGCCAGCACCTTCCTGGGCTGATCCATCGCCGGGCAGCGCGCCCCGGTGACGATCCGCTAGACGTTTCAGGGCCCGTCCCCCTTCCGATAGGGGGACGGGCCCTGAACTCTGTCTGTGTGCCCCTCATCGCCGATCCCGCGGCAGATCCGGCTTCGGTGGGCCCCGCACCGCGAACCCGGCGGCGGGCACGGGTCGCCCCCGACCCTTCCTACGGGCCGTATGCGGGACGCTAAGGGCCCGCAGGAAGGTAAAGATCCGAGGGGTGGGCGGACCGGGACGGTGCGCGGCCGCGGAGCGGTCCTAGGCGCAGTTGACCCATTCTTCGGTGCCGTCGTCGAACACCTGCAGCTTCCACACCGGCAGCGCGTGCTTGACCTCTTCGACAATGCGCGCGCACACCGCGAAGGCCTCGGCGCGGTGATCGGCGGCCACCGCGCACACCAGCGCCGCGTCCCCGATCTCCAGATCCCCCACCCGGTGACTGACCGCAAGGGCCCGGATGCCCGACTCTTCGGCCGCGATGCGCGCGGCGATCTCGGCGACCACCTTCCCGGCGGTCGGATGGGCGCTGTAGTTCAGCCGGGTGACGGCGCGGCCCTGATCGTGGTCGCGCACCTGCCCACAGAAGCCGACGATCGCCCCGGCGGACCGGTCGTCCACGGCGCGCTCGTGCTCATCGAGCCGGATCGGCTCCGCGGTCACCTCGGCGCGCACCACGCGCGCCGCGGGCCGGGTCAATGGTCTCCCCCGGCCAACTGGTCGAGGGCGTGATCGAGCACCCCGCCGAGAACCCCGAGCCCGTCACGCACCCCGCCGGTCGAGCCGGGCAGGTTGACCACCAGGGTCGGTCCGGTCACCCCGGCCAGGGCGCGGGAGAGCACCGCGGTGGGCACCGCGGGCAGTCCGGCCGCGCGGATGGTGTCGGCCAGGCCCGGCAGGCGCCGCTCGAGCAGCGGGGCCGTCTGTTCGGGGGTGGCGTCCGAGGGCGCGACGCCGGTGCCCCCGGTGGTCAGCACCAGCGACGGGCCTTCGGCGAGCGCGGCGCGCAGTGCGGCACCGACCGGGTCGCCGTCGGGCACCACGACCGGCCCGGTGACGGTGAAGCCGCGCTCGTGAAGCCAGCCGGCGATCAGCGGACCGGTGCGATCCTCGGCCTCACCGGCCGCGGCGCGGGTGGAGGCGACGATCACGGTCGCGGTGCGCGGGGCGCTCACGGCCGGCTCCGCCGCCAGTCGCCGGACTTGCCGCCGGTCTTCTCCAGCACCCGCACGCGATCGAGCCGGGCCTCGGGGTCGACGGCCTTGACCATGTCGTGCAGGGTCAGCCCGGCGACCGTGACGGCCGTGAGGGCCTCCATCTCCACACCCGTGCGGTCGGAGGTGCGCACCGCGGCGGTGATCTCCACCTCGGCCTGGCCGAGCGTGAACTCCACGGTCACCCCGGACACGGCGATCGGATGGCACAGCGGGATCAGCTCGGGGGTCTTCTTC